>NZ_JBDZDI010000006.1:0-302740 GCF_040044975.1 Gordonia oleivorans
AAACCCGCGGCTGCCGCGGGTGTTTTTGTTGTCTTCACAAACCACAAATCATGCCCCGGCAGCCGCTCCCACCAGCGCAAACACGCCGCGCAACCTCACAACCCGCGATCTACGGCTGTAGTACTAGGACGCATGGGACGTGTGTATGAGTCGGTGGCACCGCTGTGGGTGACGGCGATCTCGCTGGTGGTCGTGCTGATAGTGGCCTGGGTGTTCGGTGCGATCGCGCGTCGGCTGCTGCGCCGCCGGGCCACCCTCAACGGCACCACCGCGGTCGTGCTGGCGATCATCGGCTCGGCGTTGGGACTGTTCATCGCCGGGGCGATCAAGCCCGACACGCACCTGTGGCAGCCGATCGCGATCGGGTCCGCCCTGCTCGGTTCGATCGCGGTCATCGCCGTCTACGGGGCGGTCGCCGCGCATCTGCAACGCCCCCAACGCGCGGGCGTGGCCGAGTTGATCGCCGCGGGCGAATCCGCGCAGGTCGAGTTCGAGTCGACGGCCCGGATCAACACGCGCACCGGTGAGAAGGATCCCCGGATGGAGCAGGTGATCGTCAAGACCGTGTCGGCGTTCCTCAACGCCGACGGCGGGACGTTGCTGATCGGCGTCGACGACGAGGGCACACCCCTGGGTCTCGACGCCGACTACGCCACCCTCAGGGTGCCCGACGCAGACCGCTTCGAGTTGTGGCTGCGTGACCTGCTGACCACCGCGCTCGGACAGAATGCGGCCACCGCGGTCGACGTGTCCATCGAGGACGTCGCGGTCCCCGATTCCTCTGGGACACAACCGGTCTGCCGGGTGGTGAGCCGACCGTCGCCGCGGCCGGTGTACCTGCGCCCCGGCAAGAACGCCCCACCGGAATTCTGGGTCCGCACCGGCAACTCGTCGCGCCACCTCGGCGTCGACCAGGCCGCCGACTACGTCATGCACCGCTGGCCGTTGGGTGCCGGCGCCGCCCTCGCCGCCCAGGCGCGCTCGGCGGTGCGGTTCTCGGCGGGTGGGTGAGGTCCGGAGTCCGTCAGTCTCCGGCAGTCCGGGCCGGCCGCCACTCCTCGCGGTCGAAGACGAAACCCTCGCAATGACCTTCGAGGCGCAGCAGCAGTCTCAGGTGCGCGTGCGTCTCTGGCGGGTTCGCCCGCACGACTGTGAGAGTATGGTCGCCTCCGTCGAGGACTGAATACACGTAGTCCAGCAATGGACTCGGAACGAACCCGAGATGAAGATCACCATCCATGATCTGGATGGCACGGGGGTCTCTGGGATTGGTCGGATCCGGAAGCAACGTCAGCACATGGTCGTCGGCGAGGCCGGTGATGTGTTCGCTGACCTTCGCACCGCGATGGCGCACCCCGTGTGCCAGGAAGTGCGCTTCGGTCGCACCGGTATCGGGACTGTAGGTCGGTAGCGAGACCAACTCAATCGGATCGCCTTCCCGGTGTCCGCCGGAGGCGGACAGGATCTCCCACGCGTCAGCGTCCCCCGCGAGGTCCAGTGTTGCGAGGTACTGCGGCCGGTCCGGACGCTTCGCGCTGATGACGCGTTCGGCGAAGGAAGGGAACAGTCGAGGTGATGAGTAATGCCGATGACGGTCTCGGAAGCCGATGACCGGTACAAAACCCACTTGATCGGCGACCGCTGCGAGATAGGTGAACTCGTACCTGTCGGCGTCGTCACGACGAACTCGGTCGAGGTATCCGATCGGGCGGTAGGTGCTGTCATCGACGTCTCGCCGGGTGACGATCAACCGCGACGTCGCTGACTGCGGATCGGCGTACGCCGACGACAGGTCGAGCAGATCAGTGGAGGACATCGCGGAGTCGCTTTCGGTTGGTGGTGACAACGGTACGCAAGAAGGTACGGGTCTTGTCTGACATATCCGGGATACGATCAATTACATCGTGGCATGCCCCGAGGTCGACGGCACCAAGTTGCCTGTCCCAGTGCAGACGCGCGTCGGAGGAGCACATCGAGAGCGCCTCGGCTGCGAGATCGACCAAATCACGCGGCCGGCCACCGTCGAAGCGTTTCGTCTGGCCCCGATGACACCACTGCACGACAGACCCATCATCGACACGCGATGCGCGGTTTCTCTCCATCTCCACAGCGGCGAGCGCCGACCCGTGATCGAAACTGGGACCGAGGTAAGTCGCACCCGTGGCCTGGTCTTGTAGGAGACCCCAATTGTGTGCGTGCCGATCGGTGTTGGCGATCCACGCATCGAGCACCAGATACCCAACCCATACGTCGAACGCCGGCCAGTCGGCGTAATCGGTGCCGACAGGACCGGTGATTGCGGCACCTGTCAGCACATCACGAACTGCGCGCAGCGTATGCCCGACGCACGTGTCGGAGTCGAAGTCATCGTCTGCTTCGGCGAGCAGCGATGCACCAGGAGCCCACGACCACCCTGGACGTCGCATGTCACGACTCATTGAGCCACGAACATGCGTGCTCTCGCCCAGCGGGATCACTCTGGCCAACTCGGTGGCGGCCGCCGGAACCCCAACCTGCACTGCCAGCTCGTAACCGACCTTCTCCGCCCAGTCTTCGCCTGACACGAGGACATCTGGGCTCTCTCCACGGGCCTGTCGAGCTCGTGAAAGGACGAGCGTCTTCTCCGTCCTGGGCTTGAACAACCAGTGCCCCACGTACGGTGAAGCTTCAGGAGCATGAAACCACCGCTTTCGTTCATCACCTCCTGGCTCAGACGCGCCACGAGTCCATCCACACAGGTCAACGACGCCGAACATCGATGTCACGAAGCGACAGTAGTACTGCACAATCCCCAACTACGACTCCAACACACGGCCCGACCCCCGCCCGAATCGCGGACCGAAATCGTCCGCAATGCGGGCGATGCTGACTCCATCGGTGCGCAACGCATTCGATCCCTCGACCCGAAAGGCACGTGCTCATGGACTGGACCCTGGAAGTCGCATTTCTGCCCGTCACCGACGTCGACCGCGCGAAGGACTTCTACACACGCATCGGCTTTCACCCCGACCACGATCAGTCGCCGTCCGAGGACATCCGCTTCGTGCAGATGACCCCTCCCGGGTCGGGGTGCTCGATCGCGTTCGGCACCGGCCTCATCGAGGGTCGGCCGCCCAATGCCGGAACCCTCATGCTGTGCGTGTCCGACATCGAGGCGGCCCGGCAGGCGTTGCTCGACGGCGGCGCCGACGTCTCCGAGGTCGACGTGCAGCCGTGGGGACACTTCGTCTACTTCGACGACCCGGACGGCAATCACTGGAATGTGCAGTACCTGCCGTATCGATATGGGAAGTGAGTCCACCGACCCGGTGCGCGCCTCCCCGGCACCTTTCACCTGCTCGGCTCCCACATGCGCGCAATGCATTCCGTGCATGTGGGAGTTGCGCGTGTAGCTACCTCACTTGATGAGGGTCTGGTTGTCCCAGCCGATCATGCTGTCGTCCTGCTCGATCACCAGGTGGTCGATTCCAGCCGCAACGGCGTCGATGACGAGCCGGTCCAGGCAGGCCGATCGGGCGTCCCTATCCGCACAGGCACGGTCTGCGGCGCGGTAGACCCACGCCCGCACTGGCATGCGGCCGATGGCGTCAGCAATCTCGCGTTTACGTGAATCGCGCTCACTACGCATGTGAATGCGGTGCTGGCCCGGCTTGGTGAGACTTCGCAGCGCACCTCGAGTGTCGGCGAAGTCGGCATCGACCATGATTCCCGCCACCAGGACGAACCCTTTCTGCTTCGTCTCGTCGACGAAGATGCGACGCGCGGACACCTGACTGTTCTACCCCCGAATAGCGCGAAACCCCAGTGCACAGTCGTCCGGCTGCGTCTGGGGTCCACTTCCCACAAGCTCAACGCAAGGGGCTTGCCTCACATACTAAGGACCCGTCCGAGGCACCGCAACATGCCGGCTTGACTCACGGGATCTGCACGCGCAACTCCCACATGCACGGAATGCATTCCGTGCATGTGGGAGTTGCGCGTGTAACTACCTCTCCGGATCGTCGAACGCCACGACGATGTGGTCCGCGGGCCCCTTCGGCACCGACGGCGCCACCTCGACACCCTGTGTGCCGCCACGTAATTGCGATCCGTGGCGGCCCACCTTCACCCGGCCATCGGGCATCCGCACGACGGTCAGACCGTCGGGCCACTCGGTGATCTGGTTGCCCGATCGGTCGAGAGATGTCCGCGGTTCACCGAACGGCAGCGCGGACTTCGGGGCCGGCACCGAACCGGGTCGCGGCGGTGCCGGAGGGGGCGCCGGTGGCGGTGGTGGGGGCTGGGCCCGAGTCGCGGGGTTCTCGGCGACGACGCCGGCGGGCACCCGGTGCAGCCCGGCCCACCTGTCGCGGGCGACGACCGTCGGGCCGATCGCACCGAACACGGCGCCCGGTGCCACCGTCGCACCGACCACCAGGTCGACACCGGACAGCACGCCGTCGGCGGGGGCGGTGATCAGCACCGGGGTTGCCGCGGACTGCACCCGGGCGATCGGTTCGCCGGTCCGCACCCGTTGACCTTCCCGAGCGAGCACGCCGGCCACGACGGTTCCGGGCGCCAACGCCGGCATCATGATCCGCACCCCGGTCGCGGCGAACGGATTCGCCTCGGCGGGAACTGCGGCGGTGCCGACCGGGACGTCGATGTTCGTCGAACGCAGCAGCCCACCTTGGGCGACAACGGTTTTCGGATCACCGATCCGACCGATGCGGCCGACCCCGGACAATGCGGCCGCCACGCCGGGGATGTTGCTGGTGCCGCCGGTCAGGTACACCACCGGCAGGCTGGCCCGGCCCGACACCGCGTCGGCACCCTCGATCGCCTGCCGGGTCAGATCAACCGCACGTTGCACGTAGGGCGCGATCATCTCCTCGAATTCGCGGCGGGTCAACAGGATCGGTCGTCGCCCGCCGGGTAGTTCGATCGACGTCCGCGAATCCTCCGACAGGTTCTCCTTCGCGATCCGCACGTGATCACCGAGGGCCAGTGCCGCGGCCGGTTCCCGCAGCAGCGCAGGCAGTTCCGGGTCGAGGCGACCGGCCTCCTCGAGCACCCAGCGACGCAGCCGGGCGTCGAGGTCATTCCCGCCGAGGGTGTTGTCGCCGCCGGACCCGATGACGGTGAACCCACCGCTGTCGTGCGCGAGCACGGCGACGTCACAGGTCCCCGCCCCGAAGTCGAAGACACACATCCGTTCGTTGGCCGCCACGTCATGTCCCTGATGGACGTAATACCATGCGGCGGCCAGCGATTCGGATACCGTGCGGATCTGCTCCGGCCGTATTCCGCCCCGTTGTGCGGCGCTGCGCAGGATCGCCTGACGACGTTCACTCCAATTGTCCGGGTGGGTCAGGATGACGGTGTCGAAGGAGCCGAAACCCGAATACCGCAGCGCGGTCCGGTGTACGTGATCGAGGACGACGCCGATGATCTCCTCGACCGGCCAGAAACGGTCACCGAGTTCGATCTCGCCTTCCACCAGGCGGGATTTCGGGGATTCCTCGTAGGCGTCGGGACGGTGCAGTCGTATCGCGCGGGCGGCGGAACCCACCACGATGTTGCCGCCGTCGGCGCCGACCGCCGACGGCATCGTCACCACATCCGCCGACAGCGGCACGACGACGGGGTCGGCGGTGTCGACCCGGAACGCGGCGGCGGTGTTACTGGTACCGAAGTCGATGCACAACCGTCGCCTACCCTGCGATGCCACGCCCGCCACCGTCAGCTCCCGTCGTCGGACGCCGGCGCTCCGGCCGGTTTCTGTTGCCCGACCGGACGTTTCAACACGGCCACGATGTTCTTGCGGATGGTGTCGATCGCGGTGACCTTGGCCCGCAGCTCCGTCACGGCCTGCTTGCGGTCCTCGGCCGAGCGCTTGGATTCGGCCGCCGCGTCGTTGAGGATCTTCGCCGATTCGGCGAGCGCACTTTCGAGTTGGAGATCGTAGGCCACCCGCAGATCCCCCATCGCCTGCGCGTTGAACGCCTTCAACTGCGACCGCACGTCACCCTTCATGTCGTTGACCGCCTTGGTCAACCATTTGCGGTGATTCTCCTTGCCGGTGCGGGTGGCCCGGAATCCCATCACGATGCCGGCCCACACCGGCAGGGCGATGAAGCCCACGCCGGGGATCAGCGCGAGCGGTCCACCGGAGGCCATGGTGGTGATCAGGATGGGATCGAGGAAGTTCTTCCACGGCGACACCTTCTTCTCACCACGCAGGTGCAGATCCTCCTGCCCCTCGGTGAGGCGGTCGAGCACCGAGACGCGAATCTCACTGTCGGAGAACAACTCGTCGGCGATCTGTTCCACCCCGACGACGTAGGCGGCAGAGACCCGGCGGGCCACCGCCTCCAGGTCGACGGTCATCTGCGACACCAAGTCCTTGGAGGCGCGCGGTATCTCGTAGAACTTGAGCTTGTCAATGCGACGCGACCACTGATCGAAGAGTCCGTCGAACTCCTCGCGCAACATGTCGTCGGAGGTCACCGACAACGCCGCCATGTCCTGCTGGAGGCGGGCCTGCCATTCCCGCTTGTGATCCTTGAGGCCGGCGAGTCGTTCCCGCTCGGCCTCGATCTCGACGCGCACCGCCGGTGCGGCCTTCACCGTCTCGATCTCCAACAGCAGTCGGGTGCGCACCGTGTCGAGTCCGCCGAAAACCACCTGCAGCGCGTTGCGTTCCGGCGCATCCGAGGTGGCACGCACCAACGGGGTGAGCGCGCCGACGAGGTCGGTGACACCGGAGGCGGCCCGCGCCCGCGTGGCCGTCTCGGGGTCGGCGATCGACGCGGCCTGCGCGGCCACCCGATTGGACACCCCGATGATCGGCGCGTGCGCGAAACGTGGTGCGTGCCTGCCGATCAGCGCGCGATTCTCGGCGACGACGGTGCGCCACTGACGCATCACCAGATCGATCTTCGTCACCACGATCACCACCGACGAGATCTCCGCGCCCACCGCACCGAGGAACTCGAGTTCGGGGGCACTCATCGGCGCCGTCGCATCGCAGACCATCACCAGCACACCCGCGCCGCGGCTCGCACTCATCACCGCCTCGACGTGTTCGGGTATCAGCGATCCCACGCCCGGGGTGTCGACGATGACGGTGTCGGGAAGCACCGTCGAGGCGATGCCGACACGCGCCGACACCGCGGGTACGCCGACCGCCACGATGGCATCGTCGGCGCCGGAGGACGCCTGCGCCGTCACCGTCCGGCCCTCGTCGGCACCGCCGACGGTGACCCAGTCGGCGAGTGCGGCGACATCGATACGGTGTGTCACACCGGGGAATTCGATGTCGGCGGCCCCGACGGGCAGGTCGTCGGTGGCGGGCACGTACCGCACGTAGATGCTCGTCGCCATCTCCGTGTCCACGGGCGCCACCGGCGCGTCGGCCGGTGCGCCGACCAACGTGTTGACCAATGAGCTCTTGCCCCGGCTGATCTCGCCGACGATCACCACCGACGCCTCCGGCGGCGCGGCCGCGGCCACCCGCAGCGCACGGTCGGCGATCGCATCGTCACCGTGTTTGCGCAAGGCGTCGACGGCCACCCGCAGTACCGTCGCGGCGCTCGGTGGCGCCTTGCGGGGCGCGGCCTCCTGACTCATCACGCCGTCCACAGGCCGCGGCGGACGAGCTGAAATGTCTGTTCCAGCACCAACAATGCCTCCCGTTCGGCCGAGGAGCCGGCCAGTGATCGCCGACCGCGGTAGTCCACCGCGCGGGACCGGGCGGCCGCGTCGATGTCGGTGGGTGCCGCACCGGGTGGCAGTCCGAGCAACACCCGCACGTCACGCACCGCCACCGCGTGCCCGAGGTCGGCGACCACCTCACTGTCGGGGTGCCACCTCGCGAGGGCCTCCAGCGCGGCGACCTCGCGGAGCCGGTGCAATTCCGGCGCGGACTCGGCGTCCTCGATGGCCACCAGGATGGCGGCGCGATGCGGACTGCGGGTGGCGAGGTCTCGCAGTTCGCCGAGCATGGTGCGGGCCTTGAGCACGTCACCGACGGCGACGAATCGTCGTCCGATCGCCTGCCGGAGATCTCCCACCCCGGAAACCCGTTGCAACCATTCGCAATAGGCCTGCGCGCCGTCGGCGGCGATCTCGGCGCCGTCGTCCATGGCGTAGGTCCCGACGAGTTCCTCGAGCCGGCCGAGCAACTCCACGTCGATGCCCGGCGGCGCCGGCGCGCCACCGTCGATGATCGACAGCAGTTCCCACGTCTCGAGTTTCCCGCGCGCCGCGATCGCGGCCGTCTCCCGTTCGGTGACACCGCAGACACCGGCCTCGGCCATCAGACCCGACACCGGCACCACCGCACCCGCGGTGGCCGCGAACCGGCGCTGGATGCGGCGGGCGATCTCGAGCGCCTTGAGCATCGGTCGCTCGTCGGCGATCAGGTCGGCCTGGGAGATCACCAGGATGGTGTTCTGTGCCGACGCCCCGCAGTTGCGGAGGAACTCGACCTCGTCGGTCTTGGGACCGCCCGCGTCGTCGAGGAGGAAGAGGATGACATCCGGGCGCGGCAACCCCGACCGTCCGCTGAACACCCGCCGCGTGGCGGTCTCGGCGGTGTCGGTGAAACCCGACAGGCCGGGGGTGTCGATGATCTGGAAGAAATCCCGTAACAGCCGCGACGGTGTGTACGCGACGGCATGATCGATGTCGCGGGCCGGCCGCCCGAGGTCGCCGCGCACCGGTCCGGGCACCTCGGTGACTGTCCCGTCCATCCCGATCACCTCGACGCGCTGCGGCGCACCGGCCCGGTACAGGGTGGCCACTCGGGTGCATTCGGCCCGATCGGTCGGTGCCACCCGATCACCGACGAGCGCATTGAGCAGAGTCGACTTCCCCGAACTGACCCGACCCGTCACCGCGACGGTGAGCGGGGCGTCGAGGTCGGCGCGTAACCGCTGCGCCACCTCACGCTCACCGATCCGGGCGACATCGTCGAGTAGTTGCCCGAGCCGGTCGCGTAGGGTCGTGCGCGTTGCCACCGCGTGGTGCCTCCCGTCGGATGTCAGGTCGGTCCGTCGAATCTGGTCGGCCACGGGAACATTCTGGCCCGTGTACTACTCAAAGAGGGTAAACGGGCATCGCAAGGGTGCGCGTATCAAACGACCGACCGGGACGGAGTGCGGCGATGACCGACGACACCGACGACATCGAGACGTGGCTGGCGGCCAACGATCCCGCATCCGACCTGACCGCACCGGACGACGTCTGGGAGTCCGCACTGGCGACCGCATTCGATCCCGACGCCGAAGCCGACGATGACCTGACCGCGCCGGCCGGTGCCGACCCGGCCGACGACGCTGACGGGGTCGACGGTGACGGGGTCGGTCTGGATGAGCTCGACGAGGCCGGCACTGATCCGGACGACGGCTGGATCGACGACGACCTCTCCCCCGCCGATCCCACCGACGACGACCCGTCCTGGGATGGGGACGACTCCGACTCCGGCGACGCCGACTTCTGAGTCGGCAATAGTTCGCTCGCCAAACAACTTTCATCCCATTCCCCAGCCGCGTTCCATCTCCTACGATGAGCGGGTGCCCCCGCACGGCGGCCCTTCGGCCACGTCCGCCTCGTCCCCGGCCGTCGACACCGACACGGCCGGCCTCCTCGCGCGAGCTCAGGGCGGCGATCAGCAGGCATTCGCCGAACTCGTCTCGGCGCAACGTGATCGCATGTGGGCGATCTGCCTGCGGATCACCGGCAATGCCACCGACGCCGAGGACGCCCTCCAGGAATCGCTCGTCGCCGCATGGCGCGCGCTACCCCGGTTTCGTGGTGACGCCCGCCTCTCGACGTGGCTGTTCCGCATCGCCTCCAACGCCGCACTCGCTCAGATACGAAGGCGTGCAATCACTTCCGACATCGATGACGTCGAGCTGGAATCGGCCACCGACATCGCCGGGCAGGTCGTCGTCGCCGACCGCATCGCCGAGGCACTCGCGCAACTACCCGACGCCTACCGCGCCACCTTCGTCCTGCGCGTCTACGGCGACCTGTCCTACGCCGAAATCGCCGAGGCCCAGGGCATCGGGCTGCAGACCGTCCGCAGCCGGATCTCCCGCGCGAGAACGATCCTGTCCGAACTCCTCGCAGATCTGAGGTGATGCCTGAAGGTTCCCACGTGCAGTGGTCCTCCATCGAACGAATGACATCGGCAACCGCTGGAACATTTCGGGGCTGTGCGTGCTCCAACCAGACAGAAGCACAACACCACCTCCCGAAAGGAACCCCACCATGACCACCACCTCCTACACCGACATCGACGGCGACGGCATCAACGAGACCGTTCAGGTCGGCGACACCAACGGCGACGGCGTCAACGACACCCTCGCGGTCGACGCCGACGGCGACGGCATCTTCGAGTACGGCGAGTCCGACACCGATTTCGACGGCGCCACCGACACCGCCGTCTACGACACCGACGCCGACGGCAGCTACGACTACGCCGAGATCGACACCGACGACGACGGGATCACCGACCTCGCGATCGCCGACATCGACGGTGACGGCGAATTCGACGAGGAGACCGCGGTCCCGCTCGACGAGGATGCGGCCGACGACGGCGGCTTCGACGCCTGACCTGACCGATCCACCTTCAACCCACCCACCACCCCAGGAGACATGACATGACCGAACAGCCCGTGGACCTCGACGACGACGGCGTCACCGACGGCTACGCATCCGACACCGACGGCGACGGCGCCATCGACACCGTGGCGGCCGACCTCGACGGTGACGGCGTCATCGAAACCCTCATCACCGACACCGACGGCGACGGGGTCGGCGACCTGATCGAGGTCGACACCGACGGCGACGGCTACACCGACACCGCAGCCCTCGACACCGACGGCGACGGCGAGTTCGAGACCTCCATCCTCGACACCGACGGCGACGGGTACTACGACACCGCCGTCGACGAGGACGGCAACGTCGTCGATCTCGAGGAGTCCGGCGACGACGACGGCGGCATCGACGCCTGAGCCTTCGACTCACCGCCGGCGCACGGGCCCCCGCACTCTCCACGAGTACGGGGGCCATGTCGTTGATCGAGCCCCATAATTCGTTGGTCGAGCGCCCTCATCCCGCCGGCCAAGCACCCACCTCCGCCGGCCGAGCACCTTCGTCCGGCCGAGCACCTTCGTCCGGCCGGGCACCTTCGTCCGGCCGGGCACCTTCGTCCGGCCGAGACCCCATCCGTCGGTCGAGCCCCATAGTTCGTTGGTCGAGCCCCATAGTTCGTTGGTCGAGCCGGGCGGAGCGCTAGCGGAGCCCGTGTCGAGACCCGGTGACACAAGGCTGGAAATAGCCAGCACCCCAACCACATTCACGCATGCACACCCTGTGGATAGAAAACCCTTGCGATTCACGTAGAAGACGGCTATAATAGAACACACAGCCACAACGGCCTTCTCGGGGGAGGTGACATCAGCATGACAGACACCACCGACAGTCCCATGTCACGACCACTGCAGCTGATGCACCAACTCTCCGAAATCCTGGACGAACTTGCCAAGACTCCGATGACCGCCTGCTCCGACACCGAAGTCATCGAAGCGGCGAAACTGTCCGAACAGATCGCCACCCGCACCCACTTCCAGGGCGACCGCGCGATCCTGGAAATCTCCGATCGCAGTGTGCACCGCAAAGTCGGCAAAGTCAGCCTGTCGAACTTCCTGAACTACGATCTGCGGATCGCGCAACCCACCATGCGCATCGCCCACATGAAGGCCACCGCCCGATTCCACGGACTGACCGGACAACCGGAGGAACCGAAATTCCCGACGCTGTCGACCGCGTATGAGAAGGGTTTGATCGGTCACACCCACCTGTCCGCCGCGTTGGAAGCCCTGGACAACATTCCGAATGCCGTCCCGCATGACAAGAAAGTCGCGGCCGAAGCCACCTTGGGTGAGAAAGCCACCGAACACATCCCCGCCGATATCACCAAGATGGGTGCCCGGATTCTGGCGCACCTCGACCCCGACGGACAGTTGGTGGAGGAGAAAGAACGCCAACAGCGCCGTAACTTGTGGATCAACCAGTCCCGTGTCGATGGGATGGCGAAACTCAATGGGCATCTCCCGCCGGTCACCCGTGCCTTGTGGGACTCCATGTTGGATGCGTGGGCGCAACCTGGGATGAATAATTTGAGTGATCTGGAGTCGCCGACCGGTGCGATCGGGGATGCTGACCCCGATGTGTTGGCGGCGGCGGTCAAGCGTGACGATCGTTCCCAGGCGCAACGCAATCATGATGCCATGCACGTGTTGTTGGTGTCGGCGATGAAAGAAGGCGTGCTCGGCAAAACCCACCGCGGACTACCGGTCGCGTTGATCATCAAAACCTTCCTGCAAGACCTCCTCGCCGGTGCCGGGTATGCCACCACCGCCTCCGGATCCACCATTCCCATCCCGGACCTGCTGAGTGCGTTGGGTGACATCAAGGATCCCAATGATCTGCAGCAGTTCCTGGCGGTGTTCTCCGACGCCATCGACCTCCCGTTGTATCTGGGGCGCGCCCGACGCCTGGCATCCACCGAGCAGCGGATCGCGTCGTTCTCCCGCACCGGCGGTGAAGTGTGCTCGTTCCCCGGCTGCGGGCAACCCGCATCGCATTCGGAAATGCATCACGCCAAAGAGGACTGGGCTGACGGCGGGAAAACCGACATCACCGATCTGGCGCCGGCGTGCGGTCCGCACAACCGGATGGTCGGGCCGAATCCGGGCCAGTACACCACCGGCATCTACGAAGACGGGCCGCTGGCCGGTCGGTGCTGGTGGCAACTCAACGCCGCACCCGGCATGCCGGAGAACCCGAAGATCGTCAACGATCACCCCGACATCACCGCACTCTACGAGCAGAAACTCGACCAGATCCGCGACCAGATCCACCGCGACCACAACGACGCTGATAGTGGTTCCAGCGCAACCGAACCCGCAGACACCGACGTGGTTGATGTCGACGTGGTCGATGCCGAAACTGATGACATCGAAGCCGCCGCCGAAGCAGAGGATGAGACCGAGTCGGTCGATGCCGACGCCACCGCCGACGTCGATGTACCGGCCGATCCCGACGACGAGGACACCGCGTCGTCGTCCGTGGATGCCGAAACCTGGTCCGATCGTGGTGTTTCGAGTGACGATCAGGCTCCGACTACCGGCTCCTCGAGCATCGGCGACAGCCTCGATATCGCAGACAGCGTCGACCAGGACGACGATCACGATGACGATGTGTGCGATCAGTCCGAACCACCCGTCGACGAGTACGATTCAGGCGCAGCCCAATCCGATCCCGTCGAGCCCCGACCACCCGACCAGCGGGACGGGCCCGACGCCGCAGGCGGCGAGCACCCCGACGAACCCGGTGTCACCGACACCGGGGAACTCGAGGACGCCTACGACTCGCCCGGCATCGAGGTCACCGCTGATCCCGGCGATCCCGGCACCGCGGGCACGCTTCATGGTGCCTCGAGTGCCCGTATCCGCGTCCGCGGCACGGTCACCGAAGGACAGGCACGTCAGCACCTCATCCGTATGGGCCGCGTCGAGCCCGAGGTCGAGCGACACGAGATGGACGCCGCCGGCATGTATCCCAGCAACCGGGGCGCACTTGTCCTCGGCGCCATGCTCCATGACGGTCTCGACAGCTCCTGAACCATCCCGTCCCACCGGACCATCCCGAGCGGTGCTACCGCAGAAACGTTGTGGCCGTTGGGAGTTCCAGCCTTGTCTTACGAGGCCTCGACCTCGACAAGCTCGGCCCGGCGGACACGGTCCTCCGTTTCGACGGAGCTCAACGCGGCGGCTATCGCTCCGGACCGGCCCGACCGGCGAGACGGATCGGCCCGACCGACAAGCTGTGGTTGCCGACCAGCGGAAGTGGACTCACCTCGTCGGCGGGCCGGTGGTCGAGCACGCTCATCACTCGTGGCGACCGCTCACGATGACCGTGCTGGGCTCCTGTCTGTTGTGACGCGGTCCGCCACGTCGATGTGCCGCGGTACCAGCAGGACTCCGGCGATGCAGCCGATCACGGCGCATCCCAAGGTAATCCATGGCCACGCGGTGAGCGTCACCGTGTCGGACTGCAGGTCGATGGACTTCCCGAGCGCCGCGGTCCGCAGATCCGCGTCGAGGACGAACCACAGGGCAGCGGCCATTGCGAGCGCCGACGCGGCGATGCAGAGGTGGCCCGCCCGGCTCGGGCGGTAGGACGGAGCGGTCCGCCACAGGGCCACCACCGTCACCAGGCAGATAGCGGCCAGGATCGTCGCGCCCGGCGCCGTGGTGACTCCGAGCACGCGGACACTCTCGAATGCGCCGGGATGGCTGACCGCGTCACCGGCGACGTCGGAGGTGTCGGGAATCGTCATGCCCCGGCCCCGCGCCCACGGCATCAACACGGCGATCGCCGCGACCCCCGAGGTCAGCAACAGCACACCCGACCACCGGCCCCCGCCGCTGCGGCTCACGGCGTCGACGGAGCCGGTGTCACCGAGGGGGCGCCGGGAGTGGCCGGCGCCTGGGTGGGCGCGGCGGAATCGGCGGGCGCGACGTCGGGGGTACCCGTTCCGGTCGAGCCGTCCTGCGCCGCGCCGGCGATCCCGGCCACATCGGTGATCAGCCAGTTGTCGTCACGGTCAAGGGTCACCGTGTAGGGGGTGACGGTATTGAGTCCGGCGGGATTCTGGGTACTCGTCATGTGCGTCGAGACGAAGACCTGCACCACGAACTGCCGATCCGCGCGGACGTCGACCGTCGTCGCGGCGATGAGCGTGGCGGTCTGATTCCACTGCACCTCCTGGATGAGCGGGGTGAGGGTCTTGACCGCCACGTCGAAGCGTGAGGTGAGTTCGGGGGCAGTGCCCTTCTTCAGTGCCGCCGACCAGGGAGCGAGATCCCGGAAGTCGAACGTCGCCGCACCCACCGCATAATCACCGGCGACGCGTTCGGCTGCCGCCTTGTCGGCGGCGAGTTGCTCGGCTGCGCTGAGCTGATCGGACCGCTGACTCAACAGGATCGCGAGCACGGTCGTCGCCACCAACGCGGCCACACACAGCGCGACGAGTCCGACGATCACCGGATGCCGTCGGGGACGCAGGTTCTCGGTGAGTTGCGCGCGCAGCGACGGTGCCGGCGTGACGGCCGGCGGCGCTGATGCGGTCTTGGTGGCGGACTTGGCCTTCTTCTTCTTCTTCTTGGCCGGTGCGGCAACGGATGTGGCGGACCCGGAATCGGTCGACACCTCCTCGGTGGCCCCGGTCGTGTCAGTGGCCCCGGTGTCGGTGGCCTCGGTCGTGTCAGTGGCCTCGGTGAGGTCGGTGATCTCAGTGATCTCGGTGGTCTCGGTGGTCTCGCTGATGTCGGTGGACATGGGCTGCTCCTCGTCTCAGTTCGGGATGGTCACGTTCAGGCGCACGCTGTCGCCGGGCAGCATCTGCATGACCCGGTCGACCAGGGCGGCGATGTCGAGATTGGCCAGCGGGCTGCCCGACCGCTGCGCCGCGGGCAGTAGGGTCTGCGCCAGCGAACCGATGGGCGGTGCGATCGTCGCCACCAGCGGCGCCGCCCGGTTGAGCGTCGGCTTCCACCGCTCACCGATGAGTTCGCCGCCGCGGGTGAAGTCGGCGAAGGGTTTGACGCTGGTGACCACGCGCCGCAGACTCTCGCCCGCGTACAGCAGTTCGGGGCTCGTCGCCCGGAGCGCCGGCCCCACCCAGTCGGCGCGTTGCAGGATCGACGTCGCATTGCCGATGACCGTCACCAGCGCCGGTTGCGAGTAGATCATCGTGGCCGCGAGCAACTGGGCGGCCGGAGCCAGGCGGTCGACCGCGTCGTCGGTTCCGGCGAGCGCGGCCGACAGGGTCTCGACGAGCCGATTGACCAGACCGGGATCGACCTGATCGAGCAACTTCTCCGCCGACCCGAGAAGCTCGGGCACCGATGCGGGCACCTCGACGGCGGTGGCCGCGACGTGGTCGCCGTCGGCGAGAACCGCTGTACTGACGGCACTCTGGGGTGTCACGACGATGCCCGATTCGCCGAGCATCGACTGCGCGGACAGGTCGAATCGGCTGTCGACCGGGATGTCGTAGCGGGCGTCGTAGGCCACGGAGATCTGCACCGCCGATCCCTGATAGCTCACCGAGGTGACCTCGCCGATGTCGACGCCGCGCAACAGCACCGCCGAACCGGCATGCAGGCCATTGGATGTCGGGACGGTCATGGTGACGGTCGTCGTGTCGTCGAGAGGTCGCACGTCGAGGACACCGAGCGACAGATACGCCACCGACGCCACCAGCACCGCAACGGTTCCCACGATGGCGGCGATGTTGCGGACGAGCATCGCGGTGCCGGTCATCGCAACGCCCCCATCATCCGCAGCACCGACGCCACCGAACGCGTCACGTCGGCGTCGTCGAGGGTGACCTGGTCGACGGAGATCGCGCCGTCCTTCACGAACGGCACGATGTCGGTGCGCGTCACGTCGATCAGCGCGCCGATGTTGCCGTTGAACTGCGTCGAGTGGGCCGAGTAGCTCCGCAGCAGCGGAACGAGTTCGTCCAGGAAGGGATTGAGTTGGGCCAGTCGCGGGGTCAGCCAGCTCAGCCCGGCGGCCAGCGCACTGGATCCGGCGACCAGTTTGAATCCCTCGTTGACCGAGTCGAACACCGCGCGTATGCCGAATTGGCCCTTGTCGCCGAAGGAGTACCCCAACGCATCGGGGTTGGCCGCCATCTCGGCCGAGGCCTTCTGCAGGCTGGTGATCATCGCGTCGAGATCGCGCGTGCCCGCAGCCAGGTCGGTGATGTCCTGCGCGCCGACCCGGGATGCGCCGGCCAGGTCGCCGCCGGTGTCCACCGACTCGTTGATCTGCCGGATCGAATCCTGCACGCGCAGAATCGATCCACCGGACATGAAGTCGGCGAGGTTGACGATGATGTCCTCGACCTGCGGGCCGGGATCGGTGTCGGCGATGCCGATCACCGCGCCGTCGGGCAGCATCGACGACGACGGAGAAGTCCCCTCGGGCGGGATCAGCGCCACATAGATGTCGCCGAGCAGTGTCGACTGCCGCAGTTCGGCGGTGGAACCGGCCGGTACCCGGGCCTGCGGTGCGAGGTCGATGCTCAGGCGTGCGGCGTCGGGCACGAGACCGATCGATTGCACTGTGCCGATCTGTGTTCCGCGGGCCAGCACCCGCGCGCCGAGCGGCAGGTTGACGACGGAGGCGAAGTCGACGTAGAGGGTCGAACCACCCGATGACGCGGTGAGCCGCGGCAGCAGCGTGACCGGATTGGTGCCGGCTCCGACGATCGCCGTCACCAACGCGGCGACGACGGCGAGCACGCACATCGCCATCGTCAGGGCACTGCGTATCCGGGCACCGCGTATCCGGGCACCGCGGCGCGCGATCATCGAGCACCTCCCTGCACCAACCGGGCGACGACCTCGGTGAGGTTCACCTCGGCGACCGACCCGGACGACGGGTCGCAACCGCCGGGATCGGTGCGATTGACCAAGGCGCACAACGCCGCACTGTCGGGGGTCCGCACCGCGACCCGCGGTGCGCGGTAGGACACCTGGAACGCGGCGGCCTTCCGGTTGATCGTCGTCGCGAGATTGGTCGCGATCCCGGGTGTCTTCTCCAGGATGGCGGTGAGGTCATCGGTGTGGGCGATCGCCACGGTGACGAAGGGCATGGCGACATCGGCGGTGTCGAGCACCGGGGGCAAGACATTGCCGAGGAGGTCATCCAGGCCGGGTCCGGCCTCTCCCAGACCGTCGAAGATGTAGACGAAATCCTCGAACAGCCGGGCCATGAAGAACGTCAATGATGCTGCGTTGACCCCGATCTCACGGATGGGATCCCAGTTCTGGTCGGCGACGTCGGTGAGGACGGCCAGGTTGTCGAAGACGGTGCGCATCTGGGCGAGGAAGTCCTTCGGGTCGGCCATCAGCCGGGACAGATTGGTGATCGTGGCGTTGATGTCGGGGCCGGTGCCGTCGAACTGTCGGTCCACCGCGGTGAGCAGTCCGCCCACCGGGGCGGCGGAATCCGTTCCACTGCCGCCGATCTCGTCGAACATCGTGGTGAAGGACGAGAACGCCGCGCTCACCGAGATCGGTGTGTAGGACCGGCTGCGCGGTATGCAGTCGCCGCCGGCCATCGTCGGTCCGCCGCGGGCCTGCGCGTCGACGAGTTCGAGCCGGCGGTCGGCGAGCACCGAATTGTTCACCGCGACAACCCGTGCCGTGGCAGCGATCGGCCGGTCGTCGTCGATGGACATGTCGACGGTGACCTGCCCGTTGTGCGGCGCTATCCCGGTCACGGTACCGACGCGGACCCCTCGGATGTTGACCGCGTTGCCGACGTAGAGACCCGCCGAGTCCGGCAGCTGTGCGCACAGTGCTCGTTTGTCGTTGTCGGACAACCGGAGCCAGACGACCACCGCACCGATCATGAGCGTGACCACCAGCAACGCCGCGATCAGCGCCGCGACGCGACCACGGGGACGCACCACCCGGACGCTCATCAGCAGGTCCGTCCGGCGATCGGGATGCAGACGACGGAGTCGTCGATCACCTGGTCTCCGAAGTCCAGCGACACCCCGTTGGGCGTGACGATGGCGGAGAGCCTGTCGGCGATCTCGCGGAGTTGCCGGATGGCCTCACCCATCTTCGTCGACATCTCGTTGACCTGACCTGCCGTCGCGGCGAGCTGATGCAGGGGCGGACCGATCCGGGTCTCGTAGGGTTCGCCGAAGATGTCACCGACGTAGAGGACCATCTCGGCGAGTGCATCGTAGGTCTGGATACCGCGATCCTTGTAGCCGATGATCAGCGGCAGCACCGAGCGGATCCGGCCGATCATCTCGACGATCGTATCCCGCTGCGCGGCAAGCGTTGTGGTGTACTCCCCACCCAGATCGGCGATGGATTCGAGTTGCTGTTGCTGTTCGTCGAGGAGTGCGGTGATGTCGGCGGCATTCGACAGGATGCCGCGGACCGAGCCGGGTGCGGCATCGAGACTGTCGGTGGCCGCGACGGCGGTGTCGCGCATCGTCAGCGCGTCGATCCGGCTCGCGGTGGAGGCGGCGGCGTCGAGGACCTCACCGGTCGAGTACGGGATGGTTATCCGATCCTTGGGAATGGCGTTGTCGCCCAACGGTGCTGTTCCGGCCGGCAACAGCGCGACGTAGGCGCCGCCGACCACGGTGAGCATCCGGACCTGCATCGAGGTCTGGTCGCCGAGGAACACCGACGAGTCGACGTCGAGGGTCACCTCCACCTCCCCCTCCCCCTCCCCTTCCCCCTCCCCCAGGGTCACCGCGGTCACGTCACCCACCGGTATCCCGGCGACCCGCACCTCGGTGCCGCCGGTGATTCCGCCGCTCTCCTCCATCACCGCGTGATACTGGGTGCGCCCGGGTGGCCGAAGATAGAACATCGACGTCACGGCCACCAGGATCACCACCACGACCACCAGTCCGATGGCCCAGGCGAGTTCGCCGCGGCGCCCGATCTCGTCACGGACCGCGAAATCCTCGATGCGGGTGCGCAGGGACGCACCGCCGGTCAGGCGCGACACAGCGTCACCTTCCCGCCGCCGAGCAGCACGGTTCCCATGGCGGGCAACGCCATCCGGCCGTGCGAACAGTTCGCGTCGATCCCGGACTGCCCCATCGTCGCGTTGATGGTGGCGAGCATCGTCGGCACCATCGACAGCGTCTCGGTGAGGCGTGTGGTGTCGGGGATGAGTTCCATCAGCCGGGCGGAGATGTGATCGTGCCCGCCGAGGCCGAGATCGAAAGTGCTCTTCATCAATTCGACGATGGGCGGAAACACCTCCGAACCCGTTCCGAAGGCCTTCTTGAGGAGGTCGAGACGATTCTCGAGCGTGTCGAACAGCATGCGCATGCTCGACATCAGGGTGGTGATCATCGACGACTTGCCCTGCAACTGGTCGGACACCACACCGAGGTTGGTGAGGATGACCGTGATCATGGCGCGTTTGTCGGTGGCGAACTGGGTCAGTCGATCGATGTCACCGAGCACCGCACCGATCCCGACGCCGTCCTCACCCTGGATCAGGTGCAGCAGGTTGGTGGCGAAGGTGTTGAACACGGCCGGGTCGGCGCCGACGAGGATCGGCCGAAGACCGTTGAACAGCTTGGTGATATCGAAGGAGCCGACGGTCTTCGACGCCGGGATCACCGCGGCCGGGTCGATCGGGGCGTCGGACGAACCGCCTGCGCCGCCTTCGGTTTCGGTGATCGCGAGATACCGCTGACCGACCAGATTCTGAAATCGGATGGCGAGTTGGTCGTGCCCGGTCAGCCGGTTGCTCGTGCGCACCGAGAACGTCACCAGCGCAAGCCCATCGGACTGCAGCTCGATGTCGTTGACCTTTCCGACCGCGACACCGCGAATACGGACGTCGGCGTTCTCGTGCAGACCGAACACGTCGGTGAACTCGGCCCGGTAGGTGTCGGTGTCGCCGCCGACGGGCCGGTTGATCGCGGTGACGATGGCATACAGCGCCAGGATCACCACGGCCGCCACGAGAAGCAGACGCATGACGGCCGAACGCACACTCCTCACGATCCGGCCCCCGATCGTGCGAGCAGCTGGCTCATCGGGGTCGAGAAGCCGGGCACCAGATCGAGATTCACCTCGGTCGACAGGGTGGTCCTGCCGGTGCGCGGGTCGGTGTGGAAGGCGCCGCCGAATCGGTCGATCCGCTCGGCGAGCTGGGCGGGGGTGACCCCGCGCAGCGCGGTGCCCAACGGCGTCGTGAACGCGTTGACCAGATCGAGGGTCGCCCCGAACGGGCTCATCCCGTTGAAGAGCGCACCGAGCCCGGAGAACAGATCACCGATGTCGCCGATCATGCTGGTCACGCTGGCGGTGTAGGCATGGTCGGCCAGCAGCGGATTGGTCAGCGTGGTCTCCAGACCGGTGATCGCCGACGCACCCGCCACCGCCACACCGTCGAAGGCGTCGGTGGCGCCCGGCAGTAGGGTGCGTATCCGGGCGGTCTGTCCGCGTTGCAGGGTCTGCAGCGCGACGGTGGTGGCGGTCATGAACGGTGCCAGCCGAATGGTGGTGTCGCTCAGATCTTTCAGCAGATCGCTGAGTTCGGGGGTGAGCACCGGCAGGGTGACGCCGCCGGCGCTGCGCATGACGGCGGTCATGGTGTTGTCGGCCGGCGGCGCCGCCAGGGTGATGACGCTGCCCGGTCCGACCGCCCTCCCCGTCGTCGCCGGACTCAGTCGCACGGCGTCGGAGCCGAACAGGTTGCGGGAGACGAAACCGACCTGTGAGTCGTCGGTCAGCTCGCCGAGGTGGTCGCCCTGGGCGCAGATCGTCAGGCGGGTGGAGTCGGGCCGGGAGATGTCGAGATCGCAGACGGTGCCGATCGTCTCCCCGCGGACGTCCACCGGCACCCCGTTCTGGATGCCGTCGGGCACGCTCGGTGCGACGATGTCGAACTCGACCATTCCGTCGTCACCGGAAAAGGGCTGGACGACAAGCAGTGCCACGATCGCAACGATGGCCGCGACCGTCAGCAGTCCACGGATGCGCAGGGTACGCGCGGAACGCTCCCGTCCTCGTGTCATGCGAAGTTCAATCCCGAGTTGAGGCCCCAGAACATCAGCGACATCGCCATGTCGGCGGTGACGATGAGCACGAGACTGGCCCGGATGGCCCGTCCGGAGGCGATGCCGACGCCTTCCGGGCCGCCGTGGGCGAAGAACCCGTAGTAGGTGTGCGCGATGATCACGATCACCGCGAAGACAACGACTTTCAGCGTCGAATAGATCACGTCGACCGGACTGACGAAGGCCTCGACGTAGCGGTCGTAGGCGCCGGCGGACTGCCCGTAGAAGACGCTGACCACGATTCGTGAGGACAGGTACGCCAGGCACAGCGACACCAGGTAGAACGGGACGATGGCGAGCACACCGGCCACCACGCGGGTGCCCACGACGAACGGGATCGGCCGAATGGCCTGCGCCTCAAGGGCATCGATCTCCTCGGAGATCCGCATCGATCCGATCTCGGCGGTCATCCGGCAGCCGGCCTGGGCGGCGAATCCGACGGCGGCGATGATCGGGGCCATCTCGCGGGTCGCGGCGTAGCCGGTGATGAGCCCGGCCATCGGGGACAGATTCAGCGACGACAGGCTGGTGACGCCGAGGATGCCGATCATCCCGCCGACCGAGAGACCGAGGATCGCCAGCACACTCGCGATGCCGCCACCGACCATGATCGAGCCGTTGCCCCAGGTGGTCTCGGCGAAGGCCGCCATCGTCTGGGTCCGGTAGGCCCGCACCGTGTGTGGCAGTCCGGCCAGCACGTCGAGGACGAAACTCGTCTGGCGGCCGATGTGTTCGAAGGGACGTCCCGCCGACCGGCCGGCGCGCGACAGGCCGGGGAAACGGGTGCTGGGGACGAAGCCCGTCGTCTGCGGGGCTACGTCAGATGACCTGCACCGGGATGAACAGGGCCGTCACCTGCGTGATGATCACGTTGATCACCATCGACGCGACGATGCCGAGGACGACGGCCGCGTTGACCGCGTCGGCCACACCGCGGGCGCCACCGGCCGCTTCGAGGCCGCGGCGCGCCGCGATCACCACGACGACGAAGCCGAAGACGACGGACTTGCCGAGGCAGATCCACAGGTCGGTGGTCGAGGCGTAACTGCCGAAGGACTGCCAGTACGATCCGGCCACCACGCCCTGGCCGGTGATGGCCACGATGAAACTGGCGGCCACGGCGATGACGATGATCAGGATCGAGAGCACCGGCGCCACCAGCACCATGGCGACCATGCGGGGTGCGACGAGTCGTCGGGTCGGATCGATGCCGAGGACCCGCATCGCGTCGATCTCCTCGCGGACGGTCCGCGCACCGAGGTCGGCGGTGATCGCCGAGGCCCCCGCCCCGCCGAGGAGCAGGGCCGCGGCCATCGGTGCGCCCTGCTGGATGACGCCCATGCCACCGACCGCGCCGGCCATCGAGGTGGCGCCGAGATTGCTGGTGAGGCCGCCGATCTGGACCGCGATGATCACGCCGAACGGCACGGCCATCAGCAGTGCCGGCAACACGGTGATGCTGAGCAGGAACCAGGCCTGGATGACCGCCTCGCGGATCGGGAATCGGCCGCCGACGATGTCGATGGCGGCGATGAGCGGGGTCCGCGCGCCGAGCCGAACGGTGCGGCCGAAGCTCTGGGCACTGGCGGCAAGTGGCACTGTCCGCGCCTCCCCTCACACCCACAGGCAATCAAGCATTTGCTTGGTTTTGGAACGCATGATGCGTCCTGGTTTCAGATTCTGTCCCGGCGAGTATCACACATGGATGTGTCTCGTGTCACATGACCGAGGCCCGGGGTCCGGAATGTCCTGATCGACACCGGCATTGCAGATGCGGTTCCCGATCGACGATCGTCCCGGCCACTCAGACCGACTGACACACCATCGTGCGGTAGATTCACCCCGTGACCGGTCTCACTCCTCCACGAACGCGGGCGGACCGACGCAGCTCCATCGAGAACGGGCAGGCCGAGTCGATCACGGCCGCGGCCATCGTCGAGTTCCGACGGTCCGGGGTCCGCCGCGCCAGCATCGACCGCATCGCCGCCGAGGCCGGCATCAGCCGCAGCACCCTCTACCGGCGATTCCCCACCAAGGAGAACCTGCTGGCCGAGGTCATCCAGCGACTTCGCCGCGACTACGCGCGCGAGATCGACGTCGCGGTCGGCGGCCGGGACCCACGCACCACGGTGATCGAGACCTTCGTCATCGGGGTGACCGGCTTCCGCTCCGATGACCTCATCCAGAAGATCCTGGCCGATCAGCCCGATGCGCTGGAGATGTTCGTCGGGTTCGAGGCCCCCCAGGTCGAGGAGATGGTGGAGTCGTTCAGCCGGGGCATCGCCGGAACCCTTCGCAAGGCGGGTGCGTCGATGCCCGACACCGACCTGTGGCAGGTCGCCGAACTCGTGTTCCGGTTGATCACCTCGTTCGCACTGACCCCCACCCCCGCCCTCGACACCGCCGACGCCGACGCGGTCCGCGCCTACGCCCGGATGTTCATCGCGCCGCTGGTCTGGTGAGGTCGCCGCGCGCGGCGGCGGGGCTCAGTGCGCCTCCTCCACCGAATGCGAGTTGGTCAGCGTCAGCGCACCCCACCCGGCGACGACGCCGACGATGACGGACAGTACCGCGTAGGTGATCCGCTCGCCGTGGAAGAACGACGCCACGAGTTCCGGACTCCACACCCCGCTCGGCAGGCTGACCGTGACCAGGGCGGCGATGAACGTGCCGACGACGGCGGTCCCGATGCTGGTGCCGACCTCCTGTGCGGTGTCGTTGAGCGCGGTGCCCATCGAGGTCCGGTTCTCCGGCATCGCGTCGACGAGGGCGACGGCACAGATGGTCATGACCGTCCGCAGGCCGATGGTCATGACGACCATGCACACCGCGATCGCGGGGTATCCGTGATCGACGCCCCAGGCCAGACCGGCCAGGGAACCGGCGAGCAGGATCGCACCGCCGACGCACGCGATCCGATGCCCGTACCTCTTGGCCAGCCCCTCCGAGATCGGGGTGGCCGCGATCATCGTGACGATCATCGGGAGGTTGGCCAACCCGGCCTTCATCGGGCTCCAGCCGTAGGCGTACTGGAAGTGCAGGATCAGCCCGAACATCACCCCGGCCATGGCGATCGAGGTGCCGATCTGGGCGACCGCCGCGCCGCGGACGGTGCCGAACCGGAAGATGGTCAGGTCCAGCATCGGCTGTGCGGCGCGTCGCTCGTGCCAGACGAAGGCGACCAGGGCCACGATCGCGCCCACCGCGCATCCGATGGTCGGGACCGAGACCCAGCCGTGCTCGACACCGCTGGTCAGCATGTAGCAGGCGGCCCCGATGGCGCCGACGGACAGCAGCGCACCGGGCAGATCGAGCCGGTCGCCGGTCAGGTCCTCCGCGCGGTCGGCGGGAACGCCGGCGCGCACCCCGATCCAGGCGATGAGCGCGATCGGGGCGTTGATCACCAGCAGCCACTCCCACCGGAGATGGGCCAGCACGGTGCCGCCGAGCAGCGGTCCCAGGATGAAACCACTCATGCCGACGATGATCATGATCGTCATCGCACGCATCCGCAGCGTGTCGGACTCGAAGAGCCGGAACACCAGCGAGTTGGTGATCGGGGCCATCGCGGCGGCCGCGATGCCGAGGGCGGCGCGCAGCACGATCAGCTCACCGGCGGAGTTCACGAAGATCACCGCGAGGCTGATCAGCCCGAAGGCCGCGAGTCCGTAGAGCAGCACCCGACGCCGGCCGAGTCGGTCGGCGGCCGACCCCGCGGTGAGCAGCAGGCCACCGAAGGTCAGCGAGTACGCGCCGGTCACCCACTGCAGGGCGGTGGTGCCGCTGCCCAGGTCACGGCCGATCGTCGGCAGGGCGATGGTGAGCAGGGTGTTGTCGACCATCTCCACGAAAAAGGCCATACACAGGGCAGCGAGCGGAATCCAGGCTGCCCGCAGCGACCCGTAGGTGCGGGTCGGGAGCGATTCGGTTGCCGAGGTCATCGGAACCACCTCCTTCAGTATCGAACGTTGTTCGTTTCTCGAACGTGGTTCGATCATAGAACGCCGTTCGATATGTCGCAAGGCCGCGGCGGGCGGTGTGATGAGATGGGTGTCATGGCACCCGGAGCACGCACCACCCGTCGGCGCGCATCACATTCGATGGAGACCGTCATCGAGGCGGCCGTGGCCCTACTCGACGAGTCCGGTGAATCGGCCCTGACCTTCCGCGCGCTCGCCGCCCGACTCGGCGGCGGCGTCGGCAGCATCTACTGGTACGTGTCCAACAAGGACGAACTCCTCGACCGCGCCACCGACCACGTGGTGGCGGGCATCCTCGCCGACCTGGAGAACATGCGCGACGCCGAGGATCCGATCGACAACATTCGCGCGATCGCCGAGACCGTCTTCGCTGCGATAGTCCAAAGACCTTGGCTTGCTGCGTATTTCATGCGCAACACCACCATCCAGTCCAATGCGCTGGAGCTGTACGAACGCATCGGTGAGCAGGCGATGCGGCTGGATCTGTCCCCGCGGCAGGCCTTCCACGCGGTGTCGGCGGTACTCGGCTACGTCATCGGCGTGGCCGCCGACCTGGGCCAGGAACCGCCCCAGGAGGTGATCGACGGCACCACCTCACGCGAGGCCTACCTGGGCCGGGTGGTCGATCAGTGGCGGGCACTGGACGCGGCGAAGTACCCGTACATGCACTACATCGTCGACGAGTTCGAGGGCCACGACGACGCCGACCAGTTCCGGTCCGGCCTCGAACTCATCCTGGCGGGGCTGCGGTTGCAGGCCGGCCGGGGTGAGGACGCCACGTCGGCGGAGAGCTCGCGCGGCTGATCCCCGGTCGCGATACCGACACACCGACACACCGACGACAACGGCCCCCACACCGAAAGGTGTGGGGGCCGTTGGTCTCTGACGCTGCGTCGTGACGCCGCGCAGAGTGACTAGCGGTAGTCGCCTCCGGAGAAGCCGTAGTCGTCGAGCGGCACCGCAGCGCCCGACGGGGCACCGAAGGTGCCGTCCGGGCTGTAGTAGGTGTCGTCGTAGGCGGGCATCGCGTACGCCGCGGCGCGCGCCTCCTCGGTCGGCTGAACCTGGATGTTGCGGTACCGGTTGATGCCGGTACCGGCCGGGATCAACTTACCGATGATCACGTTCTCCTTCAGACCGATCAGCTTGTCGCTGCGGCTGTTGATGGCCGCATCGGTCAGGACACGCGTGGTCTCCTGGAACGACGCCGCCGACAGCCACGACTCGGTTGCCAACGAGGCCTTGGTGATACCCATCAGCACCGGACGTCCGGCCGCGGGCTCGCCACCCTCACTGACCACCTGACGGTTCGCGGACTCGAACTCGGCGCGCTCGACGAGCGAACCGGGCAGGAACTCCGTGGCACCGTGATCGATGATCGTCACGCGACGCAGCATCTGGCGCACGATGGTCTCGATGTGCTTGTCGTGGATCGACACACCCTGGCTGCGGTAGACCTCCTGGACCTCGTTGACCAGGTGCACCTGCACCTGACGCGGACCCATGACGCGCAGCACCTCATGCGGGTTCGCCGAACCCTCCATCAGCTGCTGACCCACGTCGACGTGGTCACCGTCGGCGAGCAGACGCTCGGAGCCGTCGTCGTGCTTGAACACACGCAGACGCTGACGCTTCGAGATCTTGTCGTAGACAACCTCTTCCGATCCGTCATCGGGGATGATCGTGATCTTGTAGAAGCGGTCGTCGTCCTCCAGACGCACCCGGCCGGAGACCTCCGCGATCGGCGCGACACCCTTGGGCACGCGCGCCTCGAAGAGCTCCTGCACACGCGGCAGACCACCGGTGATGTCGTCACCGACGCCACCCTGGTGGAAGGTACGCATGGTCAGCTGGGTTCCGGGCTCACCGATCGACTGGGCGGCGATGATACCGACGGCCTCGCCGATGTCGACGAGCTTGCCGGTGGCCATCGAACGGCCGTAGCACATCGCGCACACGCCGGTGCCGGTCGCACACGTCAGGACCGAACGGACCTTCACCGAGGTGATGCCGGCGGCCAGCAGTGCCTCGATGGCCGGGTCGCCCAGGTCGTGTCCACGCTCGACGATGACGTTGCCGTTCTCGTCGAGGGCGTCGGCGGCGAGGGTGCGGGCGTAGGCGCTGGTCTCCACATGCGCGTCACGGATGATCGAACCGTCCGGCTGCTTCTCACCGAGCGACACCACGATGCCGCGTTCGGTGTTGCAGTCGGTCTCGCGGACGATCACGTCCTGGCTGACGTCCACCAGACGACGGGTCAGGTAACCCGAGTCGGCGGTGCGAAGTGCGGTGTCGGCCAGACCCTTTCGGGCACCGTGGGTGTTGATGAAGTACTCCAGCACGGTCAGGCCCTCACGGAAGGAGGACTTGATCGGACGCGGGATGAACTCACCCTTCGGGTTGGTCACCAGACCCTTCATGCCCGACAGGTTACGAACCTGCGTCAGGTTACCGGTGGCACCCGACTTCGGGATCATGATGATCGGGTTGTCCTCGGGGTAGTACTCCTCCATGACCTTGCCGACCTCTTCGGTGGCCTGCTTCCAGATCTCGACCAGCGCGTCGCGCCGCTCATCCGGGGTCAGGGCACCACGCTGGAACTTGCGCTCCAGGCCATCGGCACGCTCCTCGTAACGTTCGAGGATCTCGGTCTTGGCCGGCGGCACGAGCACGTCGGCCATCGACACGGTGACACCCGAACGGGTGGCCCAGTAGAAGCCGACGTCCTTGAGCTTGTCGACGGTCTGCGCGACGACGATCATCGGATAGCGCTCGGCGAGATCGTTGATGATCGCGGCCTGACGCTTCTTCGGCATCTGCTCGTCGACGAACGGGTACTCGATCGGCAGCAGCTCGTTGAACAGCACCCGACCCAGGGTCGTGATGGTGGTCCACGGCTGCCCGTAACGCCAACCGTCCGGATACTCGGCGGCCTCGACGTCGGCCGGCGGACGCTGGTCGGTCAGCCGCACCTTGATGCGCGACTGCACGGTCAGCACCCCACGGTCGACGGCCATGATGGCCTCCGACGGGCTGGAGTAGACACCCTCTTCCGGGGTGTCGGCGGTGGCCGCCCGGTACTCGCCTGCCGCACCCTCCTTGAGGGTGGTCAGGTAGAACAGGCCGGTCACCATGTCCAGACGCGGCATGGCCAGCGGGCGACCCGAGGCCGGCGAGAGGATGTTGTTCGAGGACAGCATCAGGATGCGGGCCTCGGACTGTGCCTCCGCGCTCAGCGGCAGGTGCACGGCCATCTGGTCACCGTCGAAGTCGGCGTTGAACGCCTCACACACCAGCGGGTGCAGCTGGATGGCCTTGCCCTCCACCAGCTGCGGCTCGAAGGCCTGGATACCGAGGCGGTGCAGCGTCGGCGCACGGTTCAGCAGAACCGGGTGCTCGGCGATGACCTCTTCGAGGACGTCCCACACGGCGGGACGCTGACGCTCCACCATGCGCTTGGCCGACTTGATGTTCTGGGCCTGGTTGAGATCGACCAGACGCTTCATCACGAACGGCTTGAACAGCTCGAGCGCCATCAGCTTGGGCAGACCGCACTGGTGCAGCTTGAGCTGCGGGCCGACGACGATGACCGAACGGCCCGAGTAGTCGACGCGCTTACCGAGCAGGTTCTGACGGAAACGACCCTGCTTGCCCTTGAGCAGATCGCTCAACGACTTCAGCGGACGGTTGCCCGGTCCGGTGACCGGACGGCCGCGGCGGCCGTTGTCGAACAGGGCGTCCACCGACTCCTGCAGCATCCGCTTCTCGTTGTTGACGATGATCTCGGGGGCACCGAGGTCGATCAGTCGCTTGAGGCGGTTGTTGCGGTTGATGACGCGGCGGTACAGGTCGTTCAGGTCGGAGGTCGCGAAGCGGCCACCGTCGAGCTGCACCATCGGACGCAGCTCCGGCGGGATCACCGGCACGGCGTCGAGCACCATACCCAGCGGCGAATTGCCGGACTGCTGGAAAGCGGCCACGACCTTCAGTCGCTTGAGCGCACGCAGCTTCTTCTGGCCCTTGCCGCTGCGGATGGTCTCGCGCAGCGACTCGGCCTCGGCGTCGATGTCGAAGGTCTCCAGGAGCTTCTTGATCGCCTCGGCACCCATCGCACCGGTGAAGTACTCGCCGTAGCGGTCCTGCAGCTGGTGGTAGAGCTTCTCGTCGATGATCAGGTCACCGGGGGCGAGCTTGACGAACTTGTCCCACAGTTCCTCGAGACCGTCGAGTTCACGCTGCGCGGCGTCGCGCATGCGCTTCATCTCACGCTCGGCACCGTCCTTGACCTTGCGGCGCACGTCGGCCTTGGCACCCTCGGCCTCGAGTTCGGCGACATCGGCCTCGAGCTTGGCCGACCGCTCGTTGAGGTCGACGTCGCGCTGATCGGCGACAGCCTTCTTCTCGACCTCCATCTCGGCCTCGAGCGTCGACAGCTCGTTGTGACGCAGCTCGTCGTCGACGGAGGTGATCACGTAGGCGGCGAAGTAGATGATCTTCTCGAGATCCTTCGGCGCGAGGTCGAGCAGGTAGCCCAACCGGCTCGGCACACCCTTGAAGTACCAGATGTGGGTGACCGGTGCGGCGAGCTCGATGTGACCCATCCGCTCGCGGCGGACCTTGGCCTTGGTGACCTCGACGCCGCAGCGCTCGCAGATGATGCCCTTGAAGCGCACACGCTTGTACTTGCCGCAGTAGCACTCCCAGTCGCGAGTCGGTCCGAAGATCTTCTCGCAGAACAGGCCGTCCTTCTCCGGCTTGAGCGTGCGGTAGTTGATGGTCTCGGGCTTCTTGACCTCGCCGTACGACCAGTTGTGGATGTCATCGGCCGTCGCAAGACCGATCTTCAGTTCGTCGAAGTAGTTGACGTCGAGCACTCTATGCCTTCCCTGAGCAAGCTCTTGAATTCGACTGAATGGGGGTGACACGTGGGGGCTTGTGCAGCCCCCACGTGCGCTGGTCAGTTCGCGAGGTCGTCGACCGTGGCCGACTCGTTGCGCGACAGGTTGATGCCGAGGTTGGCCGCGGCGCGCTCGAGATCCTCGTCGTCGGTGTCGGCCATCTCGATCGCGGCGCCGTCACTGGACAGCACCTCGACGTTGAGGCAGAGCGACTGGAGCTCCTTGAGGAGCACCTTGAACGACTCGGGGATGCCGGGCTCGGGGATGTTCTCGCCCTTGACGATGGCCTCGTACACCTTCACGCGGCCGACCACGTCGTCCGACTTGATCGTCAGCAGCTCCTGCAGGGTGTAGGCGGCGCCGTAGGCCTGCATGGCCCAGCACTCCATCTCACCGAAGCGCTGGCCACCGAACTGGGCCTTACCGCCGAGCGGCTGCTGGGTGATCATCGAGTACGGACCGGTCGAGCGGGCGTGGATCTTGTCGTCGACCAGGTGGTGCAGCTTGATGATGTACATGTAGCCGACCGACACCGGGTACGGGAACGGCTCGCCGGAACGACCGTCGAACAGCGTCGCCTTGCCGTCGCCGTTGACCATCACCTCACCGTCGCGGTTGGGCAGCGTCGAGGACAGCAGTCCGGTCAGCTCCTCCTCACGCGCACCGTCGAACACCGGGGTGGCGGTGTTGGTGTCGGGAGCCGACGAGTACATGTCCTCGGGCAGCTTCGACGCCCAATCCGGCACACCGTTGGCGACGTCGATGTTCCAGCCGGCCTTGGCGATCCACCCGAGGTGGGTCTCCAGGATCTGGCCGATGTTCATACGACGCGGCACACCGTGGGTGTTCAGGATGATGTCGACCGGGGTGCCGTCGGGCAGGAACGGCATGTCCTCCTGCGGGAGGATCTTGCCGATGACGCCCTTGTTGCCGTGCCGGCCGGCCAGCTTGTCGCCGTCCTGGATCTTGCGCTTCTGCGCGACGTAGACGCGGACGAGTTCGTTGACGCCCGGGGGCAGATCGTCGTCGTCGTCACGGCTGAACACGCGCACACCGATGACCTTGCCGGTCTCGCCGTGCGGCACCTTCAGCGAGGTGTCGCGCACCTCGCGGGCCTTCTCACCGAAGATGGCACGCAGCAGACGCTCTTCCGGGGTCAGCTCGGTCTCGCCCTTCGGGGTGACCTTGCCGACCAGGATGTCGCCGTCGCGGACCTCGGCACCGATGCGGACGATGCCGCGCTCGTCGAGATCGGCGAGCACCTCGTCGGAGACGTTCGGGATGTCCCGGGTGATCTCCTCGGCACCGAGCTTGGTGTCGCGGGCGTCGATCTCGTGCTCCTCGATGTGGATCGAGGTGAGGGTGTCCTCCTCGACGAGACGCTGGCTCAGGATGATCGCGTCCTCGTAGTTGTGACCCTCCCACGGCATGATCGCCACGAGGAGGTTCTTACCGAGGGCCATCTCACCGTTCTCGGTGCAGGGGCCGTCGGCGAGGACCTGGCCGGACTCGACGCGCTGACCCTCGTCCACGATCGGACGCTGGTTGGCGCAGGTGCCGTGGTTGGAGCGGGCGAACTTGCGCATCCGGTAGGTGTCGCGGGTGCCGTCGTCGGCCATCACGGTGATGTAGTCGGCGGAGACCTCCTCGACCACACCGGTCTTGCCGGAGACGATGACGTCACCGGCGTCGACGGCGGCACGCAACTCCATGCCGGTACCGACCAGCGGCGACTCGTTGCGCACCAGCGGCACGGCCTGACGCTGCATGTTCGCACCCATCAGGGCGCGGTTGGCGTCGTCGTGCTCGAGGAACGGGATCATCGCGGTCGCGACGGAGACCATCTGACGCGGCGACACGTCGAGGTATTCGACCTGCGCGGCGGAGACGAACTCCACCTCCGAGCCCTTCTTACGCACCAGCACACGATCGTCGGTGATGTTGCCGTCGAGGTCGTAGGCGGTGTTGGCCTGCCCGATGAGGTAACGATCCTCCTCGTCGGCGGTCATGTACTCGATGGTGTCGGAGACGACACCGTCGATCACCTTGCGGTACGGGGTCTCGATGAAGCCGAACGGGTTGACCCGCGCGTACACCGACAGCGAACCGATCAGGCCGATGTTCGGGCCTTCCGGGGTCTCGATCGGGCACATGCGGCCGTAGTGGCTGGGGTGCACGTCGCGCACCTCGAGGCCGGCGCGCTCACGGCTCAGACCACCCGGGCCCAGCGCCGACAGACGACGCTTGTGGGTCAGACCCGACAGCGGGTTGTTCTGGTCCATGAACTGCGACAGCTGGCTGGTGCCGAAGAACTCCTTGATCGCCGCCACGACGGGACGGATGTTGATCAGGGTCTGCGGGGTGATCGCCTCGACGTCCTGGGTGGTCATGCGCTCACGCACGACACGCTCCATACGCGAGAGGCCCACGCGGATCTGGTTCTGGATCAGCTCGCCGACGGTACGCAGACGACGGTTGCCGAAGTGATCGATGTCGTCGACCTCGATCGGCACGTCGAGCGACTCCGGCCCTGCCACCTTGGCGAACGACACGGTGTGCGGGTCGGCGTCGTGCAGGCGCACCAGGTACTCGACGGTCGCGGCGATGTCCTCACGGGTGAGGGTCGCCTCGCCGGTCATCGGGTTGTCGGTGAGACCGAGCTTCTTGTTGACCTTGTAGCGGCCGACGCGGGCCAGGTCGTAGCGCTTCTCCTTGAAGAACAGGTTCTCCAGCAGGTTCTCCGCGGACTCCTTGGTCGGCGGCTCGCCCGGACGCAGCTTGCGGTAGACCTCGAGCAGCGCCTCGTCCTGGTTGGCGGTGTTGTCCTTCTCCAGGGTGGACATCATGATCTCGGAGAATCCGAAGCGCTCGGAGATCTCCTCGTTCGTCCAGCCGAGGGCCTTGAGCAGCACGGTGACCGGCTGGCGGCGCTTGCGGTCGATGCGGACACCGACGGTGTCGCGCTTGTCGACGTCGAACTCGAGCCAGGCGCCGCGGCTCGGGATCACCTTGACGGTGTGCAGCGTCTTCTCGGTGGTCTTGTCGATGTTGGCATCGAAGTACACGCCGGGGCTGCGCACGAGCTGGCTCACCACGACACGCTCGGTGCCGTTGATGATGAAGCTGCCCTTGTCGGTCATGATCGGGAAGTCGCCCATGAACACGGTCTGCGACTTGATCTCACCGGTGTTGTTGTTGATGAACTCCGCGGTGACGAACAGCGGCGCCGCGTAGGTCATGTCCTTGTCCTTGCACTCCTCGACGGAGGCCTTGACCTCGTCGAAGTGTGGGTCGGAGAAGGACAGCGACATCGATCCCGAGAAGTCCTCGATCGGGGACAGCTCGTGCAGGATGTCTTCGAGTCCGCCGGTGGGGCGCTCGTCGCCGCGGCTGATCGCCTTGGCGCGCCATTCCGGCGATCCGACGAGCCATTCGAACGAGTCGAGTTGGAGATCCAGGAGGCCCGGTACCTCCAGGGGTTCGCTGATTTTTGCGAACGAGGCGCGGTGTGGTGCGCCGGGGATGGTGGTTGAGGTGGACTGGCGGTCGACTGCCAAGGTGCGTCCTTCCAACACGATGTGTTCACTGCCTAGCGTGGTGTGGCTGATAGGGCCGTTCGCTGGTGACAAACCTGGATCGGCGATCACCGCAGCTCACACAAGGTGACTGGAAGGAGAATCGTTAGATGGACAGGAGGCAGCCAGCGCAACGTCCAACTATAGCAGGAAAGAGACACCCTATGTCAAGCAGGCGTGAACGCAACCGCCGACCGGTGTCGTGAGAGCGAGTCGCGCGATGGCTGCCGACGCGATATTCGCTGGTGACAGATTGGCCCGCCGGGGGCCCCACGTCAAGCGCTACGCGCAGATTTGTGGAAGAAAAGTTCGAATGACACCGCGATTTTCACGACTGTCTACAGGTCGGTGAACTTCTCGACGAGCCACTGGTCACCCTGCTTGACCATCGACACCTGATACCGCGAGATCAGGCTCTGCGTCGGCGCGCCGTTGGCGGTGCCCGACACGACGAAGTTCACCAGGAGGGTGGCCGTCGAGCCGTCGGCGTCGCCGGACATGTCCGACACCCCGATCGCGTCGACCTTGCAGTCGTTGGTCACCTCTTGCTGACCGAACTGCTCCTTGATCGCCGGCACCGCGGTGTTGAACTGACTCAGCGCCTCACCGGTCATCATCGGCCGGACCTCGCCGACCCACTTGTCGAAGTCCTTGCTCCGGGCCGAGTTGATGGTGCAGATCTTGGTCTGCGCCTGACCGGTGAGATCGGTGGTCGCGGCCTGGTCGATGAATGCCCGGTTGGGACCGATGGTCGCGCCCGGATGCAGTCCGAGTACCAGGGCGACGATCCCCAGCACCACCGCCACCGCGCCGACGATCGCGATCAGCCGCGTCGAGTACCAGGAGAACTCACGGGAACGCTTCTGGGACTTGACCTTTCGGCCCGGACCCGTCTTGCTGCCGGCTTTCCCGCCGGCCGACTCGGGCTGCGGTTTGATCGTCGACACACGCGCCACCGTCCGCTTCTTCGCGGTGGGTTTGGTGGTGTCGACGGTCGTATCGGGTTTGGTGGTGTCGGCTTCGGTGGCGGCGTCGGACTTCGACGCGTCGTCCTCGGCCTCCTCGTCGTCCGCGTCGGCCGCGTCGTCCTCGTCACGCTTGGTCAGCGAGACGGTGGCCTTGTCGGTCGCGGACACGGGAGCGCTGTCAGTGGAATCTTGAGCGCTGTCAGTGACCTCGGGAGCGCTGCCAGCGGAGTCCTGAGCGCTGTCAACGTCAGGCAGAGCGCTGTCAACGTCAGGCTGAGCGCTGTCAACGGTGTCTTGAGCGCTGTCAGTGACCTCGGGAGCGCTGTCAACGTCAGCACGAGCGCTGTCAGTGACCTCGGGGCGCTGCTGCGAGCCGGCGACCTTGGGTCGGTAACCGGGGCGTCGTTGTTGTGGTTTGCGGGCCATCAGTTACCACCTGCCGGAGCCTGGGTCGGGGCGGGTGTGGCCGCCGACTCGGTGGGAGCAGCGCTGGTCGAACCGTCGTCGGCGTAGGAGATGCCGTCGAGCGGGCTCACCTTGATGGCCTTCCAGGTGTCGTCGAACTTCTGCATGCCGACCAAAAAGCCCATCGTGCTCGGCGTCTCGGTGGCATGACCGGGCATCTTGCCGGTGACGGCGAGGTACACCAGGATCTGCGCGGTGCCGTCGTCGGCGCTCACCTCGGTGGGAGCCGAGCGAACCACCCGCGACGTCGTCGAACCGACCTGGTCACCGGCGGACTGCAGCTGCGGGTCCAGCGTGGCCACGACCTGCTGACGAACCTGCTCGAGCGCGTCGCCGGCGAAGCTGGCCTGCAGCCGCTGGTTGAACGCATTCATGTTCTTCGGGTCGATCGTCGTCACATTGAGCATCGCCTGCTCGGCGGCGCCGGTGGCGTCGTCGCGGGCCTGCTGCGCCGGGTTCTCCACCGCATACACCTGGTATGCCCGGTACCCGTAGTACGCAACGCATCCCAGCGCCGCGATCACCGCGAGCACCGCGACAACGGCGGCGACCTTGCGGATCAGGACATCATTCTTCGTCGTCATCGCGCGTCACTGTAACGATCGGACCTGAGAGGTTGCCAATCACGCCAACCGCTCCCCTGCCGCCGCGTCACCCGCCCACGCCGTAGCCGAATCCACCCGGCTTCACCGGACGCACACCCAACAGATAGGCAAGCTGGGTGGCCAGCGGATTGAGGTTCAGCTTGTCCGGATCCTTCTTCGGCGTGGAGTCCCACGGCTGCACGGTGTCCGGATTCGCGTACTCGACGCGCTGCGCGCTCCGCACACCGGTCGGATTGCCGAACGGCACGTCACACGACGCGTTCGTGTTGAACGGGAAGTCGTCGTAGCGGATGTCGAAGGTGGGGTCGCGCTCCTTGATCTTCTTGATCATCTCGTTCGTGCTCTCATAACCCTTGGTGCACGCCGGCGGGTTGTTGGTCTCCAGCACGATGCCGAAGTGGATCTGCCCGTCACCCGGTGCCGGGGAGTGGCTGCCCGCCGACACTGCCGAGAGCATCGCGAAGGTCCCCGACGTCATGAAGGTGGCCGGCTGGATCTCGCGGGCCACCCCGGCCAGATCGCCGACGACCTTGCCCAGATCGTTGCCGTTCTCCTGAATCAGCTCCGAGAGTTGCGTCGCCGAGGCGATGCCATTGGTGAGCAGCCGGCGCACATCCGGATCCGCCGACGCCAGCGTCGCGGTGACCAGGTTCAGGTTGCGTGACCACGTCAGGATCTCGTCGGACTGCGCCGCCTGGGTGGACAGCACCACATCGGAACTCTGGATCAGCGAGATGGTGTCACTGAGATTGTCCGCACCCGCCTTGGCCAGGGTGTTCAGCGAGTCGACCAGCCGCGTCAGGTTGTCGCTCTGCCCGTTGAACGCCTTGCCGAGTTCGACGATGACGGTGTGCAGATCGTCCACCGGAATCGAGTCGGTGAAGTTGACCGCGGAGGCCACCACATCTTCCAGCGGCGCCGGGATCGACACCTTGTCCGGTTCGATCGTCGACCCGTCCTGCAGGTACGGACCCGACGTCGACTCGGACGGCTGCAGATCGATGAACTGCTCACCGATCGCCGAGCGTTCGGCCACCACCGCGACCGCCGACGCGGGGATGTCCGGGCCGTCGGAATCCATCTCGAGGGTGACGTTCACGCCGGTCTGCGTCAGTGTCATCGCACCCACGCGACCGGCCGGGATACCCATGTAGGTGACCTCGGCGTTGGTGAAGATGCCACCGGACTGCTTCATCTCGGCGGTCACCGTGTAGGTGCCCACGCCGACGAGCTTGTCCAGGCGTGCGTACTTGGCGCCGACGTAGACGATCGCGAGGATGCCGACGACGGTGAAGGCGATCAACTGGATCTTCACGAGCTTGCTGATCATGAACTCACCCCCATCGACGCCAGTGTCTTGTCGAGAATGCCCTGTCCCTGGGCCGGCACCGGGGCGTAGGTGGCCGGATAGGTACCGCCCGACGGCGGTGTGTTCGGCCCGGGCCGGGAGTTGCTCGCCGGCGGCAGCAACGTGACCGTCGGCCACCCGTACCGCGGACCGTTGCCGTTGTAGTACGGGTTGGCGCTGTTGACCGGCACCTGGTGACGTTTCGGCGGCGAATAGACCGGGTTGCCCTGGCCGACGCCGAGCGCCTCGAGCTGGTTGAGCGTGCGCAGATCCAGCGTCATGAACAGGTTGGTCGAATCACCTTGCACCGCGGGCAGCAACGAATCCGGGAACGGATGGGTCAGCATCAGCGGTGCCGAGGTGATCAGATCCGGTGCGGCCTTGGACAATTCGGTCAGCACCGGACGCAACGCCTTGAGGTCGGTGACGATCTCCTCACGCGCCCGGCCGAGCACATCGGTGCCGACCTCGCCGAGCTTGTCGAGCTTGGTGAGCAGATCCACGAACTGCGGACGCTGCTCCTCGAGCACGGCCACACCGGCCGGGAGCTCCTTGAGGATGCGGTCGATCTGCTCGGTCTGCGCCGCGGCCCGCGACGACAACTTGTCGAGTCCGTCGATCGCGGTGATGATGTCGTCGCGTTGCCGGTTGAGGGAGGCGATCAGCGTCGAGGCGTTGTTCAGCAGCCCCCTCCACTGATTGGTCCGGCCCTCGAACGCCTTGTTCAGTTCGGTGACGATCGGCTGCAGCTGATTGAGGCCGCCACCGTTGAGCAGCATCGACAGCGCACCGAGCACCTGCTCGATGTCGGTGGCGGTGCGGGTGCGGTCCAGCGGGATCGGCTGATCCGAACCCTGCCGCGGCGCCGAGGTGTCCTGCGCCGGGTCCTCCAGCGACACGAACTTCTCGCCGAGCAGCGAGGTCTGCTGCACCGCGGCCCGCGCCTCATCGGACAGGTCGACCTCGTTCTTCACCTTCACGGTCACCAGCGCATACCACTGGTTGTCGGGCACCTCGATGCTCGTGACGCGGCCGACGGCGATGCCGTTCTGCTTCACCGCCGACTGCGGCACCAGATCCAGGATGTCGCTGAACTGGATCGTGTAGGTGCGTGGATTGTCACCCACGTCGACGCCGCCGGGCAGCGGGATCGACTGGATACCGTTGCTGCCGCATCCGGCCACCAGCACCACCATGGTGAGCGCGGTGAACGCCCACACCATCCGGGCACGGATACCCCGCAGCCGCAGGGGTTTCCGAATCGATTGCAGACTCGCCATCTCAGTTCCCCCCGTTCCGGGTGCTCGGGGCGGTCGAGGTCGACGCAGGCGTCGGGGTGGTCGAGGTCGCTGCCGGACCCGGATTGAGGTTCTGATCGGGCGTGCCGGGAACCGTGCCCGGCACCGGGTACTGCTGCAGCTTGCCGTTGCTCATGATGCCGAACGGCAGCACCGGCAGGATCGGGGTGAGCACGTTGTCGTTGATCTGGTCGGCGATGTTGACGCACTGGTTGATCAACGGGGCGAGGGTATCACTGAACTGCGTCGCCGCCGGGTTGCCCGGCAGCAGCTGCCCGAGGTCGAGGAACTTGCACTGCGGGGCGAGCAGATTCTGCAGATCCGGGAGCGTCAATCGCATGGCGAGGGTGCCGGACTCGGCGTCGTAGGCGTTGATCAGGTTGTTGATCGTCAGCGGCAGCACCGTCAGCACCTCCTTCAGCGAAGTCTTCGTATCGAGCAGGGCCTGTGTGGTCGGCTGCAGATCCTTGAGCGTCTGACCGATCTGCTCCCGGTTGTCCTGCACGAACGTCGCCACGTCACCGAGGGCGTAGGACAGTTTGTTCAGGGCGGTGGCCAGCTGCTGACGCTCCCCGGCCAGGAAGCTGTTGAAGTCGGCCATCTGGGAGTTGAACTGGCGCACCTGCGCGTCGTTCTCCCGCAACGCCCCGACGAAGGTGTTCAGATTCTTGATCGTGTCGAACAGGTCGCCACTGGAATCCGACAGCGTGGTGCTCGCCTTGGACAGGTTCTCGATGGCCGAGCCGAGCTTGTCGCCGTTGCCGTCGAGGTTGGCCGCGCCGGTGCGGATCACCTCGGTGACCGCGCCGTCGGAGTTCGCGCCGTCCGGGCCGAGTGCCTCCGACAGTTTCTGGACGCTGGCATACACCTGGTCGATCTCGACGGGGACCATCGTCTGATCCCGCGAGAGCGTGATGTCGTTGCCGGCCTTCGGGCCGCCCGAGTAGGCGGGGGTGAGCTGCACGTACCGGTCGGCGACGACCGACGGGATGATCTGCACGGCCTTCACGTCGGCGGGCAGGTCGACGCCGCGGTCGACGGTCATCGTCACCTTCACGTTGTCACCGTCGGGTTCGACGGAGTCGACCTTGCCGACGGCGACGCCGAGGACCCGGACATCGGAACCCTCGTAGATGCCGACCGACCGTGCGAACGTCGCGGTGACCTTGGTGGTGCCGAGGGCCGAGAACAGCCACCACAGCACTCCGGCGACGATCATCGCGATGATCACGCCGAAGATGATGTAGACGATGTGACGTGGGGTGAACCAGCGGCCGGGTCCGGCCGTGGTGGTGAGATCGGGAGCGGCCGACATCATCCGGTTGCCTCCGTTCCACCGTTGTTCTGCAGCACCTGCTTGTTGGGCAGTCGCGTCGTGTTCTGCTGCGGCAATGCCGGCGGCAGCAGGTTGGTGACCACCATCTCGAACCAGCGGCCGTTGCCGAGCACGTTGGCGTAGAGCCGGTAGAACGGCGCCATGTTGGTGATCGCCGCCCGCAGGTTCGCGTTCTGCTTGGTCAGCAGTTCGTTGACGCCCTTGAGCGCATCGAGTGCCGGGCCGATCTGCTGCTCGTTGTCACGCACGATGCCGGTCAGTGCCGTCGACAGACTCGTCGTACTGGCCAGCAGCGCGGAGATGTTCTTCTGCCGGTTGTTCAGTTCGTCGAGCAACTGACCGGCGCCGGCGATGAGCCTGACGAAGGTCTCGTTGCGGTCGGCGAGGATCTTGGAGGTGTCCTTGGTCGCGGCGAGCAACTTCTGCACCTGCTGATCGCGGCTGGCGATGGTGTTGGACAGCCGCGATATGCCGTCGAGTGCCGGCCCCATGTCGCCGGCGGTGCCGGAGAAGGCCTCCGACAGCGTCGACATCGACGTCGCCAACTGATCGGTGTCGAGATCCTCGATCTGGGTGGTCGCATCGGAGAACGCCTCGATGACGTCATACGGGCTGACCGTGTCGGTCAACGGCACACCCGGATCGGCGAGCTCGCTGCCGCGCGGGTTGAGCGCGAGGTACTTCTGCCCGAGCACCGTCTTGATCTGGATGGACGCCTGCGTCTGGTTGCCGATCCAGGTGTTGGACACGCGGAAGCGGACGTCGACGCGGTTGCCGTCGAGGGCCACGTCGGTGACCTCGCCGACCTTCACGCCGGCCACCCGCACCTCGTTGCCGGATTTGAGCCCGGCGGCCTCGGTGAACTTTGCCGTGTAGATGGCGGCCTGACCGACCAGCGGCAACGACGTCAGATAGAACGCCGAGATCGCCACCATGAGCAGGATCGCGATACCGATCCCGCCGATCGACACGGGGCTGCGATGACCCCCGAATCGACGATGCGGATGCGTGTTCTGCTTCGGTGCCGGCGCGGACTCGGCCCCCTGGGAGCCGTCTGCCGCGGTGTTGTCATGCTCGGTCATCTCTCATCACCCCCCGGGCTGTCCGTCTTTCCAGCATCGGGTCGCCGCGCTGGTGTAGAGCACATGGTTGATGTCGGGCAGCGGTACCACCGGCTGCGTGAGCAGGGTCGACTTGCCGTTGCCGGCCACCACGTCGATGCCGCACAGATAGAACTGGAACCACGATCCGAAGGTGGCCGCGCGCCCGATCTTCTGCAGCTTCACCGGCAGGTTGGTGAGCAACTGGTTGACGTCGTCGCTGCGGGCGTTGATCTGATCGGCCAGCGATTTCAGTCCGGCGATGTCACCCTGGATGGCCGGTCGCGACTGCGACAGGATCGACGCGGTCACCGTCGTCAGGTTGGACACCGACGCGATGGCCGATCCCACCGAACCACGTTGCGCCGCAAGGCCGGTCACCAACTGCTCGGTGTTGTCGAGCAGCGAGGTGAAGTTCTCGTCGTTCTTGTTCACCGTGTCGAGCACCTTGGTGAGGTTGACGATCAGATCACCGATCACCTTGTCGCGGTCGGCCAGCGAATTGGTCAGCGACGAGGTGGACGAGATGAGGCTGGAGATGCTGCCGCTCTCGCCCTGGAAGATCTTGATGATCTCGTCGGACAGGGTGTTCACGTCCTCCGCCGAGAGCTGCCGGAACAACGGCTTGAACCCGTTGAACAGTTCGGTGAGGTTCACCGCCGGATGCGTGTCGCGGACCTGCGGGTCGGTACCGAAGGTGAATCCGGGCGACACCGTGTCATCGGCGTCGCCGGCACCGCGCTCGAGCGCCAGATACCGCAGACCGGTCAGGTTGCGGTACCGGATGTAGAGCTGGGTTCCGGCCGGCAACGAGCGGTTGACGTTGAACTTGACCATGGCCTTGTTCTGGTCGTACACCGCCACATCGGTGACCTGGCCGACGCGCACACCGGCGATGCGCACGTCGTCGCCCTTGTTGAGCAGGGCGGCGTCGGTGAAGACGGCGTTGTACTTGCTGTCGCCGTCACCGCCGGCATTGGCGATGGTCAGCGCCAGCAGGCTGGTGGCCACGACGGTGACGACCGCGAAGGTGATCAGTTTGATCAGCGGTCCCGCGAGAGACTTCACTGGATGTGCACCTCCGCACCGGCCAGCGCCGAGCCGCCGAGCATGGCGACCCAGGTCGGCACGTCCGCCGGCCGGGTGCCGGTGGCGCTGCCGTAGATGAGCTTGAGCTGGGTACGGAAATCCGGGTCGTCGAAGGCCGACTGGTGGATGACGCCCACCGGGGTGGTGGTGAACTGCGGTTGCGGCAGCGTCGGCACGTTACGGGGCCCAGCGTTCCGGGATGGCGGCTGGTAGGAGCCGTCGGCCAGTCCACCGCCGGGGTACTGCGGGAACGGACGGCCGTTGGTGGCCGGTTCGTAGCAGACCGCGGGCGGATCGGTCTCGAAGAACCGCGGCTCGTCCTGGTTGGGCAGATAGCGGCCACGCGGGTTCACGAACTGCAGGTTCACCCGCACACCCGGATTGTCGGTGTCGGCACCGACGATCTTGCGGGACTCGGGGACCAGCGTCGCGAAGTTGTGGAATGTGCACACGAACGTCGGTGACTGCTTGGCCAGGCCGGTCAGCAACTGCTCGGAGTCGACGAAGAGGTCCACCACGTTGTCGCCGTTGCGCTGCAGCCAGCCGGTGGTGTCGGTGGCGGCCACGCCGAGGGTGGCGATCAACGTACGCAGGTCACCCTGGCGTTCGACGATGGTGTTCGACGTGGTCCGGAAACTGTCGAGCGCGTCGATGACGTCGGGCAGGGCCTCGGAGTAGGTCTGCGAGAAGGATGCGAGTCCCTGGATCGTGCCCTCCAGCGCCGGGAGATTCCGGTTGATCCCGGCGAACACGGTGTTGAGGTCTTCGACGGTGGCGCCGAGCTTCTCGCCACGCCCCGACAGCGCCTGCGACAGCGAGGTCAGGGTGACGTTGAGATCCTGCGGCGGGATCGCGTCGAGCACCGGCAGCAGTTTGTCGAACAGATCCTGCAGTTCCTTGGCGTTGCCGGAGGAGTCGGTCTCGATCGTGTCGCCGTTGGTCAGCGTCGGACCGCCGGTCGTCGTCGGCACCTGCAGGTCCACATACCGCTCACCGAACAGCGTCTTGGGCAGGATGCGCGCGGTGGTGGTGGCCGGGATCTGATCGGCCATGTCCGGGTTCAGGCCCAGCTCCACGTTGACGCTGCCGTCGGCAGCGGGGTCGACCGAACGCACCTCGCCGACGACCACGCCACGTGCCTTGACGTCGGCGTTGGCCGGCAGTGCGTTGCCGACCGCGTCGGTCTTGAGGGTCACCGTGGTGAAGTCGGTGAACGTCTTGTTGAACTTCATGATCGTCACCGTGAAGAACAGTGCGACCACGACCAGGAATGCGATGCCGAGAAGACGGCGGCGCAGCGTCGCCATCTCGGCTAACCCCCCACTCTGACGGTCGTCGTGGTTCCCCAGATCGCCAGACCGAGGAAGAAGTCGAGCACCGCGATCAACACCAGTGCGGCACGGACGGCGTGGCCGACGGCCACGCCGACGCCGGCGGGGCCACCGCTGGCGTAGTAGCCGTAGTAGCAGTGCACCAGGATGATCACGAACGCGAAGATCAGGACCTTACCGAAGGACCACAGCACGTCCGCGGGCGGTAGGAACAGGTTGAAGTAGTGGTCATAGGAGCCACCGGACTGCCCGTTGAACACGGTCGTGATGACGCGGGAGGCCAGATACGCCGACAGCAGGCCCAGCACGTAGAGCGGGATGACGGCGATGAACCCGGCGATCACCCGGCTCGACACCAGGAACGGGATCGACGGCACCGCCATCGACTCCAGGGCGTCGATCTCCTCGGAGATGCGCATGGCGCCGAGCTGCGCGGTGAAACCGCAGCCGACCGTCGCCGACAACGCCAGGGCCGCCACCAGCGGCGCCACCTCGCGGGTGTTGACGTACGCCGAGAGGAATCCGGTGAGGGCCTGCGACCCGATCTGGTCGAGGGCCGCATAGCCCTGCAGGCCGACGACGACGCCGGTGAATCCCGACATCAGCACCATCACGCCGACGGTGCCGCCGATGACCGCGAGTCCACCGGAGCCGAAGGCCACCTCGGCCAGCAGCCGCAGCACCTCACGGGTGTAATGCACCAGCGTCCGAGGAATCCACACCAGGGTGCGCCCGTAGAAGGACATCTGATCGCCGGCGCCGTCGAGGATCTTCAGCGGTTTACCCGCGATCTTCTTGGCCTCGTAGAGGTAGTACTCCGGGCGGCTCTTGGCGATGGTCACGCCGCTGTTGGCCACTGCTAGCTCCCCTTCGGCGGGACGATCTGCAGGTAGACCGCCGTGATGATCAGGTTGGCAAGGAACAGCAGCAGGAACGTGATGACGACGCTCTGGTTGACCGCGTCACCGACGCCCTTCGGACCACCCTTCGGGTTGAGTCCCTTGTAGGCGGCGATGACTCCGGCGATGACACCGAAGATCGCGGCCTTGACCGTCGAGATCCACAGGTCGGCGAGCTGGGCCAACGCACCGAACGACGCGAGATAGGCGCCGGGTGTACCGCCCTGGACGACGACGTTGAAGAAGTAGCCACCGCCGATGCCGACGACCGCGACCAGACCGTTGAGCAGGATCGCCACCAGCACCATGGCCAGCACCCGCGGCACCACCAGGCGCTGGATCGGATTGATGCCCAGCACCTCCATCGCGTCGATCTCCTCACGGATGGTCCGTGAGCCCAGGTCGGCGGCGACCGCCGACCCGGCCGCACCGGCCACCAGCAGCGAGGTCACCAGCGGCGATCCCTGTTGGATCACCACGAGCACGCTGGCGGCGCCGGTGTACGACTCGGCGCCGAGCTGCTTGATCAACGACCCGGTCTGCAGCGACACGATCGCGCCGAACGGGATCGCGATGAGCGCCGTCGGCAGGATCGTCACACTGGCGATGAACCAGGCCTGCTGGATGAACTCCCGGAACTGGAAGGGCCGGACGAAGGTCTGGCGCGCAACGTCGACGAACAGCTGAACGATGTTGCCCGTCTGGGCGAGCGCGCTCGTTCCGGCTGCTGCGATCTTGTCCGCGCCACGCGTGGTGGCATTGGCCATTCTGTGTTAACTCCGCCCGCCGCCGTGTTTCGGCGTCTTGGTGGTGTCGACCTGTTGGGTCGCCTGCTCCGCTGGCGGCACGTCCCACTGCTGGGTGGGAGCGTCGTTGCCGCCGAAGTCGTAGGTGTCGGTCTCGTCACCGGGGTACTGCTGTGCGAAGTTCTGTTCGTCGCGCTGGTAGACGTCGGTCGGGGCGTCGGCGACGGCGACACCGCCGGCCGCGGACGTCCATTCGCCGCCGGAACCCTGCGCGGCGTACTCGCCCTGTCCCTGTCCCTGTCCCTGTTCGCGGGCGTGGGCGTCGTTGGCGGCGCGGACCTCGTCCTCCTTGGCCATCGACTCGCGGATCGCGCGTTGGGCGTTCTCCGGCAGCGACGGCAGAAGCTCGAGCACCCGCTCACGGTGACGGGCCACCGCCTTGCGTTCGGGCATACCGGGATTGGGCTGCACCTGCGGGATGATCTCGGAGAAGTCGTCCTTGGTACCGCCGCCGCCGATACCGGCGGCCTGCATCGCCTCTTCCTGCTTCTGGACGGCCTCGTCCTTCTCCTCGGACATACCGATCGGACCGAAACGGTCACCGGAAAGGAACTGCTTGACCACCGGCTGGTCCGAGGTGAGCAGCTGCTCACGCGGACCGAACATCACCAGCTCCTTACGGAAGAGCATGCCGATGTTGTCCGGGATGGTGCGGGCGATGTTGATGTTGTGCGTCACGATCAGGATCGTCGCGTCGATCTGGGAGTTGATGTCGATCAACAACTGCGAGATGTAGGCGGTACGCACCGGATCCAGACCCGAGTCCGGCTCGTCACACAGGATGATCTGCGGATCCAGCACCAGCGCACGCGCCAGACCGGCACGCTTACGCATACCACCGGAAATCTCACCGGGCAGCTTGTCCTCGGCACCGGCCAGACCGACCAGGTCGATCTTCTCCATCACGATGTCGCGGACCTCGTTCTCCTTCTTCTTCGTGTGCTCACGAAGCGGGAACGCGATGTTGTCGAACAAACTCATCGAACCGAACAGCGCACCATCCTGGAACAGCACACCGAACAGCTTGCGGATCTCGTACAGCTCTTTGGCCGAACACTGGGTGATGTCGGTGCCGTCGATGATCACCGACCCCTGCTCGGGATGCAGCAGACCGATCAGGGTCTTCAGGAACACCGACTTACCGGTACCCGACGGACCCAGCAACGCACTGACCTCACCTTCCGGCAAGGTCAACGTCACATCACGCCAAATGTTCTGAGAACCGAACGACTTCGTGAGCCCCTCGACACTGACCTCAACACCCACTGCATTCCTCCAGACGATCTCTGCCCCCAGTGACACTTCGGTGTGAAGTGCCACTCGCCGGCGACATTTGTGGTTGGGGTCACTCTAACGGACTGACAGTTCGCGACCCACCACACTGTTGTCGAACCCTGTCCAGCGTGGAACGTGAGGGAATCTACCGCTCGGTAACTTATCCCTCGGGCGATGACATTAGCGGATCGAATCGAATCCGGCAAGTGGGCCCGGTCCCATCTGCGGCGGCGACGTGAGCCGCGCCTCTTTCTTTCCCGACCCCTCCCAGATCTCGCGGACCCGCGCGAACGGCAGCCACCAGGAGATCACCAGGACGAGGAGCAGCCAGATCAACGACGAGTTGCCGTAGATGTTCTCCCACCATCCCCAGCGCAGTTCGTTGAGCTGTGCGCTCGGCAGGAACAACGACGGGCCGGGCAGTTGCGCCACCAGACCCAGCACACCGAGCGCGATGAACACCCACGCGACGGTTTTCGACGAGACCCCGGCGATGGTCGGCGGGGCATCGGGTTGCGGCTCGTCGTTTTGCGGCTCCCGCAGCGCTCGCAGAGCCCGTACGCCGACGACGAGGAACACCAGGATGTACACGCTGGTCAGCACCCAGTGGTGAATCCAGGCGGCCGGGGTGGCCAGCAACGCCACCGCCCAGGCGGCCAGGAAACACAGTTCGTACTCGCGGCGCTTGGCCAGATGCCACGCGAGCACCAGACAGTAGAGCCCCGCGATCGCGCACAGCGGCAGCCACCAGTGCGACCGCTGACTGTCCGACATCCCCATCCGGGCCAGCACGCCGGCGATGCCCTGGTTGTAGACGAAGGCGAGCCCGCCGATGCGGTCCGGGTCGAACACCGTCGAGGTCCAGTACTTCAGCGAATCCGCCGGAACGATCGCCCACGCGATGCCGGTCGCGACGACGAATCCCACCCCGACGTTGATCGCGGCCCGCCACTGCCGTCGCGCGATGAAGTAGATGATGACGACGGCGGGGGTCATCTTGATCGCCGCGGCGATGCCGACCAGCAGTCCGCGGTAGGGCTCGGCCCACGCGGGCCGCCGATCCCAGAGGGTGTCGGCGATGACGAGCCCGGCGAGGATCAGGTTGATCTGCCCCAGATCCAGCGTGATCCGAACCGGCTCGAGCTGGTAGGCGATACCGGTCAGCAGCATCGTCGCGCCGATCGGGAGGTCACCACACCCGACGCGGCGCAGCAGCACCCGGATCAGCCAGAACGTCAGCAGGCACCCGATGACGAGGAAGATCACCGACAGCACCCGCACCGGCAGCCAACTCATCGGCACGAAGGCCAGCGCCGCGAACGGCGGATAGGTGAACGGCAGGATGGAATCGTTGGCCTGCGGCATCGGACCGTCGTAGAGATGCTGCCCGTGAAAGAGGAACTGGCCGCCGTACCGATAGATCTGCAGATCCACCGGCGGTCCCCAGTACTTGGTGGGGCCGAGATGCACCAGCCACGGCTGTCCGAACACCCGGCACACCCCGAGGAACAGGACGACGGCCCCGATGATGTTGATGGCCGTGAACGCCCGACGGGGCAGCACTGCAGTCACGCGCGGAAATACTAGTCGGCGACGGTTCGACGAGGGTTCGCCGGTTCCCCCTCGGCCGCTCTCGGACCCTTGCGTCGACAGCGCTCACCTCCCCACTGACAGCGCCCACTTCGACGCCGACAGCGCCCTCGGACAGCACGAAACCCGGGACAGACTCGCTGTCCCGGGTTTCGCGGGTATGTGTCAAGCACGCGCGTAAGCGCGGTGACCCACAGGCGCCGAAGCGCCTCGAATCACTTGACGGAGACCTTGGCGCCGGCCTCTTCGAGCTTGGCCTTGGCAGCCTCGGCGGCGTCCTTGTCGACCTTCTCCAGGATCGCCTTCGGAGCACCCTCGACGAGGTCCTTGGCTTCCTTCAGGCCCAGGCCCGAGACAACCTCGCGCACGACCTTGATGACCTGGATCTTCTTGTCGCCGGCAGCCTCGAGGACGACGTCGAACTCGTCCTGCTCGGCAGCAGCCTCGGCGGCACCGCCGGCAGCCGGAGCACCGGCAGCCGCAACGGCGACCGGAGCAGCCGCGGTGACCTCGAAGACCTCTTCGAACTTCTTCACGAAATCGCTGAGCTCCAGCAGGGTCAGTTCCTTGAACTGATCGATGAGCTCGTCAGCGGTGAGCTTCGCCATGGTGGCGTCCTTCCTGTCTGTCCCCGGTTCGGGGGTAAGTCATCCCGACCGGGATGGGGTGTCTCCCGCGGAGCGGGAATGGTTCTTGCAGTGGCGAGTGCCGTACTACTCGCCGGCTTCTTGCTGCTGCTTCTCCTGCAGGGCCGCGGCGAGGCGCGCCACCTGCGATGCCGGCTGGTTGAACAGGCCGGCAGCCTTTGCCAAGTTGCCCTTCATGGCACCGGCGAGCTTGGCCAACAGGACCTCGCGGGTCTCAAGGTCGGCGATCTGTTCGATCTCGGCCACGGACAGCGCACGGCCGTCCATGAACCCGCCCTTGATGACGAGAGCCTTGTTGTCCTTGGCGAACGTCTTGATCGCCTTCGCGGCCACCACCGGCTCGCCTTCGATGAAGGCGATCGCGGTCGGGCCGGTGAACAGCTCGTCGAGCCCTTCCACGCCCGCCTTCTCGGCAGCACGCTTCACCAGGGTGTTCTTGGCGACGGAGTAGGTTGCACCCTCACCGAGGGAACGACGCAGATCGGTGATCTGGCTGACGGACAGGCCACGGTACTCCGTGACGACTGCAGCCGTGGCGCCCTCGAACTGCTCGGCGATCTCTGCAACTGCAGAAACCTTGTCGGACTTGGCCATACTTCGCCTCCTTCCTCATCACTCGAGTTGAGTTTGGTCAGGGTTCAAGGCAGAGGACCGAGGTCGGGATGACCCGAGAGAGACGACAAACGCCCCGGCACACAGAAAGGCACGGGGCGTCACACTCAGAAGTACGCCGCAGGGGCGTGATCTTCGGTTGTTCCTCGTTCTCCCTGCGTGGGCCGCCGACTTTCGTCGCCCTTCGATCGGGATCGCTCCCGATGACCAACGGTCTCTGGTTGAACCGATACGACGCGGCATAGCGCGTCACACCGAGAGATAACGGTACCGGAGCACCAGTCGACAACCAAATCCGTGGTCGGAGCCTCCCGCCGAGCCTCCCGCCGAGCCTCCGCGCAGACCGCCCGGCGTCAGACCTCCCCGGCGTCAGACCACCCCCGCCCCGTCGTCCATCCGATCACCCACCTGTCCGACTGGACGGTTTTGCCCCCAAACGCCAACCCATGACCTGGCCTTTTACCTCCGTGACACAAATGCGTCCGACCTCGTTGCCTATCCGATACCCGCCATGCACTATCGTCGGCGGTCGGAAGTGATGTGCGACACAAAGTGTAAGAGCAGTTTCACTCGCTTCCGCGGACACGAGGGGGTGTGACGCGGCGTCCGCGCCGTTGGGCATCCCAGGCAGGGTGAAGCGCCATGACCTACCAGCTGGACACCAGTTCGATTCCCCGTGGGACGCCGCAGCGTGCGACGCCGGTCGGTGCCCCACACTTCGGCACACTGCCCCTCGGCGATCCCACCGGCGGCGCCGACGGCATCCGCTGGCGTGAGGCCGTCGACGGCGAGCAGACCTACCCGCGCGTGGTCATCGACCGCGACGTCGCGATCACGATGAGCGACGGCACCCGCCTGCGCGCCACCGTCGTCCGCCCCGCCAACCGCTTCGGCCAGACCGTCCTGACCCCCTATCCGGCCGTCGTCAACATCAACCCGTACAACCGCGCGGCGGTCGACCTCATCGACACCACCACCCATGCCCCGGTCCTGGGCAAGGCGCTGCGGTCGGCGTCGGCGTCCATCGACGCCACCGGCACCGCCCTGGCCGGACTGACCCGGCTCACCGGCACCCTCGCCGGCGGCATCCTCGACGTCTTCGGCATCAACCGCTCCCTCGTACAGAGCGGATACGTGCAGGTGATCGTCGATGTCCGCGGCACCGGCGCCAGCGAGGGCAAGTGGCAGATCCTCGGCCGACGTGAACAACAGGACTCCGTCGAGGTCATCTCCTGGGCAGCCGAGCAGGAGTGGTGCAACGGGAAGGTCGGGTTGGCCGGCTGGTCGTATTCGGCGATCAACTCACTGCAGGCCGCCGACAAACGTCCTGCCGAACTCGGCGCCGTCTTCGCCGTCGAGGGCTGCGACGACATCGTCCGCGACATCTACATCACCGGCGGCATGCCGTCGGCGTTCATCCCGCTGTGGTTGTCGGTGGTCAACATCCTCAAGTGGGTACCCAATCCGTCGACCACCCTGCGTGACGTCTTCCGTGGCGATTCGCTGAAGTTGCTGCGCGATCGCATCGCCTCGCCGGCAACCGAAATCCCGTCTCTGCTCTGGGGATTCCTCACCGCCCGCGACGACCGCATCTTCGACGACCCCTACTTCGACGAACGCGACCCGCAGGTCGACCGCATCGACGCCCCGACGTTCACCGTCGGCGGCTGGCACGACCTGTTCGGGCGCAGCGCCACCGGCATCTACGAGCGGATGACCCTCGAGCCCGGCCGCAAGCAGATGCTGGTCGGCGACGGCTACCACTTCGACGTCGGCACCGGCCAGGGCGGCGCATCGGCCCCGCCGCGGCTCGACGTCCTCGAACGCGCCTGGTTCGACCGGTGGCTCAAGGGCCACCGCAACGGCATCGAGTTCTACGGCCCGGTCACCATGCTGCAGCAGGGCGGATCCTGGACCGCCGGAACCGCTTTCCCGCGCACCGGGGTACGACCGGTGAAGCTCTTCCTCACCGAGGAGCCGACCGACACGGCCACCCACGCCGTCCACGACGGCTCGTTGAGTTCATCTCCCGCACAAGGTATTTCGTCGCTGCACGTACACCCGGACCTGCGCGGACTGGTCTCACGCGACATGACGCAGGTGACCGCGGGCGCGTCGATGGTGTTCGGTGACCGCTTCACCCTCGACGCCCGCTTCCAGGAACGCGGCGGCCTGTCGTTCACGAGCGCACCGGTCACCGAGGCCACCCAGGTCAGCGGTGCGATGAACCTGCGCCTCAACGTCGCCACCACCGCCCACGAGGCGATCTGGGCGGTCACCGTCAATGATGTTGCGCCCGACGGCACTTCGACGGTCCTCACCAACGGCGCACTGTCATCGTCGAACCGCGCACTGGACCGCTCGAAGTCCACCTACGCCTCCGACGGCAGCCTGCTCGGCGCCCACCACTTCCTGTCCCGCAAGCGCAAGCTGCCCGTACCCGCCGACGAACCGGTCCGCATCGACGTCGACCTCGTGCCCACCGACGCCGTCCTGCAGCCCGGGCACCGCCTGCGCGTCGACGTCTACGCGGCCAGTTTCCCCCGGTATCTGACGGTGGTCCCCGACCTCATCAAGGCCCGCGGCCGGCAGCAACGCCTCGTCCTCGATCCGGACAAGCCGAGCTACCTCACGTTCTGCGCGGGCGGCACCTGGTAGCCCCTCGAGCGGGCGCGGTTCCGTTGACAGCGCCCTGAAATCCGTTGACAGCGCTCACTGCAACCCGACACCCCCAGCCCACGGATCCGGACCCGGCCACCTACCCCACGAACCGCTCCGCAAAGCGTGTCATCAGATCCGGTCCGATCCCGCACGCGGCAAGGTATCCCGCGGTATCACCGTGGGCCGCGGCCATCGCCGCATCCGCCGACCGCAGGTAGTCGACGTGCACTCCGAGGTAGTCGACGGGAATCGATTCGGCATCCGGATGTCGTCGAATCACCATCTCCCGCAGGTGATCCACCGCATCGTTGCTGCGGAGATAGTCGGCGTGCACCGCCGACTCCAGCACTCCGACGGCCCGCAGCACCGATGCCACCGCCCAGCCGGTGCGGTCCTTGCCGGCCGCGCAGTGCACCAGCACCGACCGTCCGTCGGCGATCGACTCGACGATCCCGAGGATCGCCGCAGACGCCCCGTCGAGCCCCGGATACGTGGCATAGATGTCGGACATGTGGCCGCGCACCGCGTCCGCGGACATGCCACGCGCGGAGAAACTCGAACGGTCCACCGCGAACGGCAACAACCGCCCCCGCACCTGCCCGGGCAGCGCGTCATACCCCTCCGCGTCGCATTCGGCCGGCGCGCGCAGGTCGATCACCTCGTCGACGCCCAGCGCGGTCAACGCCGCCCGACCGTCGTCATCGAGGTCCCCCAGGTGCGCCGACCGCAGCAGCATCCCGGGCCGCACCGACCGACCGTCGGCGGTCGGCAAACCCCCGACGTCACGCACATTGAACGAACCGGACAGCACGAGATCGTCGCCGGAGATCGGAAGCCCCATGCCGCCCACCGTAGCGGGCAGCTCGGGGACACCACACCCGGGACCGCAGATCACCCCACCCCGGAATCCGACAGGATCACCCGATAGACAAATCCCGCTTCCGGCCCGAGAACGGTACCGACCAACTCGGTGAGCGTCAGCACGAATCCGCGCCCGTGCGCCGGACCGTCGCCGTCGTCGAGGTGATGCGCAAGCTCATGCAACACCACCAATTCCCTTAGGGCCCAACGCCCTTCGCGGCTTTCCGGGATCGCGATCTCGGCAAGCGCCCAGCGGTACTCGGCGGCCCGATAGCCCCGGCGGGCGCGCACCGTCACCGGGACACCGGCCCGCGGGAATCGTTCCCGCACCGCGGGCATCGCCAACACCCGGGCAACGTAGTCGCCGACCGCATCGGCCGACGAGAACCGCGCCTCGCTGGGCAGCGTCAGTTCGGTGCCGGCGATCTGCACGGTCCGCGACGTCCCGACCGACCCCTGCGCGGCCCGATCGAACATGCGCAACACCAGCCGTTCGGCCTCGTACAACTGCGAGCGCCCCACGTCACGCGGGCTCATCGGATCGGCTCCCCTGCGCTCACCTGCCCGATGGTATCGGCGCCACGCCGACACCTCGCACGTCGATGTCGCGCGCGACCACTACGATCTGCACAGCCACACCCGCGAAAGGAATCACCGATGGACCCCGTCCAGTCGCCGCCATTCCTCGAGCGCATGCGGCAACGCGGGCTCGCCCTGTACGACCGGGGACTGCAGGTGCCCGGCGCCCGTCTGATCCTGCGGATGATCGGCGACATCGCGACCAGCGGACTCACCGACCGCGCGATGACTCTCGCCGCCCAGGCCTTCACCTCGGTGCTGCCGTTCGCGATCCTGATGACGACGGTGCCGATCGGCCGCCGCTTTCTGGACAAGGCCTTCGAGGGCTTCGGGATGAACCCGGAGAACCTGGGCCTGCCGCCGGTGGACACCACGCAGCGGCTCGGCGCATTCGGCTGGTTCGGCGCACTCATGGTGATCGCCGGCGCCACCTCCCTCTCGCGCGCACTGGGCCGCATGTACCTGTCCGCCTGGCAGGTCGAGAAACTCAACTGGCGCGGCTGGTGGCGCTGGGTGGCGGTGCTGTTTCTCATCCCCGCCGCCGTCGTCGCGCAGGGGCTGATCACACCGGTACACGAGTTCAGCCTGATCGGACGCACCTGGTACGGCTTCGGGGTGACCGGACTGATCCTCGAGATCATCGGCACCGTCATCATCTGGTCGGTGCTATGGACGGTCATCCCCCGTCTGCTCGTCTCGACGCAGGTGCCGATGCGCCTCCTGGCGGTCAACGGTGTCCTCACCTCGATCTTCATCACCATCTACCTCATCGGCAGCCGCGTCGTGCTGCCCCGCACGATGCCGGAAACCACCCGCCACTACGGGACGCTCGGTGTGGTGTTCGTGACCATCAGCTGGTTGTTCTTCTACACGTGCATCCTGGTGGCCTCGGCCACCATCATGAACACCATCGTCACCGACGACGGTTTCCTGGGCCGTCACCTCTCCCGCTTCACCGGCCGGCCGACCCCCTTCCCCCCTGCGGCTAGCATCGCGTTCGGGGTCCGTCCCGCCACGTCCACCGATGCGGGCGACGGTCCCCGCCACGATCCGGTACCACAGGCGGAGCCGACGACGCACCGCGAGAAGGAGACGGGAGCCGACGATGACGCCCACCACGCATCCGAGAAGAATGAGGCGCGCCGCGACGGCCGCGGTCCTCGTCGCCCTCGCCGCGATCCCGACGGCCTGCGCGGCGACGGAGAACACCGTTGAGGACGCCACGTCGTATTCCACCTCGGTGAGCAACGCCCCGGCGCCGGGCACCCTGGACACCCTCGCCGACGACGTCGCGGCCGCCGGGCTCCCGGTCACCGGGCGTCACACCGGTTCGGCGCAGGACTGCTCCGACGCCGGTTGCGGCGGCATCCTGATCACCGATCAGTTCACCCTGATGCAGTTCGAGAGCACCGGCCGCGCCGAGCTCTACGCGGGTGAGCACACCGACGCCTTCCAACTCCTCAATGTGGTCGTCACCTTCCCCGCGTCGGTGAGCGACGAGCAGCAGACCCGCTACGAGGACGCCATCGAGCACGCCCTGAACTGACCGGGACCCGATTCGCCACGCCCCGAACCGGCCCACGGCGCGTCACGACCCGAGTTGCCCACGCGGCGCACCGAATTGGGGGTCGGCGCCGATCTTGGCCCGACGACCGGCCCGGTCACCGGCCTGCCGCGCCCCCGCCGAATAACCCGCCGACGCACTCGTCGGCCGCCAGGTGCCGCGTGCGGTGGATTCCGACCGGTAGAAGTCGGTCACCTCGATCTCCTTGTTACGCAACACCACCGCCGTCGACGACGCCGAACCCGCCACCTCCGGATCGTCCCCGGCGATCGCCTCGGAACGCTGCTCGTCGCGCGCCACGGCCAGTCGCTTACCGATCCGTTCGGCGAACGCCGACTGGAAGTTCAGCCGGGCAGTAATGGGCGCCAACGGTTTTCGCTCCACCACCCGCCGCGCCCGCCACCCGCTTCCCCGTCGGACGATCCGCGCCGACTCCTCGTCGCGATACTCCCCCGACCGCAGGTAGGCGTCGCTGGCCGCCACCATCTGCACCAGCAGGGAGGTGTAGAGCGCCTCGCACATGTCGATGTCGGCGGCGTAGCCGTAGGCCAGCACGAACGTCGAGTTCCCCGCGACGTCGACGGTCACATCGTTGGCGCGCGCGATGGCGACGAACAGTTGCACGTAGGTTTTCAGGCCCCGTTTGCCCGGCTCCCCGATGGCGATCTGCCGTGACACCGGGGTGGCCTTCGCCCGGGCGGCCGGATCGTGCGCCCGCGCCACCGCCAGGTCGATCGAGGCCGCGGTGGCCAATCGTTGGGCGGCGGCCATGAAGGTCTCCGCCTCGTGCGGGTTGTCGGTGTTCTCCGCCTGGCGCAGCAGTCCGGCGATCCGGGTGAGCAACTTGTCATCGCGCATACCGATCAGACTATTTCGGTGGGCGCCGGGTTCCACGCCGAGGCGACGTCATCCACACCCCGACGACATTGTCCACAAACCCTGAGACGAACCCGCCGGGTCTACAACCCGAACTTCGCCTGCATCGCCCGTAGCGTCTCCGCCGATTTCATCAGCCCCTCGCGCTCGCTCTCGGACATGGCGATCTCCAGCCGCATCTGGGCGCCGGCCCGGTCGACGATCGTGGGCAGCGACAGACACACATCCTCGAGTCCCTCGAAGCCCGAGGCCACCGTCGACACCGGCAGCACGCGGTGCTCGTCCTTGAGGACCGCCTCGACGATGCGGGTGGCCGCCAGGCCGATCGCATAGTTGGTGGCGCCCTTGCCCTCGATGATCTTGTACGCGGCGTGCACCACCTCGTGGTGGATCTCCGCGCGCACCTTCTCGTCCATCGCGTCGTAGCCGGGCAGTGGCTGCCAATCGGTCAGCGGCACACCACCGATAGATGCCGAACTCCACAGCGGGATCTCGGAGTCGCCGTGCTCACCGGCGATGTAGGCGTGCACATTCTGCACCGCCACCCCGGCATGCTGGGCGATGAGGAAGCGCAGCCGCGACGAGTCGAGTACGGTACCCGACCCGAACAGCTGATTACGCGGCAGTCCACTGTATTTCAGCGCCGCATAGGTGACGATGTCGACGGGATTGGTCACCATGATGTAGATCGCATTGGGGGCCACCTCGATCAGGCCCGGCATGATCTTCTGGGTGAGTCCGATTGTCGCCTCGGCGAGTTCGAGTCGCGACTGTCCGGGCTTCTGCTTGGCGCCGGCGGTGAACACCACCACGTCGGCGTCGGCGCACACCGAGATGTCGGCGCCGCCGATGATGTCGGTGCGCGGCACGAACTCCAGTCCGTGCGACATGTCGAGGACCTCGGCGGTCACCTTCGGTTCGTTGATGTCCATCAACGCGATCGTGCGCGCGACGCCCCGGATCAGCGACGCGTACGCCACGGCGGTTCCGACCGCGCCGGCCCCGATGATCGCCAGCTTCGTCCCTCGTGTGTCCATCACTACCTCCACGCTCGCTCGGCCCCTCCTCCAGTCCTATCGCATCCGCCTTGCCGACGCCGCACATCGGCGGTTGTTGTCACCCAAGCTTCACGCTGCCGAACGGGAGTTCCCTTTTCTCCCGGGGTGCCCAGAGGGATGACCGGCGAACCTGACCTTCCGGACAGTTTCCCACTCTCCTGCTGGACTGATCATCTGTGTATGTGTTCAGGTGTTCTTGTGGGAAGTGTGACGACGGCTACATGCTCGGAGAGTCACCCCGTACCCACACAGGAGATTGAGGATTCATGGCCATCGAGCTGAATCAGATCTGGGACTTCCCGATCAAGGACTTCCACCCCTTCCCCAACGCCAAGCTCGGCGTCGGCGCCCACGACATGCTCGGTGTCGAGGCCAAGAATCTCGGCATGACCCGCGTGTTGCTGATGACCACCGGCCTGCGCGGCTCGGGCATCATCGAAGAACTCAAGGGCAAGATCGAATACCAGGGCGTCGACGTCGTCCTCTACGACAAGGTCGAGTCCAACCCCAAGGACTACAACTGCATGGACGCCGCCGCGCTCTACCAGAGCGAGAAGTGCGACGGCATCATCTCCGTCGGTGGCGGTTCGAGCCACGACGCCGCCAAGGGCGCCCGCATGGTGATCGCCCACGACGGCCGCAACATCAACGAGTTCGAGGGCTTCTCCAAGGCCACCAACAAGGAGAACCCCAAGCACATCGCGGTCTCGACGACGGCCGGCACCGGCTCGGAAACCTCCTGGGCCTACGTCATCACCGACACCTCCGACATGAACAAGCCGCACAAGTGGGTGGCCTTCGACGACACCTGCCTCGTCGACCTCGCGATGGACGACCCGCTGCTGTACTACAGCTGCCCCGAGCACTTCACCGCCTTCTGCGGCTTCGACGTGCTGGCCCACGCCTCCGAGCCCTACGTCTCGCGCCTGGACTTCGCCCCGTCGCTCGGCAACGCGAAGTACTCCATCGAGCTGATCCGCGATCACCTGCGCACCGCGGTGTACGAGCCCCGCAACCTCGAGGCCCGCACCGGCATGATGCACGCCCAGTACATCGCCGCACAGGCCTTCAACTCCGGCGGCCTCGGACTCATTCACTCACTGTCCCATGCGGTTTCGGCGTTCTACGACAGCCACCACGGCCTCAACAACGCCATCGCCCTGCCGCGCGTGTGGGAGTACAACCTGCCCAGCCGCTACGAGCGCTACGCCGACATCGCCAAGCTGCTCGGCGTCGACACCACCAACATGACCACCGTGCAGGCCGCCGACGCCGCGGTCGAGGAGGCCATCCGACTGTCCAAGGACCTCGGCATCCCGGACAACTTCGGTCAGCTCAGCGTCAACAGCTACGAGAAGAACCGGATGAACACCGGCAAGTACGAGGGCCGCGGCGACACCATGGACACCTCCGACAAGCAGATCCGCGCCATCGCCGAGCACATGATGGACGACTGGTGCACGCCGGGCAACCCGCGCGAATGCACCGTCGAGTCGCTCATCCCGATGGTCACCCACGCGATGACCGGCAGCTACTGAGGTAGTTCGCCGCGCTCGGCCGGTCGAGCCGCCCCCTCTCGCCGGCCGAGCGCACTACCTGCCGAACGAGCCCGACCTCTCGCCGGTCGAGCACACTGCCCGCCGAACGAGCCCGACCTCTCGCCGGTCGAGTAGCCTCGACCGAGCGAAGCGAGGCCGCGGCGTATCGAGACCCCCGGGAGCCTGAGCAACTCCCGGGACACGTGGATCGGTCCGGGTGAGGTCATTGACCTGACCCTTCACCCGGACCGATCCACACCTTTCCTCCCCCAACACCCGCTCTGCCCCAATACCTTTGATCACCGCACCGTCGCGAAGAGGAGCCATGTCGGAACCCTCGGCCCTGCCCGGCCCGTCCACCGAATTCGAGAGCGTCGACGACATCGTCGACGCGCTGGCCGGCCAGGGGTACCTCATCGACGCCGACCTCGCCGTGGTCGTCCACCTGGCCACCCTGCTCGACCGGCCACTGCTGCTCGAGGGACCGGCCGGCGTCGGCAAGACCGAACTGGCCAAAGCCCTTGCCGCAGCATCGGGTCGGGATCTGATCCGCCTGCAATGCTACGAGGGACTCGACGAATCACGCGCCCTCTACGAATGGGATTACGCCCGCCAACTCCTGCACGTGCAGATGTTGCGCGACCGCATCGGCGCCGAGCTGGCCGAACAACCCACCCTCGCCGCGGCGTCGGCGGCGCTGGCCCGCACCGAGGTCGGCGTCTACACCGAGGATTTCCTCGTCGCCCGCCCGCTGCTGGCCGCGATCCGCTCGGCCACGCCGACGGTCCTGCTCGTCGACGAGGTCGACCGCACCGACGAGGCGATGGAGGCGGTGATGCTCGAGGTGCTCGCCGAACGGCAGGTCACCGTCCCCGAACTCGGCACCTTCACCGCACGCTCCGCACCGTGGGTCATCCTGACCTCCAACGACACTCGTGAACTGTCCCCCGCCCTCAAACGCCGCTGCCTGCACTTCCAGGTGGCCTACCCCGACGCCGCGCGGGAATGCCGCATCGTCGGCGTCCGCGCCCCCGAGGTGGAGGAGTCGGTCATCACCGAGATCGTCGACCTCGCCCGCCGCCTGCGTGATCTGCCGCTACGCAAGAGCCCGTCCATCGCCGAGGTCATCGACGCAGCCCGCGCCGCGTCGTTCCTCTCCGATACCCGGGACGCCGACGGCACCGTCCTCGACCGCGCGCTGTTGTCTCTGCTGGTCAAGTTCGGCAGCGATCTCGATCTCGCGCGCCGCGAACTCCACACCCCCACCGCGGCAACGTCATCGGGCTCGGCACCGATCGGCACCGACGGGTCGGGTCCGGCGGGTTCGGTGACCGCCACCGCCTTCGGCGCCGGACGCGCCCGCAGTTCGGCCCGGCGCTGAGGCTCGAGGCCGGCGACAATGGCGTCCCCACAACATCATTCATCCCTCGAGCCGACGCGGGAGAACACCGTCGACCGCCTGGCCGTCCTGTTCGGCCGGGTCCTGCGCCGCTTCGGGGTGAACGTCTCCCCCGCGGAGGTCATCGAGATCCGCCGGGTCATCGGCATCATCGGCGGCGCCGACCCACACCGGTTGCGGGCCGGCCTGCGTTCGGTGAGCGTCAAATACGACTACGAGACAGCGGGTTTCGAGTACGCCTTCGACGTCTTCTTCGGCGGCGCAGACATTCCCGACGACGATGAGCCACTGCCCCGGCCCCGCGGCGCGGCCGCCGACCTCCCCGACGACATCGTGTGGGACGAGGATTTCACCGGCGCCGCACGACGGATCGGCGCCGACGAACACACCGACGAGATCGGTGATCTGATGGTCGACGACCCCGACGCGGCCGAACGTCGCGGTGAGAGCGCGCACCGTGAGGAGAACGACTTCACCGTGTCGGCGGGAACCGAGGAACTCGGCGTCGACCAGAACTCCGGGTCGGTGGCCGGCGGCGTCACCTTCACCATCGACGTCGACGAGGCCGACTCCTCGACCGTCGGCGAACTCGTCGGCACCGCCACCCGCGTCCACGGCACCCCTCTCGGAATCGATGGTGCCGCAGCCATTCTCGCGGCGCTCGACGCCTACGACGCCCGGCGCGCCTACGGCACCGACGGCGCCGAGGGCCTCGACGACCGCGAGCGCGCCGAGTTGGAGCGCGCCCTCGAGGCATTCGTGGAAGCGCTCTCACAGCGCCTGGGCGAGGCGGCCGCCACCGATCCCGACGATTCCGACGACCGCCCCGTCACCTCCGATCAGGCCGACATCGACCGCGCCTGCCATCGCCTCATCCAGCGGATGCGCGGCGCCCCCCTGCGCACCGTCCGCCACACCGATCGGGGTGGCCTCGACATGCGTCGCACCATGCGTTCGGCCGTCGCCACCGACGGTGTGCCCTTGGAACTCTGGCGCCGCACCACCCGGCCCGGCCCGGTCCGGCTGCTGCTGCTGGTCGACGTGTCACTATCGGTGCGGCCGGTCGCCGGCTTCCTGCTCCGCCTCGCGCAGACACTGCATCGGCACGGCGACCGCTGCGAGGTGATCGCCTTCGTCGACGACCCGATCCGCGTCACCGACGAGCTTCGACGCAGCGACGGCGAGTCCGCGCTCACGTCGGTCCTCGCCGCCGACGGCCTCGACCTCGCCGCCACCAGCGACTACGGCACCATGCTGACGCATCTGTTGGCCCGATACGGCGATCTCATCGGTCCCCGCACCTCGGTGGTGGTCGCCGGAGATGCCCGCAGCAACGGCTTCGACCCACGCGTCGACCAGTTCGCCGAGCTGTCCCGCCGCGTGCACCGCATCGCCTGGATCACCCCGGAACCGCGGCGCTACTGGAACCAAACCGGCTGTGCCCTGGCCGATTACATCGAGTACTGCGACGCCTTCGTCAGTGCCCGCGACGGCGCCGAGCTCGTCGAGCACGTCGACGAACTCGCCGCGGCCCTGCGCTGATCGCGCCCTCGTCACCACTGACAGCGCTCTCTCCCACGTTGACCGCGCTCTCCCCCACATTGACAGCGCTCTCCCCCACGTTGACAGCGCTCTCCCCCACGTTGACAGCGCTCTCTCCTGCGTTGACAGCGCTCTCTCCTGCGTTGACAGCGCTCACCACACCACTGACAGCGCTCAGCTCAATGCTTCTCGCAGGCGATCCCGTCCTTGTCACGGTCGCGGGCCGTGTTCGCCTTGTAGACGTCGTCGTTGACGGTGAAGTTCGTGACCGGTGTGCCCGACGTCGAGTCGACCGCACCGGCCTTGCCGACTCCATGTGGGTAGTCGGCGTTGAGAGCGGCACAGTTGGCGTACGTCGTCGCCGCGTCGGCCGGGACCGCCACCGCGAACGGCGCGGCCACCACCGTAGATGCTCCGACACACATCATCATCCGTAAGCGACGCACCACCAACAACCACCTTCACATCGATCGATAAAGTCCGGTCGGCGATTACGCCCGGCACTCCTGCCGGACCACCAAAGGGTTCGAAGCCACAGGCACCTGACAGGAGGGCCGGGACAACCGTGCCGCCGCGACCGCGCATACCCGGCACATCGGACACCACCCAGCACCCGGGGTCAACGCGGTCTATGTTTCGGACAGAGCAGTGTCGCTCGCCGAACCACCGAAGAACGCGAAGGACACGTCATGCCCGAGGGCCACGAACAATACTCCGACGACGAGGCCCACCTCGCCCGCCTCGGCTACACCCAGGAACTCCACCGATCATGGTCGGGCTTCTCCAACTTCGCGATCTCCTTCTCCATCATCTCGATCCTCGCGGGCTGCTTCACCTCGTTCGGGCTCGGCTGGAACAACGGCGGCCCGGCCGCCATCGCCTGGGGCTGGCCGATCGTGTCGATCTTCATCCTGCTCATCGGCCTCTGCATGGCCGAGCTGGTGTCGGCATACCCGACGTCGGGTGGAATCTATTGGTGGGCCTCGAAACTGGGTGGCGCCAAGGCAGGCTTCTACACCGGCTGGCTGAACCTGATCGGCCTCGTCGCCATCCTCGCATCAGTGGCCTACGGCGCAGCCACCTTCCTCGATCTCACCCTCGGCACCTTCAGCCAGTCCTGGCTCGACGGCTACAGCCTGACCCGGGTGTTCATCATCTTCCTGATCATCCTGGCCGTCGCCGCCCTGATCAACATCTTCTCCGGGCACCTGCTGTCGGCGATCAACAACATCTCCGTCTGGTGGCACGTGATCGGTGCTGCCGCAGTCATTCTCATCCTCTTCCTCATCCCCGATCAGCACGCGTCGTTCTCCGACGTGTTCGCCAAGACCATCAACAATTCCGGGATCTTCGGTAGCGAGACCTCCCCCGCCGGGTTCATCCTGTACGTGCTGCCGATCTCGGCGATCCTCACCCAGTACACGATCACCGGCTACGACGCGTCCGCGCATCTCTCCGAGGAGACCAAGGGTGCCGCCGGAGCCGCCGCCAAGGGCATCTGGCGGTCCATCGCCTACTCGGCCATCGGCGGCTGGATTCTGTTGCTGAGTTTCCTTTTCGCCGTACAGGATTCCGACGCCGTATCGGCGTCGGGCGGTGCGGTCGCCACCATCTTCAGCCAGGCACTGAGCTCCAAGTGGGCCGGACTGGTGCTGCTGATCTCGACCGCCGGGCAGTTGTTCTGCACCGCCGCCTGCCAGACCAGCGCGTCGCGAATGATGTTCGCGTTCAGCCGCGATGGCGCCGTTCCCGGCCACAAACTGTGGTCGCAGGTGCGCGCCAACGGCATGCCCGCCAACGCCGTCATGATCACCGCGGCCGTCGCGGCCATCATCACGCTGCCCGCCCTCGTCCCCGTCGACATCAACGGGGCACCCGTGCCGGTGGCCTTCTTCGCGGTCGTCTCGATCGGCGTCGTCGGTCTCTACCTGTGCTTCGCGGTGCCGATCTTCTTCCGTTGGAAGGCCGGTGACGACTTCGAGGCCGGTTCCTGGACTCTGGGTTCCAAGTACAAGTGGATCGCCCCGCTGGCCCTGATCGAGATCGCACTCACCTCGATCATCGCCCTGTTCCCGACCTCCCTCGGCGGCATGCCCTGGGATCCGGGTTTCGCCTGGAAGTACGTCAACTACACCCCGCTGCTCGTCGGCGGCGCATTGATCCTGCTGTACGTGTATTGGCATGTGTCGGTGAAGAAGTGGTTCACCGGACCGATCAAGCAGGTGGAGGCGCAACCCGAGACGGTGTGATGCGTCAACCGCTCCCGGCACCCCGGGCGTCGCTGTTAGCCTTGCCCCAACCGTCGCATCCGCGGCGCGCTGGGAGAGGACAACGATGTCACTTCACGAGGTCGAGTTCACCTCACACAACGGGCGCGACACCATCTTCGGCTGGATCTACGTGCCGGTGCGCCCACCGGTCGGGATCATCCATCTCATCCACGGCCTCGGTGAGCATTCGCGGCGCTACCTGCCGCTGATCACCAAGCTCCTCGACGCCGGCTTCGTGGTGGCCGCCGACGATCACGCCGGCCACGGCAAGACCGCGATGACCACCGGCATCTGGGGCGACGCCGGCGACAACGCCGACGAGGTGGTCCTCGCCGACGAACGCACCCTCGCCGCCCGGGTCCGCGAGCAGTTCCCCGACCTGCCGTATGTCATCTTCGGACACTCGTGGGGTTCGATGATCGCCCGAGGCCTCGTCGCCGGCGGCAGTGACGGCGTCGCCGGCCTCATCCTGTGCGGCATCGCCGCGCAGATGCACGGCATCGAGAGCCTCGTCGACCGCACCGCCCTTGCCGCCGAACCGGATCCGGAATCCCCGGTCGGCGAGGCGTATCTCGGCGCGCTGTTCGACGGTTTCGTCTCCCGCTACGGCGAGAATCCGGGTCCGACCGATTGGGTTGCCCGCAACGCCGACGTCGTCCGCGATCACGCCACCGATCCGTTCAACAATTTCGGCGCCCCGATGTCGGTGCGTTTCATCCGCGGCTTCGTCGACCTCTACGACACCGCCAACGGCGACGGCTTCTACGCCGGCGCTCGCCCCGACCTGCCGGTGCTGATCCTCGCCGGCGACGCCGACCCGGTGACCAACTACGGCGAAGGCGCCTATCACGTCGCCAACCGCCTCATCGGCACCGGCCACCCCGACGTGCGCACCCGTGTCTACACCGGTTTCCGCCACGAGGTGCACAACGAACCCGAGATCCGCGACGACGTCGCCGGCGAGATCATCGCGTTCGCACAGCGATGCGTCGCCGAGTAATTCGTCGCCTACCCCGACCTACCACATATAACCGGGACCGCTCAGCCGACTCACGTCAATAATTGTCGCGAGCAGGCGTATTCATCCCGGTTATATCGGCTCCCGCAGCATGATCGGTGATGCGACGCGCTACGCCGCACAGATGCACGGCATCGAAGCCCTCGTCGACCGCACCCGCCCCCGCCTCTACGACACAGCCAACGGCGCCGGCCTCTACGCCGACGCTCACACCGCCACCAACCAGATATAACCGGGACCGCTCAGCCGACTCACGTCAATAATTGTCGCGAGTAGGCGTATTCATCCCGGTTATATCGGCTTCCCCCAGCATCATCGGCGATGCGATGCGATATGACACCCCCACCAACACCGAAGCCCCCGACCACCATTGGTGATCGGGGGCATCGAAGCTGTTGCGCTACAAGCGACTACGCAGATCAGGCCTGCGGAGCCTCGGCGAAGTTCCGGGTGACCGCCGGGTCGACCGGGATGCCCGGGCCGGTGGTGGTCGAGACGGTGATCTTCTTGATGTAGCGACCCTTGGCAGCCGACGGCTTGGCACGCATGATCTCGTCGAACGCGGCGCCGTAGTTCTCCGCCAGCTTGGTGGCGTCGAACGATGCCTTGCCGATGACGAAGTGCAGGTTGGCTGCCTTGTCGACGCGGAAGTTGATCTTACCGCCCTTGATGTCGTTGACGGCCTTGGTGACATCCGGGGTCACGGTGCCGGTCTTCGGGTTCGGCATCAGGCCACGCGGTCCGAGGACACGCGCGATGCGGCCGACCTTGGCCATCTGATCCGGGGTGGCGATCGCGGCGTCGAAGTCCAGCCAGCCGCCCTGGATCTTCTCGATGAGATCCTCGGCGCCGACCTCGTCGGCTCCGGCGGCGGTGGCCTCGGCGGCCTTGTCGCCGACGGCGAACACGATCACGCGGGCGGTCTTACCGGTCCCGTGGGGCAGATTGACGGTGCCTCGAACCATCTGGTCCGCCTTGCGGGGGTCGACGCCCAGCCGGATCGCAACCTCGACGGTCGCGTCGGTGTTCTTCGACGAGGTGTCCTTGGCCAGCTCAGCAGCCTCCAGCGGGCTGTAGAGCTTGGACTTGTCGACCTTCTCGGCTGCTGCCGTGTAGGCCTTGCTCTTCTTGCTCATTGCTCTGTTCTTTCTCCGTCGTCACGACGGGTGTGTGGTGCGGACCGAGCCGGCCCTCCCACGGGGATTGTTTCCGCTGATCGAGTAGCCCGAGGCGCCAGCCGAGGGCGTATCGAGATCTCAGCCTTCGACGGTGATGCCCATGGACCGAGCAGTACCGGCGATGATCTTCGCGGCCTGGTCGATGTCATTGGCATTGAGGTCTTCGGCCTTGGTCTTGGCGATCTCGCGGACCTGGTCCATCGAGACCTTGCCGACCTTCTTGACGTGCGGCTCGCCGGAGCCCTTCTGCAGGCCTGCGGCCTTGAGGAGGAGCTTCGCGGCCGGCGGGGTCTTCAACTTGAAGTCGAAGGAGCGATCTTCGTACACGAAGATCTCGACCGGCACGACGTTGCCACGCTGCGACTCGGTCGCGGCGTTGTACGCCTTGCAGAACTCCATGATGTTCACGCCGTGCTGACCAAGCGCCGGACCCACGGGCGGGGCCGGGTTGGCGGCGCCTGCCTGGATCTGGAGCTTGATGATCCCGGCGAGCTTCTTCTTCTTGGGAGGCATCTCTAGTTCCTTGTTCTGTTCCTTGCAAATCCACGTCCGCTGGAGGCGTGGAAGTTCTTATGTCGTTCTCCGAACGTTCTGCCCGTTCCCTGAGGTGCGAGCGAAGCGAGCCTCGAAGGGTCAGATCTTCTCGACCTGATTGAACCCGAGCTCGACCGGGGTCTCGCGACCGAAGATCGAGACGAGCACCTTCACCTTGCGCTGCTCGGCGTTGACCTCCGAGATCGACGCGGGCAGCGTGGCGAACGGGCCGTCCATGACGGTGACCGATTCGCCGACCTCGAAGTCGACCTCGATGGTCGAGGTGACCGCAGCGGCTGCCGCCTCGACACTCTCGCTGGCCGACGCCGCCTTGGCCGGAGTCTTCTTGGCCTCGGTGCGCGGCAGCAGGAACTGCAGCACCTCGTTGAGGCTCAACGGCGACGGCTTGGAGGTCATTCCGACGAAGCCGGTGACGCCCGGGGTGTTGCGCACCGCGCCCCACGACTCGTCGTTGAGGTCCATGCGCACCAGGATGTAGCCGGGCAGCACCTTGCGGTTGACCTTCTTGGGCTGGCCGTTCTTGATCTCGGTGACCTCTTCGGTCGGGACCTCGACCTGGAAGATGTAGTCGCCGACGTCGAGGTTCTGCACGCGGGTCTCGAGGTTGGCCTTGACCTTGTTCTCGTAGCCGGCGTAGCTGTGGACGACGTACCACTCGCCCGGCGCGCGACGCAGTTGCTTGCGCAGTTCCTCGGCGGGGTCGACCTCTTCTTCGGGCTCGTCGGCGGGAGCGTCCGCGGCCTCGTCGGCAGCTTCGACGGCGGCCTCGCCACCCTCGACGGCAGCCAGCTCGTCCTCGGCGGCCTCGGCCTGCGCGTCGACGCCCGGCTCGTCGGTCTCGTCGACAGCCTCATCGACGACAGCGTCGTCAACAGCGTCATCGACGACGACGTCGTCAACAGCCTCATCGACGACGACGTCAGCGGCGTCGAACTCAGTCGTTTCGGTGTTGTCCGGGGTGCTCACTGCAGCCCACGCTCCTCTTTCATGTGTTCGGGTCGGCCGTCATCGCTGGGACCTTCCCGGGTCGGCCACTCGGACCGTTCCGGTTGGCACCCTCCGACCGACCGGCGAACTCACCTGTGGTGAGTCGCTAGCCGAACAGCCAGAGGACGCCCTTCGCGAAGGCGAGGTCGATACCGAAGATGAAGGCGGTCATCACGATGACGAAGACCAGGACGACCACGGTGTAGGTGATCATCTCGCGTCGCGTCGGCCAGATGACCTTCTTCAGTTCGGAGACGACCTGCTGCAGAAAGACCCAGATCCGAACGATCGGATTGCGGCTCTCCGCAGGAGACGCCTTCTTCTTGCGTTCCTTGACGGCGACCGCGGTTCCGCCAGCGGAATCGGTGTCGTCGTCGGAGCTGTCGGTGGCAGACGCAGAACGACGACGCCCCGACCGCTTACCCGTCGGCCGGAGATCCTTCTCGGCCTCCGCGTCCTTGGTCAGCGAGGTCTTCTTCTCAGCGCTCGTGTCGTCGGAATCCTCGGCGGCGGCATCGGCCACATCGAGCTCGTCGGCCGCCGTGTCGGCGGTCTCCTCCGCGGCATCCTTGGCGCGGGCGGCTCGATCTCGCTTGCTCACCTTCGAGGTTCCTCTCGTCTACGTATGCCCTCTCCAGGGCAGGGGCGACAGGACTTGAACCTGCAACCTGCGGTTTTGGAGACCGCTGCTCTGCCAGTTGAGCTACGCCCCTTTGTGACGGTCGTCGTCCGGGGAGTAACTCTCCGAGCGTCGATGGTCACCGTCTCGATCCACCCTACGGATCTCTCGGAGCCTCCGACCGGTCACCCCGGTGCGAATGCCTCCGACAAAACCAACGCGCCACCCTATGGGTAGCGCGCAAGTCAAAGTCAATCGAGACACTTCAGTGTAGAACATCGGCGACGCTGAACCCAAAACGCCCACCGACCGCCGCCGGAGCGAGGGCCCGCTCAGAGGCTCTCGACCAGAATCCGCACCGCCTCGTCGTAGCGTTCTACCCCGGTGGCCCCATAGGTCAGCCGCACGAAGGAGCCGTTTGGTTCGGCCGGGAACCACTCCCCACCCGACGAGATCGCCAGGCCCGCGGCCAGCGCCCGCGCGGCGACGACGTCGGGGTCCGGCACGTCGTCGAGGCCGCGAGCACCCTCGAGCCGCACCCACAGATGCAGCCCACCGCCGGGCGCGGTGACGTCGAAACCAGCCGACCGCAGTGCCCCGACGAGCGCGTCGCGTCGCTCGCCGAGCTCCCGCGACAGCGCCTTGACGTGCCGACGCCACGCCGGCCTGCTGACGACGTCGAGCGCCGCGGCCTGCAGGATCGGCGACACGAACAGATCCGAATGCGCCAGGGCCTGCTCGATCCGCAGCCGGGCCGGACCGCGGGCCATCACCGCCGCCACCCGCATGGTCAGCGACATCGACTTGGTCAGCGACCGGATGTACACCACATGTCCGTGGACGTCGGCACTGGCCAGCGGACGTGCGGGCCGATCGATGCCGAAGTCGTGGGCCCAGTCGTCGTCGATCACGAAGGCCCGATGCGCGGCGACGACGTCGAGGATCTCGGCACGCTGGGCGCCGGTCCACTGATCGCCGGTCGGATTGGCGTAATTGGGTTGGGCGTAGAACAGCCGCGCCCCCGACGACGCGAACGCCGCGTCGAGGTCGGTTGCGGTGGGTGCGCCGTCGACGCGTGGCACCGGAACGATCACCAGTCCCGCCTGCCGGGCCGCGCCGATCGCACCCCAGTAGGTGGGTGATTCCATCACGATCGGCTCGCCCGGCGCGGCGAGCGCCCGAAAGCTCGCAGCCAGCGCCGCCTGACCACCGGAGGCGATCATCACCTCGGACTCGTGCCACGCCGATCCACCGTCTGACCCCGCCTCGCTCACCTCGCCGGCGAACCAGGCACGTAGTTCCGGCAGTCCGGCAACGGGCGGTCGGCGGTAGCTCTCCTCCCGACGAGCCGCACGTCCGAGTGCGGCGGCCACCTCGCGCCTCGGTAGCAGTGACGCATCCGGATAGCCCGAATGCATCGCGATGGTGTCGTGCGGCACCTGCCGCAAAGTCGAGCCCACCGGCGAGGCACCCGACCGTCGGGGCCCGAGTGCCGCGGTCTGCCACGCGACATCCGTCGCGTGAGCCGCCGCCGGACGAGCCCGGACAAAGGTGCCCAGACCAGGGCGGGTGTCGACGACGCCGTCGGCGACGAGGATCGCCAGCGCACGCTGCACGGTGACCGGGCCGGCACCGAACTTCGCGGCGATCTCGCGGGTGGAGGGCAGCCGCGTCCCCGGCGTCGCGGAGGCCGCCAGGGAACGCAGGTGACGAACAATCCGGTCACTGCTATCGTCAGACATGAATGGCAATAGTAGCGCTATCGCACCGTCGCGCCCACCGCTTTCCATCCAGGGGCCGACCACCACCCACGGCCTCGCCTGGGGACTGCTGGGTGTGGTCGCGTTCTCCTTCACTCTCCCGTTCACCCGGATCGCCGTCGGCGGCGACTCCGGTTCCGGGCTCGACCCGATCGTCATCGGCTGCGGGCGGGCCGTCATCGCGGCGGCGCTGGCCGCGGTCGTCCTCCTGGTTCGCCGCGTCCCTGTCCCGTCGCCCGGGCAGTGGTTACGGCTGGTCCCGGTGTCGGTGGGTGTGGTCGCCGGCTTCCCGATCCTGACGTCCCTCGCCATGCGGCAGACCACTGCGGGACATGCGGCCGTCGTCATCGGTCTGCTGCCCGCGGCGACAGCGGTGGTCGCCGTCCTGCTCACCCACGAGCGCCCGACACCGAGGTTCTGGCTCGGTGCGACGTTGGGTGTGATCGCGACCGTCGGGTTCACCGTGGTGGCACACGGATCGCTGGGCGGAGGCGGCGTCAGCGACGTGTACCTGGTGGCGGCGGTCGCGCTCGGCGCACTGGGCTACGCCCAAGGCGGTCGGATGTCCCGCGAGATCGGCTCGTGGCAGACGATCTGCTGGACCCTGATTCTCGCGTCGCCGGTAATGCTCGCCGCCACAACGGTTGCGCTGGGTACCCGCCCGGTGCATGCGACGCCCGGACAATGGGGCGCGTTCCTGTATCTCGCCGGGATCAGCATGTTCCTCGGCTTCTTCGCCTGGTATCGCGGACTGGCGATCGGCCCGATGACCACGGTCAGTCAGATCCAGCTCGTGCAGCCGGTCCTCAGCGTGATCTGGGCCGTCGTCCTTCTCGGGGAGCAGCTGACCCCGGCGCTCACAGTCGGTGGTTGCGTGGTCATCGGATGTGCGGCCTTCACCGTGCGGTCCCGAGTACGAGATCGGACAACAGCCCCCGGCCCCGCATTCGTGGATCCACCAGGGTGCAGGCCGCGATGTTGAGGTAGGGAACCACTCCCAACGCCGGGTGCGACGTCAACAGTTCGGTGTTCGACACCCACCACTTCAGTTGCGGCGGTCGGCGGACGTCGACACCGATTCCGTCCACGTCACGTTCTGGCCGTGGGTAACGGTGGCCTGTTTCGGGATCACCTGCCTGATCGGAGTCATGCGCGTCCCGCGACAGCGCTCAGACGTGCACGGTGAGTAGCACCGTCGCCGCGTGACGGCGGACGAAAACCCATCGCGAGGACAGACCCGCCATCGCTACCCCGACTTCGCCTTCGCCGATCGCGAACATCCTCGACGGTGACAGTTGTGTCGCAAGAACGTGATCGAGATGCGGTCGGCTCGCCAATACCCGTTCGAGCGAGGCGTATTCGAGCCCACCGTTGAGGTGATCGGCGAGGTATCGCCGCGACAGCACCGACAGGACCACCTCGTCGGACATATCCGACATCAGGTCGACGATCTCACCGAGGCGCCCGAGCCATCCCACCGACGACGCCACCCTTGCGCGGTAGGCCTCGGGTCGGCCGGTGGTGCCCACGACGTCCCGTAGCTGCGCGGCGACATCGTCGGGTATCGCGCTCAACGCGTCGAGGACCGCACACCAGTCCAGGCCGTCCGCCGGCACAACGTCACAGATCCGCGCGGCCACCGCAGCCACCGCAGCCGGTCCGCACTCCATCAGCAGGCCGATGGCATCCGCGCGGATCAGTGGCGAGGACTGCGGCTCGGCGATCGCCCTCATCAGCTCGTCGGTTCGAGCAGCCGGCGACAGTGCCGCCAGCCGGGCGTTCTCCAACCGTCTGGCTGCGATGGCGGGAAACTCCTGCACGAGCCTCTCGGGCGGAACACTCCGCACGATCTGCTCGTCGTCTCCGTTGAGGACCACGATGAGGAAGTCGGGACTGACCGCCTCCATCGCCCGCAGGTAGCGCGCCGCCTCGTGGCTCGCGGTCACCAGTGCGGCGAAGTACCGTTCGACGACCCCTTCCCACCGCCCGCCACCGGAACCGATACTCGCGGTGACCCGACCGGCCCACGCATCGGCGTCACGTCCCGGATCGTGTTGCCACGACCATTCTTCGGGACACCAGTCCGGATGCCTGGCGGGCTCGTCGTCGATGGCAACCGACGGGAACAGGATGAGCATGTCGCGGACGTGGAAGTCGAAGAGGGCAGCGCGCCGCGGTACCCGAGTCGCATTCGAGGAAGTCCACTTCGCCACCGCTGCAACTATTTCGGCGATCGCGAACCGTTCGAACTCAGCCCAATCGACGCGCGGCCGGTCCGGGTGCACAACGGCGACCGAGTGTGCAGGTGTGCCTGAGCCGTTTCCGTCGCGGGGACCCGGCCCGCACACCGGCCTCACCGGCTACATTCCGGGATCGGATTACGTTGCGGTGCTGCGACGCTCGGCGCCACCCAGCGGCGCAGGTACGCCCTGAGGTCGCCACCGTGACGCGGCGGATGCCCGGGGTCGGCGATCAGGGTCTGCAACATCCGGAGCATGTGCTCGACCAGTTCATCCAGGTCGCCGTCGGACCAGCCGGCAGTCGCCCAGTCGACGTCGAACTCGCCGATGATCGACCTACCCAGTGCAATTGCTCCCGGCGAGGTGACCTCTGCGAGGAATCGCGACGACTCCTCCCGCCCAAACAACAGTGCGAATCTCTGGTTGCTGCGCAGCAATTCGAGAGTCACCGCAATGCCCTCGACCACCGCGTCGGCGGGATCGGTCACCCCGTCCATCGCCGCGGAGAGTTCGCGGAGGAACCCGGAGGTACTGCGCTCGGCGGCCGCCTGCAGGATCGCCCCGCTCGAGTCGAAGTAGCGATACACGGTTTGGCGCGTCACTCCCAGTCGGCGCGAGATCTGGAGGATGTTGACCAGTTCCCGCTCGTCCATCATCTCCATCGCTGCCGTCAGGATCCGCTCGACCGCTTCCTCGTCATCGTTCGGCGCGGCGCCGGACCAGCCGTGCGTTCGCATAGGTCACCCTCTCAAGTGGCGTCATCGACAGGCTATGTCACTCAAGCCCCAAAATGACTAGACACTTCCCCGAGACAGTGTATGGTCTACCGCATGGCCGCGATCACATTTGCCGCGCGCCTATTGCGCACCACACCTTCGATACCCATGACAACGAGGAGGTCAGCAGCCCGATGACCACCACATCACCCGAGGGACTCGCCACCGAGCCCACGCCGCTCGGCTGGGACCTCACCCGTCGCGCCCTCGAACTCGCATCGACGCAAACCACCGACATGGCCGCCGACACATTGCGCGTGCCGCTCGACTACTACCGCGACGACTCTCTGACCGACCGCGAAGAATCGACGATCCTGCGTCGGGTGCCGATCCCAGTCCTCGCCAGTGCACAGATCCCCGACAAGTTCGATTACGTCGTCCGCTCGGTGATCGGCGATTCGCTGCTGATCACCCGCTCCCGCTCGGGTACCGCGCACGTGCTGCTGAACTACTGCCGCCACCGCGGTGCGATGCCTGCGTGCGGTTCGGGAAATGCACGCCGGTTCACCTGCCCGTACCACGCGTGGGTCTATGACAACACGGGGCGATTGAAGGGCGTACCGGGCGCTGCGGGATTCGACTCGATGAACCGGGACGACTACGGTCTCGTCGAATTGCCCAGCGAGGAACGCCACGGATTCATCTGGGCGGTGCTGTCGGCCGACGCCACCATCGACCTCGACTCACATCTCGGACCGATGGGAGCTGAACTCGCACAATGGAATTACCAAGATTTCCGCTACCACGACGAGAGGTTACTGACTTCGGACGTCAGCTGGAAGGGTGCGCTCGAGGCGTTCGCCGAGGGATATCATTTCCCGTTCGTGCACGGCAACAGTCTCATCGGCATGAACACCCTCGCCAACACCCATGTCTACGACGAGTTCGGTGACCATCACCGGATCGGTTTCCCGTTCAACTGGATCGGACAGCTCGAGGGCACCGAACCTGCCGACAACTGGGACCCGGTTGCGCAGATGGGCATCATCTACTGGGTCTATCCGAACCTGATCCTCGCCAACAGCCCCGTCGGCGTCGAGGTGATCGACATCCTGCCGGAGAAGTCAGCCACCCGCTGCACGGTGCGCCACAGTTGGATGGCTCGCTACCCGGCGACCACCGACGAGCAACGCGAACTGTACGACGGGATCTTCTCCCAGGTGCATTCCGCCGTCCGTGACGAGGATTTCGCCATGCTCCCCCAATGTGGGGAGGGTGTCCGGCGTGGCCAACACGACCACATGCTGATCGGCCGTAACGAGGTCGGGGTCCAGCACATGGTTCGCGTGATGGCCGACAAACTCGGCATCTCGCTGGGATAGTGGGTTGGGACCATGAAGACGTTGGTCACCGGGGCTTGCGGTCTCGTCGGATCCGCGGTCGTTCGGGAGTTGCTCGATCGCGGGAACAGTGTCACCGCAACAGATCTCGACGTCAAAGACAACCACAGGGTGGTCGCGTCGCTGCAGGTACATGCAGCGACGACCAGCGGTTCGCTCGATGTTCGCTGGTGCGATCTGACCACTGCGTCAGCGTCGTCACAACTGGTCGCCACGACACAGCCAGAGGCAGTGGTCCACCTTGCGGCGCTGATCCCGCCGTTCTGTTATGCGCGTCCGCAGCTGGCGCGGGCGGTCAACGTCGACGCGACACGACACCTCGTCGACGCCTGCGTGGCGAGCCAGGCGTCACCGCGTTTCGCGCTGGCGTCGTCGATCGCGGTTTACGGTTCTCGAAATCCGCACTCGCAGAACGACCTTCTGAACGAGAGCACCCCGCGTCGACCCAATGATCTGTACGGCGGCCACAAATGCGAGGCCGAGGACATCCTGACGGCCTCGGCGCTGGACTGGGTGATTCTGCGCCTCGGCGGGGTGATCTCGGCCGGCCAGACATTCGACCTCAATCCGGATCTGATCGCATTTGCCGCTGCGCTGCCCGGTGACGGCAGACTGCAATCGGTCGCCGTCGGCGACGTCGCCCGGGCATTTGCAAGTGCGTTGACCACCGATCGGTCCCGGGAGGTCTATCTCGTCGGGGGCGATCCCTCACACCGGCTTCGCCAGGAGGAACTCGCCGAACGCACCGCCGCGGCCGTCGGAATGGTCGGCGGGATGCCCCCCGCACGGCCCGGTGACCCCGCACAGGACGCCGAGTGGTTTGCCACCGACTGGATGGACACCACGCGCGCGCAACAGGTGCTCGACTATCAGCGGATCACTTTCGACGAGTCGCTCGCGCAGGCCCGTGCGTATAGCGGACGGCGTCGCCCTCTGTTACGTGTCCTCGCACCGCTGGCCAATCTGGCCCTGCGCCTACGCTCGCCCTATCGGGGATGGCCGGGAAAATACGCCGATCCGTGGGGTGTCGTCGCCGCACGATGGGGAGCCCCGGGCCCGGACACACCTGTCCCCGACAGCATTGGGCCCGACAGCACTTCGGTGTCGGTTACCGATCGACCGGAGTAGATGGCTTACCGAAGATCAGTCGGGCGTATCCCTCCGCGATCGACGACTGCTATGCGGCGTTGGAGTGGGTCATTCTCGGCATCCTGGCCGTGCCGCCGCCGAACCCGAATCGGACGCACTCACCGTCCTCAAGACCCGGGCCGAGGAGCTCTCACGCGTGATCATCGAGTGGGCACGCGACCGCGGCGAGATCGGCCCCGGCGACATCCCGTCGAGTGGGCGCTTTTCCGTCGAGTGGGCGCCCTTTCCCGTCGAGTGGGCACGAGCCGCGGCACCGCCCGGACCTGTTGCCCATTTCTAGACATTCTCGAAGTAGAGCCCGACCAGCGACCTGGGCTTTTGCCGAAAATGACTCGGCGCAATGTCTAGAAATGGGCAAGCCCGGAGGCCCGCAACCCCCGGACTCGCTGACGGCGCTCCCGCGGTCGTTGACAGCGCCCTATCCAACGTTGACAGCGCTCACCTCACCGGCGACGGCGCCTACGTCAGTTGAACTGAACAACCGCCTGCGCACGTCCGAAGATCTTGCGGTCGCCCTGCTTGCCGACGATGGCGATGGTGCCGCGCCGGGTGTCGGGGTCCAGCGACTTGATCTTGCCGGTGAAGTCGACGGCCGCACTGTCGTCGGCGGGCACATACACCGGGCTGGTGAAGCGCACGTTGTACTCGCAGAACGCGGCCGGATCACCGATGAATTCGGAGATGAAGCTCGCACCCAGACCCATCGTCTGCATCCCGTGGGCGACGACGTCGTCCATCCCCGACGCCTTGACCAGGTGATCGGAGAAGTGGATGGGGTTGGGATCGCCGGCCACACCGGCGTAGTTGGTGAGGTTGCCGCGGGTCAGCAGGAAACGCTTGGCCGGCAGTTCCTGACCGACGGTCAGTGTGTCGAAGTCGACGGCCGCGTACGCACCCGGACGTTCCGTCGGATCGGGCAGCTCGTACCGGCCGGGCTCGGGTTCGACGGTCCGCGCAACCTGCGCCGGCGGCGGAACCTTCATCATCACGTGGTCCAGCGACTCGGCGAGCCGCGGATCGATCTCCATGCCCGGGCGCGCGGCCAGCGACGTGTAGGTGGTCATCACCGGCTCGTCGTGCTGAGTCCAGATGACGTTCTTGGTGACCATCAGGTCGATCATCTCCGGGCTGGTGACGTGCCGGAACGAGTCCAGCGACACATCACAGATCAGGCGGTCGCCGACCTTCATCGGACGGTGGTAGATGAGACGCTGATCGGTCTGCATGATCTGCCACAGGTCATAACCGGTGATGACGTCCTCGAAGAGCTTGCGCTGGGCGATGATGCCCAGCACCGACACGTAGGTCGGCGCGGCGACCAGGGTGTCATGCCCCATCTGCTTCGCCTCGGCCTCATCCCAGTGCACCGGGTGGGTGTCCTGCACGGCGAAGGCGTGCTTGCGGACCTCCTCGCGACCGATCTCGTAGTAGTCCTCGACGGTGTAGTTGAAGCCGACCAGCGACTTGGTGTGCTCGGCGATCTCCTCGGGAGAGAGCTTGCCGCCGTCGGTGGTCAACGCCGTCGTCCGTTCCTCGGTGCTCTGTGACATGGGATGTGGGCTCCTTACTCGCCGCTCCCGGTGTGGCTGAGACGATATGGACGACGATGTGGACCGACCGGGCATGGTCACATCGGGTGAGGCCGCTGACGCCTCCACGAAGAACTGCGGGTCGCCTCATCGAGGCGACCCGCAGTCATTGAAAACCTATGTCGGAATCGCCGACGACGAGGTCAGCGCGATTCCTTGTGTGCCTGATGCGTGCCGCAGTTCGGGCAGAACTTCTTGATCTCGAGGCGATCGGGATCGTTGCGACGGTTCTTCTTGGTGATGTAGTTGCGGTGCTTGCACACTTCGCAGGCCAAGGTGATCTTGGGCCGCACATCGGTTGAGGAAGCCACGGTTGTCCTTCTTTCACGGGGGTGGTGCGTTGTTGGCGCTCGCGCCCCCGTGTCCCCGGGCCGCCGCGGGCGCTGCGTGTTGTGTAGCGGTGGAGGGACTCGATCCCTCGACCTCACGATTATGAGTCGTGCGCTCTAACCAGCTGAGCTACACCGCCTTGGCGGCCTGAAAACCCGTACGGGCGTCCAAGTCCAGCGAGCCCCCTGACGGAATCGAACCGTCGACCTTTTCCTTACCATGGAAACGCTCTGCCGACTGAGCTAAGGGGGCGTACCCGTTCCGCTCCGTACCAGGTGGTCCGGGGCGGCTCGAGAGCCTTAACGAGATTACACACCGATCCGGCGGCGCACCAAATCGCCTGCGTCCAGGCAATTGGATGGCACGTCGCGGGCGACGATCTCCTCGTTGTGGCAGATGCAGGATTCGAACCTGCGTAGCTTTCGCGACGGATTTACAGTCCGCTCCCATTGGCCGCTCGGGCAATCTGCCGTGTGCTGTCTCCGCGACCGTGACGACCGCGTGAACAACGTCGTGAAGAATACAACGAACCCTCCCGGTCAGCGCAAACCAGCAGCTCAGGACGCTTTCCACAGAGGGCCCGGCGACGCCGACGCGCCGGTGTCGGGTCCACATCGGCCCGGTCGGCACAACCGTCAGAGCCCGAGGGTCGGACCCGATAGGCTGACAGGTATGGCTGATTCATCGTTTGACGTGGTGAGCAAGGTCGACCGCCAAGAGGTCGACAACGCACTCAACCAGGCCGCCAAGGAACTCTCGCAGCGCTACGACTTCCGGGGCACCAACACCGGCATCGAGTGGTCCGGCGAGGAGGGCATCGTGCTGACCTCCGACGCCGAGGAACGCGTGCAGGCCGGCCTCGAGGTGTTCAAGGAGAAGCTGATCCGGCGTGACATCTCGCTGAAGGCCTTCGACGCCGGCGAACCCGTCGCGTCGGGCAAGCAGTACAAGATCACCGGCAAGCTCGTGCAGGGCATCGACTCCGAGCACGCCAAGAAGATCTCCAAGAAGATCCGCGACGAGGGCCCCAAGGGCGTCAAGGCGCAGATCCAGGGCGAGGAACTGCGCGTCTCGTCCAAGAAGCGTGACGACCTGCAGGCCGTCATCGCCCTGCTCAAGGGTGAGGACTTCGGCATCGCCCTGCAGTTCGTCAACTACCGGTAACGCCTGCCGCCACGCGTCCTCACTTCATCAGACGAGCGTCAGCACCGCCTGCTGGTCGGACGGCGTGAGAACGCGCGCGATCTTCGCGTCGAAGGTGATCAGGCGACCGGAGTGGCGAGCCGCCAGATTGACCAGGTGCAGATCTGTGACCTGGCGAAATCCTGCGAGACCGCTCAAGTCGACGGCGGCCTGCGCGAGCGACGAGTCGTCGGGCAGGAACACAGCACGTTCATGCTCGCGAATGGAGCGCAGCGTCTCGATCGCGGCCTCGGCCTCGACCGCTCGGCCCATCACGACCTTGTTCAGTGCCATCCGGAGTAGGCCCGCCTCGGTGATCGGCGTCGTCGCAAACCTCGCTACCGACCTGAACCAGTCCTGAGCTGCGTCGTGATGAATGTGGCCGGGGTGCACGAGCGCGACCAAGACATTGACGTCGGGCAGATCGAGGTCACTCATCAAGCATCGCTTGGGCCACCATCTCATCGGTCACAACGTGTCCAGTCGCCGCCGGCAGCAGGACCAGCCCACTCTTGTCGGTCGACGCCGACTGGGTGGTGGACATGCCCGCGATGGCGAGTTCGGAGACCGCCTCACCGATGCTCTTGTTCTGCCCTTCGTTGACTCGCGCTCGGGCAGCCGCAAGTACACGCGGGTCGATATCCAATGTGGTCCTCACGCACTCAGAGTAGTGCATCACTCATCACGCATCACTTACGCGATCCCCAGCCCAAGGCCTGCACGCCCGCCCGGAAACGCAAACAGCGCGATCCGGCTCGACGACGACGATCGCCGTCCCGACGGCCTCACCGACGAGTCGGCTACCTCCCCGAATGCGGGCCTCGCCGCGCCATCTCCTGAAGCCGGGCGATGCGCTCGGCGGTCGGCGGATGTGTAGAGAACATCTTCGCCATCCGGTCGGTGGCCCGGAACGGGCTCTCGATCATCGCGTGACTCTGCGCGGCGATGTCGGGCTGCGGCGGCAGCGGCGCCGCCTGGATGCCGCCGGAGATCTTCGCCAACGCCGACGCCAACGCCAACGGGTCGCCGGTCAGTTGGGCTCCCGACTGATCGGCCTGGTACTCCCGCGACCGTGACACGGCCAGCTTCACCAGCGTCGCCGCGATCGGCCCGAGGAAGGTGATCAGCAGCAGCACAAGCGGATTCGCGCCGTTCTCGCGGTTACCGCCGAAGAACAACGCGAAGTTCGCCAGACCGCTGATGATCGCGGCCATCGCACCGGCGATCGAACTGATCAGGATGTCGCGGTTGTAGACATGCGACAGTTCGTGCCCGAGCACCGCGCGCAACTCCCGCTCGTCGAGCAGGCGCAGAATCCCGGCGGTGCAGCACACCGCGGCGTTCTTCGGATTACGGCCCGTCGCAAAGGCATTCGGTGACTCGGTCGGGCTGATGTACAGCGCGGGCATGGGTTGGCGTGCCTGCGTGGCCAATTCGCGCACGATCCGATAGAGCACCGGCGCCTCCACCTCGGTCACCGGCTGTGCGTGCATCGCCTTCAACGACATCTTGGCGCTGTTGAAGTACACGTAGGCGTTGACCGCGACGGCCAGGATCACCGACCCCCACAGCACCGTCGGATTCCGGAACGCAGCACCGATTCCGACGATGATCGCCGACATCAGACCCAGCAGGGCCGCCGTTTTCAATCCGTTGAAATGCATCAAATCCTCGTTCGTTCTGGCCACAACCGATGTGGAGTGTCCAGTCTGTCAAACGATCCAAGGGTCGGTTAGGTTTCCTCGCCGCGTCGAAGGCGGATTTCACTCGCTACACTCGAGCCCCGATGACGCGCACTCCCATCCCGGTGAACCAGGTCACCTTCGAGTTGTCCAGCTGGCCCACCCGAGGTGTCGACGACTCCCCGATCGCCGTCCTGACGCCCCACGTCGATGGCGTCAGCCTGATCGGCATCGTCGCCGATTACGAGCGCAACCTCGGGAACGAGTTCGCCGGCGACTATGCCGGCTTGATCCCGCGACACTTCAACTACGGCGACATGGCCGAGTATCTTCTCGGCCGGACACCAGGCCAGTGGCCCGAACCCCACGTTGCCGCATTGCTCGGGTGCTCGTGCGGGGAGGTTGGGTGCGGCCCCCTGTTCGCCCGGGTCACCATGTCGGAGACCGCCGTGTCCTGGTCTTTCTCTGGTCAACGCCGCGACATCGATCACTCGAAGTTCGGGCCGTTCCTCTTCGACGCCACGCAGTACGAGGAGGCGGCGTACGCGGTGCGCGACCGCCTCGCGGCCTTGCCACCTGCCTACGACGAGATGCCCTGACGCGGTTGATCGATCGTGGCCTCCGCGGCCCGCGTCAGATCGGTATCCACCCCGGCCACCACCCCGGCACGTTGTCCGGCGGGCAGATCGGTGCCGGGTAGTCGCCGCCCGGATTGTGTCGCCAGGCGACGTAGACCCACGCGACGGCCACGGCAAGACCACACGCCAACGCCAACGCGCCTGCCACGCTCCGCCGCGACACCAGCGCATACGACGGCAGCATGGCGACGGCCAGCACGATCAGCAGGAACGGCAGATCGAAGAACAGCAGCCCACCGCTGTTGGCCGCGGCGTTGACGCCGACATCACACGCCGACCACATCGCCGCCAGCAGGTAGACGACGCCCAGCGCCACCGCGGGTCCGGCCACCGCGACGACCGCCCATCCCGCGATCACCCAACTGGGCCGCGGCCGGGGACCGCCGACCTCAGCCGGTGCGTTCAATCGTGTAGTCCACCAGCGAACTCAACGCCCGATGCGCCGGCCCGGTCGGCAGTTGCGCCAGTTCGGCATTCGCCTCGTCGGCGTAGGCGCGCAGCTTGTCCTTGGCCGCCACCATCCCACCAGATGCGTTGAGCAGATCCAGTGCCTCGGCCACCTCGGCGTCGTCGGTCAGCGGCCGGGCCGCACCGTCGACGAGGAGCAGTTCCCGCAATCGATCCGAGGCCGCGTCGTCGCCCTGCAGGGCATACAGCACCGGCAGGGTGTGCACCCCCTCACGCAGGTCGGTGCCCGGGGTCTTACCGGAATCTGTTGTGACAGAGCTGATGTCGATGATGTCGTCGGACACCTGGAACGCCGTTCCGATGATGTCACCGATCCGGGAGAGGCGTTCGATGTCCTCGGACGTCGCGTCCGCGGCCATCGCGCCGAACCGTGCGGCGGCCGCGATCAGCGACCCGGTCTTCTCCCACACCACCTTCAGGTAGTGATCGATCGGGTCCACGCCCTCGCCGGCGCCGACGGTCTCGCGCATCTGACCGGTGACCAGTTCGGCGAAGGTCTCGGCGATGATCCGCACCGCGTCCGGACCCAGCGTCGACACCAGCCGCGACGCCCGCGCGAACAGGAAATCGCCGGAGAGGATCGCGATGCTGTTGGTCCAGCGGGCATTGGCGCTCTGCGCGCCGCGACGCATCGGCGCCTCGTCCATCACATCGTCGTGATAGAGCGTCGCCAGGTGGATCATCTCGACGACGGTGGCCGAGGTGATCACCTCGTCGGCGTCCGGACGCGCCCCGAACTGCGCGGCGAGGATCGCGAACATCGGCCGGAACCGTTTGCCCCCGGCCCGCGCGAGGTGCGTCGCAGCCTCGGTCATCACGTCGTCGCCGGAGGCCAGCTCGGACAGCAGCAGGTCCTCGACCCGCGCCAGCGACGACCGCACGGTCTCGGCGAACTCGTCGGACCCCAGGTCTACGCCGGTGAATGTCGACTTCACGTGCTGCGCCACTCCATCTCGAGAAGGTGCCGGGACGGCCCGCACCACCGCGCAGGCCGCACTGTCTGCCGCCAGCCTATCCGTAGGCACCGACGACGCCCGACACACGTCACCGCGGCGCGCGCCGACATACTGGTCGGGTGAGCACCGCGCAGCCGCCGACCGACCGTCCCGACACCGCCGACGTGCTCGTCGTCGGCGCCGGCCCGGCAGGTTCGGCCGCCGCCGCGCACGCCGCCGCGGCCGGTTTCGACGTGGTGCTCGCCGACGCGGCGGTGTTCCCGCGCGACAAAACCTGCGGCGACGGCCTCACTCCACGCGCGGTCGCGGAGATGTCCACCCTCGGCCTCGACGGACTGCTCGCCGACCGCCCCCGCCTGAACGGCCTGGAACTGCACGGCTGGGGACGGGCCGTGTACGTGCCGTGGCCGTCCGGGCACTTCCCGAGCTACGGCAGTGCGGTCGCACGACTCGAACTCGACGACGCGATCCGCGGGCTCGCCGTCACCCGCGGCGCGCGGATGGTCTCCGGCGCCAAGGCCGTCGACGTGGAGATGGACGGCGATCGCCTCGGTGCGGTCACCTTCGCCACCGACGACGGCCCGCACACCATCCGGGCGCGGGAGGTGATCGTCGCCGACGGCGTGCGTTCCGGCCTCGGCAAACTCCTCGGCCGGCAGTGGCACCGCGACACCGCCTACGGCGTCGCCGCCCGCGCGTACGTCCCGTCGACGCGCGCCGACGCCACGCTGATGGGTTCGCACCTGGAGTTGCGTGGACCCGACGACACCCTGCTGCCCGGCTACGGCTGGGTGTTCCCCCTCGGCGCGGTCGACTCCGGCCCGATGACCGCGGTTGCCCGGCCAAAGGGTCACGGCCTGCTCAACATCGGCGTCGGAGCGTTGGCGACGTCAAAACGACCGGCGCACATGGCACTTCGGCCGGTGCTCGAGCATTACGCGCGGATGGTCGGCGACGAGTGGCAGATCGCCGGCGACCCCGTCCGGATCGCGTCGGCACTGCTGCCGATGGGCGGTGCGGTCAGTGGGGTGGCGGGTCGCAACTGGATGCTCATCGGCGACGCCGCGGCGTGCGTGAACCCGCTCAACGGCGAGGGCATCGACTACGGCCTCGAGACCGCGCGGTTGGCCGTCGCCCGACTCGGCGCCGGCGATCACACCGACGCCTGGCACGCGACCCTCGTCGAGCATTACGGGCTCGCGTTCTCCGCCGCCCGACGCCTCGCCGGACTGCTCACCATGCCGCAGACCGTGCCCATTCTCGGGCGCCCCGGCATCCGCTCCCAGCGACTGATGTCGCTGGTCGTGCGCGTGATGGGCAACCTGATCACGCCCGAGGACACCGACCTCGTCGCCCGCGCGTGGCGGTCGGCGGGACGGGTGTCCACGAAGGTCGACGACGTGCCGCCGTTCGCCTGACCGCGTCCTCATCGTCCGACCTCCCCCACCCTCCGGACAGGTAGGGCCCTTCGACCCAAGCGCGAAGACACATATTTGATAATATGTTTCAAACACGTCAGCCGAAGTCATCGAGGGAGTACCGTGCCGACCGCATCATCCGTCGCATCCGCGATCGCGGATCGCATCAGCGACCGCCGCGCCGAGCGTTACCGCCTGCGCAACGACCTGGCGGCCACCGATCCCGCCGGCGACCCCGAGGCGTATGCCCGCGCACTGGGCACCCTGGAGTATCCGTGGGGTATCACGATGGCGCTGAGCTTCGCCCTCTTCCGCACCTACGCGGTCCCCTCCATCGGCGATCTACTGTGCGACACAGGCGAATTCACCGAACGCACCCAGAAACGCTACGACGACACCGTGCTGCTGCTCGACACCCCCGTCGAGTTCGGATTCGCAGACCCCAAGGGCCGCTCCGCGATTCGCCGCATCAACCAGATGCACAGCATGTACGACATCTCCAACGACGACATGCTCTACGTCCTGGCCACCTTCGTCGTCTGCCCGGTCCGCTGGGTCGCCGACTACGAATGGCGGCCGTTGCGCCGCAACGAGATCGACGGCCTCACCGAGTACTACCGCAAACTCGGCAACCACATGGCCATCAAGAACATCCCGGCCACCTACGAGGAGTTCGAGAAGTTCCTCGACGACTACGAACTCGCCCACTTCGCCTACTCCGCCGACTCCCGCAGGGTCGCCGACTCCACCCTCGACCTCCTCGCAACCTTCATGCCGTTCCGCCTGCTCCCCGCATGGTTGGTGCGCCGCCTGTCCTTCGCCCTGATGGACGACCGCCTCCTCGAGGCCTTCCGCTACCCCAAGCCGACCGCCGTCGAACGCGTCCTCGCCCGCACCGGCCTCAAGGCCCGAGGCCTGGCCATCCGGTTCGCCGCGCGTCCGCGCACCACCCCGCAATACGGCCGCGACATGCAGCAGATCCGTTGCTACCCCAGGGGATACGACGTCGACCAACTCGGCACCTTCTCCCCCGGTTGCCCCGTTCGTCACGCCGGCTGAGCAGTATCCGCAAGAACGTGGGTCCTGTTGGACGTCGTGGGTGGTACAGCACCCCCATCCTCCAACAAGACCCACCATTGCATCGCCACCACACGACCAACCCGTCCATCCACAAGTGGCGCGGTTACCCCGCCCGATCTGCGAACTTCTGCTTAGAATGCGTGGACGCCGTGGATCTGGCCGCCACGGGAGTGGCCAGAAGGGGGAGATCATGACGGACTTCTTCGTATTGCCAGGCACGCGAGTGCCCCTCGAGGGCTCCGACATGCCCAGCTATCAACCCGACGACGACGGCCCCATCGGGCTCGGCTCCGCGGCCGGCGACGGCCTCGGCGGCGGTGGCGTCGTTCAAGTCGTCGACGCCGAGTGGGGACGCCGCGCTGCCGTGGCCCGGGGGTTGGCGGGGGAGTTGGGGTCTGTCATCGTCGACCTTCGGAACGTCATCGACCAAAACCACTACGGGTCAGTACCGGAGGGCGAGGGCTTCTATTCGCGCCTCATCAATTTCGTCAGCGAATTCTGCGGGAGCCTTGACACACAAACGCAAGCACTTCACTCGATTGCGGATCAGTGCGACCTCGCGAACACGGAGTTACATGCGGCAGATGGTAATGGCGCCACCAGCCTCACAACATAAGTCGAAGAACAGTTTTAGCTTGCAAGCGCTAACACGCGTGGCGGGGCTAGTTGGGGTAATGGTGATGATTGGCGGTTGTGCCGATACGTCGGCCGGCCCCCCTTCAGCACCGTCTCCATCGGCTTCAAGCCAATCACCACTTTCCGTCCGGCAAAAAGACGCCAGCGGTGACCTACTTCCTTTCCGAACCGTATTTCCCGACAGGTGGAGCGAGCTTAACGACGGTACAACCTACGAGCCTTGCACCGCCCTCACGGGTCCGGAGCTCGAGGCTCTCGACCTCCAAGTGAGCTCCGTCCGAGATGCGGCGCGGGCCAACCACCAAACTGCACGCGGGTGTGTGTGGAAGGCGTCAGGGTCTTCCACCACCCTGGTATCCCAGGCCGTCGGAAACGGTCCGTCGCTGACCGAGTACAAACAGCGTCAATCACCGGTAGTCGACTGGCGACCCGATATCCAGCTAAACGCTCGAACAGCCGCTATCGGGACCCCTCATTCCGAACACACGTGCACCACCTATGTCCGCTCCGGCAGCGCGATTGTCTCAACATCAGTAACGTCATTTGATTCGTTGGCTGTCGACGAAATCTGCGCCAAGGCACTGGCTTTCACGCGCGCAACGATCGACAAGATGCCACCCTGACCCAGACACCCAGCATCCACCCAGCCCCCAACCCCTGCCAAACCTGGGTCCTACACGAGAACCTGGGTGCTGTAGCACCCAAGTTCTCCAGCACCACCCAACTTTGCCCCAGAGCCCCCGCGACAGCTACACCCGAATCCCCGAATGAATGGCCGCGATCCCACCGGTCATGTTCTGCCAGCGAACGTTGGTGAAGCCGGCGTCGCGGATCAGGTCACCGAGGCCGAATTGATCGGGCCAGGCCCGAATCGATTCTGCGAGATACACATACGCGGCCGGGTTGCTCGACACCTTGGTCGCCACCGCCGGCAGCGCCTTCATCAGATACTCCATGTACACGGTCCGGAACGGCCGGAACGTCGGCGTCGAGAACTCGCAGATCACCAGTCGCCCACCAGGTTTCAACACACGGCTCAGCTCACCCAGTGCAGTAGGCACGTCGTGGACGTTGCGTAAGCCAAAGGAGATCGTCGCCGCGTCAAACGACTCGTCGGCGAACGGCAACTGCATCGCGTCGGCGGCCACCTTGGGCACATCCCGGTCGGCCCCCGCCTTGAGCATGCCGAGCGAGAAATCCGCGGCCACACACTTCGCGCCCGACGTCGCCAACTCGACCGTGGACACCGCGGTGCCGGCCGCGAGGTCGAGCACCACGTCGTCTGGTGTCAACGCCAACGCCTTGCGGGTCGCCTTGCGCCAGCGTCGATCCTGCGCAAACGACAGCACGGTGTTGGTGATGTCGTAGCGTTTCGCGACGCCGTCGAACATCGCCGCGACCTCGGCCGGATCCTTGTCCAGACTCGCACGATCGGTGGTAGCCATGGCGACCACGCTACCCGGCCAGCCGCTGCCCCTCCGACGCGATCCCACCACGCCCATCCCGCTCGGCGATCACCGCCCGATAATGCCCCACCAACTCCTCGCACAGCGCCGGCCACGTCCGCGCCCGGACCGCCGACAACCCGGCCCGACCCATCGCCGCCCGCTGCACCGGATCACGCAACGCCTCGACCGCCTCGCCGACCCGATCGGCATACGTCCGCGGATCCAGCAGGAATCCCGTCGACATCGGCGTCACCAGATCCCGCGGCCCACCGGCATCCGGCCCGATCACCGGCAACCCGCTGGCCATCGCCTCCTGAATGGCCTGGCAGAACGTCTCATGCTCGCCGGGATGGGCGAAGACATCCAGCGACGCATACGCCCGCGCCAACTCCTCGCCGCGCAGCTCGCCGGTGAACACCGCATTCGGGCACATCCGCGACAACCGCGCCCGCTCCGGCCCGTCGCCGACGATCACCAACCGGATCGAATCATCGGCATCCAACCCGGCCAGCCGCTCCACATGCTTCTCCGGCGCCAACCGCCCGACAAACCCGACCACCAGCCGGCCATCCACATCCCACGACGCCCGCAACACCTCATCGCGTCGCGACGGCGAGAACTGTGCCGTATCAACCCCCCGCGCCCACCGATGCAATCGCGGAATACCATGTGCGGCAAGATCATCCATCGTCGACGTCGACGGTGCCAGGGTACGGTCACACGCCATGTGCACCCGCTTGGTGTAGCGCCACGCGGCCTTGCCCGCCATCTGCATCCGATACGCCTGCGCGAACCCCGCGACGTCGGTCTGAAACACCGCCACCGACGGCACCTGCAGCCACTTCGCCGCCACCGCACCCGCCCCGCCGACCACGAACGGCGACGCCAGATGCACCACATCCGGCCCCACGTCACGCAACGTCCGGTACAACGCCGGCGTCGGCACCCCGACCGGCAACGACGTCACACCGGGAAAATTCATCGACGGCACCGTGTGCACCGGCGTCCGACGCCCCACCAATCGCGGCGCCCGCCGCCCCTCACGCTCCGAATCCGGAGCGATGACGACCGCGCAATGGCCGGTCCGCTCCAGATGGTCGACCACCCGCAGCACCGAGTTGACCACCCCGTTGACCTGCGGGAGAAAACTCTCCGTCACAATCGCAACGCGCATGGCGCCATCGTCACCGTCGCCGATGACCCGCGAGAAGGCGCGACGTGACATGCACGCGAACTCCCCGCAAAATCTCCGACAGACCGACCTCTAGGTGGACTTCCTCACGCCTGCACCGAAACCCGCTCACCGGAAGGGCCGGAACCATCCGATCCGGCATCATCCGACGCAACCTCGTCCGGCCCGCCATCACCACGCTCGGCATCGCCACGCTCGGCCCCACCACGCCGACGCCGCCATTGCCGGTTCACCTCGGCGATCAGCAACATCAACGCGATGACGACGAGCCACGCCACCGCCGCCACCGACGCGGCCGGGATGATCGACAACGCCGCCGTCCGCCCGGCAGGTCTCGCCAGGTCGGGATTGGTGGTGTCGTATTCGACGCTGATCCGCTGCCCGGTACCGAGTTCGGTCGGATACAGCAGGCCCAGCCGCGGACTGTAGATCTGCCCGTCCGGGGTCTGGAAATACGCCACCGCATGCAGCCGGTCCGCCGACACGATGTCGGCCATCACGGTGCCCTTGTTGCGGTCGATGGCGGCGTCATTGCGGTAGGCGGCCACCACGATCGCCCCGGCCATCACCGTCACGATCAACCCGAGCACCAGCAGCGTCTTCTGTACGCGCCGCAGGATCGTCGGATTCATGACAGACAGGATACGTCGCCGCCCCACCGACCCCGCGCCGCTACCGCAGCCGCGCCACGATGCCCGCGTGCACCGCCCGCAGTCGCTCCCGGTCGGTGACCACCTCGATCACCTCGATGCCCTCACCACCCGGCTCGGCCAGCACCGCCGACACCTCACCCACCTCGACCCGCCGATGCGGCAGATGAAAACCCGCGCACAACGACGCCAGGTCCGTCCGGTGCGGCGTGCCGAAGACCCGCTCGTACGCCCCCGCGTACGGGCCACTGTTGAACCGCGGATCCCCCTGCTCGAGCAGCCCGAAGATGCCACCCCCGTCATCATTGGCAACGACGATCCGCAACGATGTCGGCCGCGGCTCCCCCGGTCCGACGATCAGTCCGGTCGCATCGTGCAGGAACGTCAGATCCCCCATCAGGGCGACGGTCCGCGCGCCCGGATGGTCGATGTCGTGCGCCAACGCCGCACCGATCGCCGTCGAATTGGTGCCGTCGATCCCGGCGACACCCCGGTTCGACAGCACCCGCACACCCGCCGGGACCCGCCCGGCGAGGGCGATGTCGCGGATCGGGTTGCTCGCGCCCACCACCAGCTGATCGCCCGGCGCCATCGCCGCGCTCACCGCCCGCGCCACATGCAACCCGGTCGGCGCGCCACCCGCATCCAGCTCGGCGACGACCGCCCCGAGCGTCCGCTGATGGATCTGCGCACACTCCTTGAGCCACTCCTCACGCGGTTCGCCGACGGCCTCCACCCGCGTGCCCGTCGCGTACACATTGCCCGACACATCCGGCCATCGCGGGCCGGTGGTCACCGCGTACACCTGCACGTCCGGGTCGGCCAGCAGGCGTGACACCCCGCGGTGCAGCGTCGGCCGGCCGCAGATGATGGCCTGCCTGGGTGTGAGCGTGTCGAGCGCGAGGGGATGCAGCGGCGTCGACGGATGCGGTGCGGTCGGCTCGGCCACCGTCGGCACACCGGCCAGCTCCGGATACCACCCGGCACCGTGACCTGCGACGACGACGGTGTCGACGGACAGATCGATCGGCAACGGGATGTCAAGTTTGCCGACCGGCGCCTGCGTCCACGGCAACCCGCCCGGTCGGCCGGCGAACTCGCCGAACGCGTCGTCGGGTTCGGACCCCGGCCCCGGGACGAGGGGTTCACGCAGCGGGATGTCGAACTGCACCGGCCCGGCGTTACCGGTGCGCGCACCGCGCGCCGCGGCCAACACACGCCCGACCGCCGAACGCCACTGACTGTTCGTGTCGACGTCGGCCTCGGCCAGTCCCAGACTGATCGCCGCCCGCACCTGCGTGCCGAAGATGCCGAACTGTTCGACGGTCTGATTGGCCCCCGACCCGAGCAGCTCGTAGGGCCGGTTCGCGCTGACCACCACCAGCGGCACCCGCGCATAGTTCGCCTCGAAGACCGCCGGACTCATGTTGGCCACCGCGGTACCGCTGGTCATCACGATCGGCACCGGCCGCCCCGACGACGCCGCCAATCCCACCGCCAGATATCCCGCCGACCGCTCGTCGATCCGCACATGCAACCGCAACGACCCGGCCACGTCCGCGGCATGCAAGGCGAACGCCAGCGGCGCGTTCCGCGACCCGGGGCACAGCACCGCTTCCCGGACACCGCCGCGCACCATCTCGTCGACGATCACATGCGCCTGCAGGGTCGAGGGATTCATGCGATCCAGCGTAGTAGTGCCCGCACGAGGGCCCCGGTCGCGGCGGTCAGTCATCGGTCAGTCGACGATGGTGCCGCTCGTTCTGCAGGATCTGCTCGATGTCCTCGACGGTCTCCTTCCACCCATACAGGACGTCGTCGTAGGTCAGGCGCAACGGATCGAGTCCTTTGGTGAGAGCCTTACGATCCCGTCGGCGGTCCTTGCGGTAACTCTCCAGGCTGGTGTGGTGAAGCTCGCTGTCGCATTCGATGAGCAGGTTCTCCACCCGGAGGTCGACCAATCCGACCCTGCTGATGGGCGGTTGCACGATCACCACGTAACCGAGCCGCCGCAACCGCACCCGGACGATGGTCTCGGTCCCCGACATCGACGCCGGATCGCACTCTTCGAGGAGCATCCTCATGTACTCGTCGACGCCCGGCAGCATGGCGATCAGCCACTCCACGTCCAGGCCGTGCATGTTCATCACCGAATCGCAGACCACGATCCAGTGCTCGTCGGTCATGCAGTGCGCCGCTGCTGCCAGCGCCACCATCAGCGGATCGAGGATCGTCGTAACCGGGGTCGGTGACCCAGGTGGCCGGCAGCATCCTGCCCATTGACGAGTCGCCGCCTTCCCCGTCCGGACATGCAGTTGGTCGTAGCCGGGCGGCACCCAGATCCCGTACTTCGTCAACGCGGTCGGCCCGCTCACTGCGCCATACCGTCGCGCTGCGGCGATGGCCTCAAGGTCGGCTCCCGGGGTGGCAAACCATCCGCGCCGGATCTGCTCGAGTTCTTTCCGCCGCACCATTCGCTTGATGTCGGTATCGGTCACTCCCGCCGCGAGCAGCTCCGGTCGGGTGCTGACGCCCAATGTCACGATCTTGTCGATGTTGTTCGTGTTGTCCATGGCCATTGGACGCAGCAGGACCCCGTGTGGCTCCATCGAGTCCAGCTTGGGGATAAGACGATCTCCGAACCGCGTGCGCTCCACCCGGACCCGCTTCACATCAATCCCATCAGACACTGGTGCCTCATCCGCCACATCCGTGTCACGGAGGATCCCCGGGCGCCCACCCCTGTGCCCATTTCTAGACATTCTCGAAGTAGCCCCGCAGCAAAACCCCAGGTCAGCGCGATCTGCTACTGAGCGGGATGTCTAGAAATGGGCAGAGGGTTCGGCCTACCCTCACTTCCATGGCCCCCGGCTTCTATGATCGCCACATTTTGCCGCGTCTGATCAACCTGACCTGCGGTTCGTCGCTCATCCGACCGTTACGAACCACCACCTGCGCCCCACTGACCGGCCGCGTCGTCGAGATCGGGTTCGGTTCCGGACTCAACGTCGCCGCCTATCCCGACACGGTCACCGAGGTCGTCGCCGTCGAACCCTCCGACGACGGCTGGGCCCTGGCCGCCGAACGCGTCAGCACGGCCACCGTCCCGATCACCCGCGCCGGCCTCGACGGCCAGTCACTCCCCTTCGCCGACAACACCTTCGACTCCGCGCTGTCCACGTTCACGATGTGCACCATCCCGGATCTGTCCGCCGCGCTGTCCGAATTGCGCCGCGTCCTCAAACCCGGCGCCCCGCTGTGTTTCCTGGAACACGGCGACGCCCCCGACTCCCGCGTCCAACGCTGGCAGCACCGCCTCGAACCGATCCAGCGCCGCGTCGCCGGCGGCTGCCACCTCACCCGCGACATCCCCGCCGCCCTGACCGACGCCGGCTTCACGATCACCGACATCGACCGCTTCTACCAACGCGGCACGCCCCGCACATTCGGCGCCATGTCGCTCGGCACCGCCCACGCGTCCTGAGCCACCGCACCCCACGCACCTGAAGAACTCCCCGCCTACCCTGGACCCAATGCGCCACCCGACCCTCCTCCGCTGGATCGGGTTGGCACTCCTCACCGCGATGGCCACGGCCCTCCTGCAACTCCTCGACGTCGACGCCGCAGCATTGTTTGCCGGTCTGGTTGTCGCCGCGGTACTGGCCATTGCAGGTGTGGCACCCCGCGCCACCGCCGACAACCCGGACCCACCCGTCATCCCGCGGCCCTTGTTCCTGGCGTCGCAGGGTGTACTCGGCGTGTTCATCGGAACGATGGCCGACCCGGACACCCTCGCCGGACTCGGCTCGGCGTGGCTGCCGGTGCTCGTCGTCGGCCTGGGCACGCTGGCGCTGTCGGTAGTCGGCGGCATGCTGCTCGGCCTGCACAAACAGGTCGACACCCTGACCGGCGCCCTGGCCCTCGTCGCGGGCGGCGCCTCCGGATTGGTCGCGCTGACAAGGGAACTCGGCGGCGACGAACGCATGGTCGCCGTCATCCAGTATGTACGCGTCGCACTGGTCACCATCACCATCCCGCTGATCGCGACCATGGTGTTCCATGCGAGCGCCGACGGTGTGGTGGTCGCGTCCCCGTCGGCCGGTGACCAGGGTTGGGGCCTTCTCCTGCTCGCCGTGTGCATCGGGATCGGCCTGCCACTCGGCCGTCTCATCCACCTACCGGCCGCCGGCCTCCTCGGCCCGATGGCCATCGCGACAATCATCGAACTCACTGGGATCGGCGGCGACGCCGCCGTCTCCGGCATCCTCCTCGGCCTTGCCTACGCGGTAATCGGCTGGCAGGCCGGCCTCGGTTTCACCCTCGACCGCCTGCGTGCCATCGGCCGCGTGCTGCCGTTCGCCATCGTGTTGATCCTCGGCATCGGCGTCGGCTGTGCACTCCTCGGCGTGCTGCTGTCGGCGTGGACCGGGGAGTCGATGTTCGACTGCTACCTCGCCACCACCCCCGGCGGCATCTACGCGGTGCTCGCGGCTGCCACCGCGGCCGGTGGGAACGTGGCGTTCGTCGTCGCCGCGCAGATCCTGCGGGTCCTGTTGATGCTGTTCGTCGCACCCTTCGCCGCCCGATGGGTCGCGCGGCGCGCCACCCCACTGTGATCGGGCTCGCACGGCGACTAGGCTCGCCACCATGACTAGCGGGGAAAGTGTCAGCGCAGACTTCACCGATGACGACGTCACCGAGGAACCCACGGTGGCCGAGAGTGCCGAGCAGTCCGACCGCGAGTTCGACGTCGTCGTCTTCGGCGCCACCGGATTCGTCGGCGCGCTGACCGCGAAGTACCTCGCCGAGCACGCGCCCGCCGGCACGAAGGTCGCCCTGGCCGGGCGGTCGGAAACCAAACTCGCCGACGTCCGACGCCGCCTCGGCGGCCACGCCGCGCACTGGCCGTTGATCGTCGCCGACTCGTCGTCACCGAGTTCGCTGGACGCGATGGTCGCGCGCACCCGCGTCATCTGCACGACGGTCGGCCCGTACCTGAAGTACGGTGAGTCGCTGGTCATCGCGGCCGCCTCCGCCGGCACCGATTACGTCGACCTCACCGGCGAGGTCCCCTTCGTACACTTCGCCATCGACAAGGCCCACGAGACCGCCCAGGCCACCGGCGCCCGCATCGTCAACTCCTGCGGATTCGATTCGGTCCCTTCCGATCTCGGCACCTACCTGCTCTACCGCAAGGTCAGCGACGACGACGCGGGCACCCTCACCGACACCACCCTCATCCTGAAGTCCTTCCGCGGCGGGGTGTCCGGCGGCACCATCGACTCGATGCGCGTGATCGCCGAGCAGGCCAAGGACTCCCAGACCCGCCGTCTGCTGCTCAACCCGCAGGCGTTGTCCGGCACCCCCGGAAACACGCCCAAAGTGGCGATGTCGTCGGAGCCCAGCGACATCGCGATCGTCCGGGCCCGCAACGTCGACCCGTCCCTGCGCGGCACGCTGGCCCCGTTCTTCATGTCCTCGCACAACACTCGCGTGGTGCGACGCTCCAACGCCTTGCTGGACAACGGCTACGGCCCTGACTTCCACTACGCCGAAACGATGAACGTCGGCTCGATCCCGGGTGTCTCGACGCTGGCCGCCGGTGCCGTCGGCGTGGGGGTGGGCGCCTTCCTCGGCCTGATGAGCTTCGGCCCGACGCGCCGCCTCCTCGACAAGGTCCTCCCCGAACCCGGCGAGGGCCCCAGCGAAAAGGCCAGGGACAACGGCTACTTCGTCACCGAAACCTACACGCGCACCAGCACCGGCCGACGCTACCGTTCGACAATCCGCGCGAAAGGCGACCCCGGCTACAAGGCGACAGCCGTCATGCTCGGCGAATGCGCCCTGACCCTGGCCCTCAACCGCGACAAACTCCCCAAGCTCACCGGCGTCCTCACCCCCGCCGCCGCCATGGGCGACGCCCTCGTCGATCGCCTACGCGGAGCCGGAATGACACTGGAAGCCGAAGAGCTGAAATAGGTTTCGCCCGGCCACCGGGCGAGCCACCCGCCGCCGAGCCACCCCCGCCGCCGAGCCACCCCCGCCGGTCGAGCTACCCCCGCCGGTCGAGCCGCTGCGAGCCCCCCAGGGCGAGCAGCGAGTCGAGACCACCGCAACCCGACAACCCAACACTCCCCCCGCTGGCCGAGTGCCGACGAGCCTGCGAGTCGGTGTATCCGCCGGGCCGAGCCTGTCGAGGTCGAGGCCACCTCCGCAACCCGACAACCCGACCAGCCCAACACCTCCCCCGCCGGCCGAGTGCCGACGAGCTTGCGAGTCGGTGTGTCCGCCGGGCCGAGCCTGTCGAGGTCGAGGCCACCTCCGCCACTCGACAACCCGACCAGCCCAACACTTCCCCCCGCTGGCCGAGTGCCGACGAGCCTGCGAGTCGGTGGATCCGCCGGGCCGAGCCTGTCGAGGTCGAGGCCACCTCCGCAACCCGACAACCCAACCAGCCCAACACCTCTCGCAGCCGACAAGTGACCTCGATACGGGCTCCGCAAGCTCCGCCCTACTCGGCCAGCGGTGGGTCCCGAGTGCCGACGTGCTTGCGAGTCGGTGTATCGCCGGGCCGAGCCTGTCGAGGTCAAGCCCACCGTGCTGAAACCCCTACGCCTGCCCCGGCTTCAACGCAATGAACAGCGCGTCGAGCTCGGCACACAGTCGATCACCGTCGTGCAGCGTCCCTTTCACGAAAGCCTTGCGCCCGTCGAGTTCTTCCACCCAGGTGTGCATCCGCAGCGGGATCTCCAGTGGCGTCAGCGACCGGTAGTTCACCGTCAGGTACGCGGTGCGGGTGATGCCCTGAACCTTCAACGCCGATGCCATGCCGCCGAGGTCGTCGAAGGCGACGGCGACGTGCCCGCCGTGGGCGGCCTTGTTGCCGCCGAGATGGAAGGGCCGGAAGGTGACCGCGGCGACCACTCCGTCGGGCCCGCCTTCGGTGATCTCAAAGGGCGGCAGCGTGATGTTGCCGCGGGCCGGCAGGTCGATGCGGGTACCCGCGGGCGTCTGCCACTCGTCGATCTGCACCTGCTCCAGGCGCGCATTCAACCCGCGCATCTGATCGATGAAATCGGCGACCATGTCGTCGGGCGGGCACGCATACCGCGCCAGATCCATCATCCGGCGGATCTCCTCGTTGAGTTCGCCGTACCGCGGCCCACCACGCTCGGTGGTGATGTCCATCCGCCCCCGGAACCCACCCTCGTGGGGTGAATCGTCGTCGGCGGGCTGAGCCCAATCGTTCTGCGGCGCGGAGGTCATGCCTCACACCGTATCGGCGGGCCACATAGGCCACGTCGGCGGCGTCACTCCCGGCGGCGCACCCGACCGGCGCCGACAACGGCATGCGGCCCCGTGGTGTCCTGCGTACGGGTGGCCTCCCGACGATCGCGCAGCCGGATCATCGCACCGATGAGAAGGGCGGTCACCACCGACAACGCCACCCACACCAGGGCGACGAGCAGCACGATTTCCCACACCTTCACCACCCCAGGGTGCCAAAGAAACGGACGAAAGTGTCCCCAATCCGAGGGACACGCGCGGAATTGTCAGCAGTCCCTCAGCTTGCGGCTCGGCGGCTCTCAGGTTGCATCGCGCGATTCCACAGCGCCACGGTCACGCCCCAGAGCTCATGATCACCACGTCGGCCCACCGCATCGGTGTGCTCGATCAGCAGTCCCTCCCGCTCGAAGCCGAGGTCGGCGAGCACATCCGACAACGCCGAATCCGGCACGGAGACCACCGCCACCCGACGCAGCCCCCGTACCGCAAAAGCACGGCTGACCAGCGCATTCACCACCGCGGCCAGTGACCCGTCGGTGCCGGGACGCAAGTTGAACCACGCAGTCACGTGTGAGGAGAGCTCATCGAGTCCCCGTAGTCCGCACACCCCGACCGGGACGTCGTCGACGGTCACCGTGAACGTGGCATCACGTCCGGACCGCGCGGTCAGGACCACCCCCGACGCCTGGACCGGCCGGCCGACGACGCGCTGCCGTCCGATCCTGCCCACCATGCCGCACACGCCGGTGCAGATGGCCCCGAACAGATACCGCAGCCCGTCACCGCCGGTCGACCACCGCCAGTACCGCGGCCACTCGGCCCGCGACATGTGGCGTCCAACAGTGGTGCCATCGGGGTCGAAGTACCGGCTCAGGCTCCGCGTGACGCCCTCGGGGGGCACCGTCGACAGGCGCAGGGTCAGCTGCAGATGGTCCCGTTCGACGCCGTCGGCACCCACCCGGAAGTAGTTCCGCATGAGCGCCTCCTCGCGGAAGCCGCCCTTGCGGCAGGCACCGGCGGCACGGACGTTGCCGACGCACACCGGCGCCGTCACCCGTTCCGCGCCGAGCGTGCCGAACGCGAAATCCGACACCAGGGAACCCGCGAGAATCGCCAATCCCGACGATGCGAGCGTCGAGTCGACCCAGATCCCCAACTCCGCCGACCGGCCCGGCCGGTCGATGTCGGTCAGCGCGCACTGGCCGCGCAGTTCACCGTCGACGTCGATGACAAAACCCACTGACCGTCCCGACCGCGCCTCACTACGGTTGCGCAGGCACTCCCGCAACCACGCGCGGTCGGAATGCCTCTGCTCCCACCGCAGCGGCGAGTACGCCCAGAACGGTTCGATGAGAAGGCGGTCGCGCACCCGGATGTCACGCCAGGCGGCGACGTCGTCAAGGCGCGGCGGACGCAGCACCACCCGATGCTCCCCCATCGGCCACGGACCCAACTGCAGATGCGACAGATCGGGTCCGGACCTACCTCTGATCAGCGTCATTCCCGCGCCCCGATCCGGATGCGTGTCCCGATGAGACGACACACGGCACGCATCTGCGTCGGCATCGCCACCAGCAACGCGGCGGCGTACACCGTCACGAAGAACACACCGCCCACCGCCAGGAACGCGACGCCCACGATGACTCCTCGCGAATCTGAATGCAGCACTCCATGTTCGAGCGTCCATGCGGCCACGGTGGCCACCGTGGCACACAGCAGCGACGGCACCGTGGCCGCGATCACCTCACGCCAGGCGAAGCCGACCATCGGGCGTGCGAGGAACACACAGGTCATACCCACGACGATCGCGGTCACCGAGGCCGACAGCGCCGCACCCCACAGCCCGAACGGACCGATCAGCGCCAGTAGCAGGCCGATACCCAGGATGACCTCAACCGCGGTGTACCAGTTCAGAAGTTGGGTACGCCCGGTCCCCTTGATGGCTTCCTCGCTCACCGAGATCAGGGCCTTGCCGACGCCGAGTCCCGCCATCGCGACGACGACGACGCCCGCATCCCGCCACTGCTCACCGAAGACCACCACCACCGCGGGTTCGCCGAAGGCGATCATCATGCCCGACAGGGCCGCCGCTCCCAGCATCGCCCACTGCAGGGCTCGCAGGAAGGCCGGTTTGAGTCGTTCCGGGTCCGACTTGAGCCGTGAGAACGCCGGAAACAGTGCGATGGCACCGACTTCGATGATCGCGCGTTCCGGCATCGCCGAGACCCGTTGCCCGTAGCGGAAATTGCCGAGGTCGGCCTGGCTCAGGCCGCGGCCCACCACCACCGACTCCACCACCGATTGCACCCGGGCGCCGATCATGCCCAGTACCAACGGCATTCCGTACCGCGCCAGTTCCCGCCACAGTCGTACCGAGGCGCGGCCCCGGCGGGGCCGCCAATCGGTGATCACCCACAGCGTCGCGACCCACGCAACGTAGGACGCATAGAAGCCGGCCACCATCGCCCACACACCCCACCCGGCGGCGGCGGTCCCGACGGCCACCACGGCGTACACCACCGCAACGGTGGGGCCGACAATCAGACGCCGCTTGACGCTGAACTCTCGCTGCAGCAACGCTTCCGGCACATTGGTGAACGAGTACAGGAACAACACACCCGAGGTGGCGGCGGCGATGAGCGCCACCTCACTGCTGTGGAAGGCCCACCCGATGAGCGGGCTCGCGGCCAGGGTGAGCAGACTCATCCCCAAACCGGCGATCGCCGTCACCCAGAACACCGTCTCCGCGGCGTCCTCGAGTTCGTTGTCGCGGTGGATGAGTCCCGAACGCAACCCACCCTCCACGAAGTTGCCGAGGAATGCCGCGACGACGGTGCCGGAGATGAACAACCCGACTTCCGTCGGCGTCAGCAACCGGGCCAGGGCGATGGTCTGGGCCAGGGTGACGATCTCGCCGAACACCAGTGCCGCCGCCGACGCCGCGGCGACATTGCCGACGACGCTCGACATCGACCGTCCGTCGTGTGCCTCGTCTTCTTCGGATACATAGTCTTTCGCGTCGGTGCTCATCGCACCACCCACTCGTCGATGCTCACGTGTCGGCCCGCCCGGTCATCGCGGCGTGTCCCGCCGCCACCGAGTCGAGAAGCCCATAGAGCGTGTCGGTGCTCGCCGCGATCTGCTCGGCTGCCCTGGCCCGCAACGGCTCTCGCACCTCGTGCGCCGAATCCCAGGCGTCGGTCAGCGCACCGGTCAGGACGGCCTCGAGGTCGGGATCGTCGAAGTGAACCACCGTGATCCCGGTACCGAACATCTCGGCGAGGCCGTAGAACTTGTCGTCGTAGTAGGCGGTGGAGGTCAACGCGACCACCGGAATACCTTGCGACAGCGCGAATACCGCAAGATGGTAGGCCCCGGTCAGCACCACTCGACACGCGGTCACACGCTCGATCACCGCCGACGGATGCGCATACTTGTGCGGCATCTCACGCACCTTCGGGTACCCGGCGACCAGTGGCAGCGTCGAGATCCGATCCTGTGACTGGTACTCGGCGATCGCCAGTGGCGCGATCGCCCCGTCGTGTGCGGCGGCGACGGTACGCACGACCCGACCGACGCACTCCTGCGCGGCGAGCGCCACCGGCGAATAGTCGGCCACCCGCAGACACACACCGATATCGGTGCCGACCTCGTCGGTCCGCGCACGATAGGCCAGTTCGATGGCGTCATCGCCGGTCACCACCACCCGGTCGCCTGACACACCCAAGGACTCGAGGAGTGCTGGACCGCGACGGCCCTCGCGCAACGCGATCACCGATGCCGCACCCAACGCGCCCGCCGCCCGTTCCCGCAGCGCGGGATCATCCAGCGGGCCGAGTCCCTGCCCGACCAACGCCACCGGAACACCGTGCGCCACGGCATGTTCCATCAGGCCGAACACGCGATTGGACTGCGCGCGATCGGCGTCGGTGAGGTAGCCACCGCCCAGCGCGATGATCACCGTGGCCGCTTCGGCGGCCGCGAACGATCCGCGGGTCACCGCCACCCGCGGCGGCGGAGGCACCATCTCCTCGGGGCGGCCGATCAGCACCCGCCACGCCCGGCGCAACCGGTTGCGCGCACCACGTGCCTTCTGCGGCAACCACACCCGAACGCACAACACGGCAATCGCGATCGGCCCCACCAGTTGCGGACCGATCTGCTCGGCCAGGTTCTCCCACCACGTCGGCGGACCCCACGGGTCGGCGTCGCCGACGGTGATCGCCTCGACGTCACCGAACAACGCGCGCAACAACATTGGCGAGTCGGTGAGCACCGCCACCCGCGCACCGGGCCACCGGTGACGGATGCGTTCGATGGTCATCTGCATCATCGCCATGTCCCCGTGGTTACGGAGCCAGTACTCGCTGTTCTCGATGAGCACCCGTGGTCTGGTTCCCCCCACGACCACAGATGCCGCAACTTCCCCCATGAAATTCTCCGAACTCTTCTGCCCCGGAGACCTCGGCCTACCTGTGCCGATGCACCCCCCGGCGCTCCCCGGCATGACGGAATGGTCACGCCGTTTCCCCCGCGCCCACTTTACTGTAATGCACAAAAGATGGTTCACTTGTCGGAGGACAGTCCTCGGTGAGCATGTGACACGCGTCTGCGTGTGTCACATCAGGGAGGCACCGACGCTGTCCACACGTCCGGGGGGACGCTGACAAGCGAAGACACAGGATGCCCGATTTTGGGGGGGCCTCCGCGTACAGACGCGAAGGGAAACATCGTGAATACGAGCAGCTTTGCTGCGATCCATTGGGATCGCATCTGGCGGCGACGCTATCTCGTCGCGGCCATAGCGATAGTCATCACACTGGTCGGAACGGTGTCGTCACTGACCACCGCGACCACCTATTCCAGTAAGGCCACTCTGTCGGTTGCGTCACAAACCCGTGCGCCGGAACAGGATTCGTATCTCGCGCAGGGATACATCAACTTCTTCAACGATCCCGCCTACCAGGCCACCCTGCGCAGCATCGCCGCGGTACCCGCGGATGTCACCTTTGTCGCGTCGTTGGCCGGGCCGAGTCCGTTGATCTACATCACCGCCACGTCCACCGACTCCGCACAGGTCGGCCCCGCGGCCGGACAGATGGCCACGGCCTTGGAAAACACCGTGAATGACGCAATGCGGGCAGAACAGGATCGTTCGGTCGCCGCCATCCGCAAACCCTTCGACGACATCCGCAGCGCCAGCGGGGTGATCCCACAGCAATCCCTGGCGCAGTTGGAGGACCGCATCTCTCAGATCACCGGCGACTCCACCAACCAGGTCACCGCACTCGACCTGCGGTCCGAGGTGTCCACCGCCGGTGGACCCAGCCTGATCACCATCGCGCTGGCATTGCTCGCCGGCCTGGTGGTCGGCGCCGGTGTCGCACTGGCCTGCGGCATCTTCACCCGCCGGGTGGATTCCGCGCACGACCTGCACGCGATGACCGGCCTCGAGTCGCTGGCGACGGTACCCACCTCCGAACCGGCCGGCACCCGCAGTCTGCAGCATCTCGCCGTCGCACTCGATCACCGCGCCGACCCCACCACTGCACTGATCGCCTTGTGCGGCACCAGTTCCGACGATTCCACCGCACACGCCGCAGAAGTGGTCGCGCGCACCTGGCGACGCTCCGGACTGCAGGTGGCGATCATCGACGCCACCCACGGCCGTGACGACGACCCGACACCGGAGACCTTCCTCGCCGACGACTCCGAGGACTTCCTGGCCCTCGAACTCTCCGACGACGCACCACCGCCGGCCGCGGCGCTGCGCTCCCTGCTCGACGGAGCTGGTGACCGCTACGATCGCATCCTGATCATCCTGCCGCCCATCACCGAATCCAGTGATGCACAAGTACTCTGCAGCGTCGCACGCGACTGCGTGCTGGTGGTCGACCAGTCACGATCCACCAACGCCACGGTCGGTTCGACCGTGGCGTTGCTCCGAAAGGTGGACGCCACCATCCTCGGCACCGTGTTCGTCGAGCATCCGCTCCCCGTCGTCGGGCGACTTCCCCGGTTCGGTACCGGCGGTGAGGCCAGGGCCACCTCGGACACCACGGATGACGTGACCCCACCGGCGGACGACATCGACACGCCGGCAGCCGACATCGACACGCCGGCAGCCGACATCGACACGCCGGCAGCCGATGTCGACGCGGAGAACACCGACGCCGCCGAGTCCGACGCGGACGCAGCCACACCCGACGAACCGGACGTGGCCAGCCACCCGACCTGGCGTGAGTCCCGCGGATCGGATGCGGACGCACACGGGCGCAGCGAACCCGCCATGCAGTCCGCCGGCACACGCTGATCCGGTGACATCGGTTCCGATCCCGCTCGCGCACAACAGATCGCGGGCGATCCGGGTCATCGTCGCTGCCTCGGTGGCGGTCGTCGTCGCCGTCGGTGTGCTGGTCGCTCCGGCACAGTTCCCGCTCTTGGCGGCCCTCGGGGTGATCGCGATCGCAGCTGCCGCTGCCGGTTTGGTCAATCCGCAGATCGCGGTCGCCTACCTGCTGGTGGCCATGTTCGGCCGCATGGCCCTGAGTGCGATCGCCCCGGTCGATCCGTTCGTCCCCGCCTTCGCCGGAGTGCTGCTCGCGATGCTGCTGTGGCTGTCCGCACGCCACGGCGCGCTGCCACGACCCACCTGGCTCGACGCGATGATGGTCGGCTACCTGCTGTGGAACATCTACTCCTGGTGCGCGCCACACGATCTGTCGGTCAACTATCCGCTGACCGACACCGACCTGTCGGTCTACCGTTTCATCCTGACCGGCACCGCGATCCCGTTCACGATGTACCTCGTCGGCCGGATGGTCTATCGCAGTGAGAAGTCCGTCCGGGTGATCATCTGGATGACCGGCGCCTTCGGCGCGTACTCCGCGCTGATGAACATCTGCCAGTTCCACGCACCAGCACTGGTGTTCCCGCGGTACATCGTGACCGCTCCGAACTGGGCCGGGCGCGCCAACGGCATCTTCAATCAGCCGGTCGCCAACGGGATCTGCCTGATCGCCGGGTTCCTCGCCGTCATCACCCTCGCCACCGATCCACGTCTGCGGTCGGTCTGGATTCGGGTGCTGCTGTATGTGGCGGCCGGGGCGATGGCCTACGGCATGTACCTCACCTACACGCGGGTGGTGTGGTTGGCCTTCGTGATCATGATCATCGTGGGGGCCGTTCTCGCCAAACCCCGCACACCATATGTGATCTCGTTGCTGGTGGTCATCGTCGGCGTGATGGCCACATGGAGTCGGCTGACCAGCAGTGACCGGTCGGCCGGCGGTGTCGCGTCGGTCAACGAAGTCGACGACCGGCTCAACTCACTGGCCACCTCGTGGTGGGCAATCCAGGAGAAACCGCTGTTCGGTTGGGGGATCGGACGCTTCACCGCGCTCAATACCCTGCACCATCAACGGTTCTCCGAGGACATCCCGTGGATGCGCGGGTTCGGCATCTCCTCGCACCAGAACGAGGCCGGGATCTTCGTCGAGCTCGGGATCATCGGCGTCGGGCTGTGGCTCGCCGTCCTGGTCCTGTTGGCTCTCGCCCTGGTTCGCGCCGTCCGTGCCCTACCCGACGCCGGAGTCTGCGGCCGAAACCTGGCGTTGCTCGCCGCGCTGACGATGCTCACCCTCGTCATCGCCGGCACCACCGTCGACCTGCGGTTCTTCGACTTTCCCAATGCGTTGGCATTCCTGCTCGCCGGCATCGCGATCGGGTGGTACGAACGCAGCCGCGGGCCCGGTGCCGGCACCATTCAGGTCGGCACCACTCAGGTCGGCACCACTCAGGTCGGCAGGGGCCAGGTCGGCACAGGTGCGATCGGCTTCCCCGGAAAGGTGTCCCACGCCGGAGAGGTCTCCCATGTCGCCGTCCACTGACCTGCACGCCGCCACCGACACCGAGGTCCTCTGGGTGTCCACCTCGCTGGGCACCCGCGGTGGGGTGTCGTCGGTGGTGCGGGAGTTCACCGCCACGCAACTCTGGTCGGACTGGCACATCCGTCACATCGCCACCCACCGTGACGGTTCCGTCCCCACCCGGGTGCTGACCTACCTGGCCGCTCTGATCACGGTGGCCCTCACCCTGATTCGACGACCCCCCGCACTGGTGCATCTGCACACGGCGTCCTACGGCAGCTTCGTCCGCAAGAGTCTGCTGCTGTGGCTCGCCCGGGCGCGTCGGGTCCCGGTGGTGATGCACGTCCACGGCGCCGAGTTCCACCTGTTCCATGAGCGTGCACCCCGCCTCCTGCAGGCATACATCGCCGAAACCCTCTCCGCCGCCGACTGTGTCATCGCTCTCGGCCCGCAGTGGCGCACCCGATTGTTGGCCATCGCCCCGAGGGCACACGTCGAGGTGCTGCCCAATTCGGTTCGCGTGTCCGATGACTCGGTCCTCCGCCGCGCGGACGATCCGCTGCGGGTGGTGTTCCTCGGTCGCGTCGGTGACCGCAAGGGCACCTTCGTCCTGCTCGACGCCTGGGCGCAGCGCTCTGCTCAGGTGCCCGCACGGCTGACCATCGCAGGCGACGGTGACCTCGACCGCGCCCGCACCGTCATCGCCGACCACAGTATGTCCGAATCGGTGTCGCTGACCGGCTGGCTCTCACCCGAGGACACCGAGGCGCTGCTGCGCCGCGCCGACATCGTGGTGTTGCCGTCCCGCAACGAGGGTTTACCGATGGCGGTGCTCGAGGCGATGGCGCACAGCGTGACGGTGATCGCCACCCCGGTCGGCGACATTCCCGATGTCCTCGACACCTCCTGCGGCGTACTGATCCCCGTCGACGATCCCGCCGCGCTGGCCGCCGCGCTGGATGCATTGCTCATCGACGACGCCCGACGCACTCGCCTGGGTGACGCTGCCCGCGAACGCATTCGGGAACGCTTCGACATCAACGCCGCCACCGCCACTCTCGACTCCATCTATCAAAGGATTCTTCGATGACGACCGGATTGGACTCGCGGGTCCGGGTGCTGCATGTGGTTCCCGACCTGGGAGTCGGTGGCGCCGAACGCCACGTCGCCACCCTGATGCCACGACTGGACCCGCGGCACTTCGTCCCCTCCGTCATCTGCATCGGTCAACCCGGCGCGTTGTTCGACGACCTGCGCTCCACCGGTATTCCGGTGCGCGCCATGCGACTCGGCAAACGCCAAGCCCTGCCCGCACTGCTCGGACTGATCTCCGAGTTCCGCCGGAATCGGCCCGACGTCGTCCTCGTCCGCGGCTACAACGCCGAGATGCTCGGGCGGATCGCCGCCTGGATCACCCGCGTCCCGGTGTCGGTGGTGTGGGTGCACAACGACGGCGATATCGAACCACGGGGCCGGGTCCGCATCATCGCCGACGCGATCCTCGACCGGGTCACCGACGCCTACTTCGGTGTGGCCCAACGGCAACGCGATTACATCGTCAACGAGCTCGGACGTCCGGCGGAGAAGGTCACCATCATTCACAACGGCGTCGACCCGGCCGCATTCGATCAGGACCGCGATCGGTCGGTGGCGCGTGACCTCGGGGTCGCCGACAGCGAGCCCCTCGTCGGGATCATCGCGGCGCTGCGCCCGGAGAAGGATCACCAGCTGTTCCTCGCCGCCGCCGCGCAGGTGCGTGCCCGCATCCCCAACGCCCGCTTCCTCATCGTCGGCGACGGCCCGATGCGCGACCGGCTGCACGAGCTGGCCGCCGCCCACCATCTCGACGACGCGGTGATCTTCACCGGCGCGCGTTCCGACATCCCCGCGGTCCTGCGGTCCCTGGATCTGTTCGTGTTGTGTTCCTACAGCATCGAGTGCTTTCCGATGGCGTTGCTCGAGGCGATGGCCTGCGCGGTGCCCGCCGTGTGCACCGACGTCGGCGGGGTCAGCGAACTGGTCGACGAGGGCCGCACCGGTCATCTCGTTCCACCGCATGATGCGAGCGCGCTTGCGCAGCAGATTATTTCGACGCTGTCCGACCGGGACCGACTCGCCGAGATGGGCCGCAATGCCCGCACCCGGGTGGAGACCGAGTTCAGTCTCGACGGTGCCGTCGAGTCGACACAGCGACACCTGCAGCGTCTGGTGGCCACCCGGGGACCCCGCGAACCGATGACGCTGACCGTCGTCCTCGACGTCACCGAGGTCGGCGGCGTGGAATTGCTTCTGCTCGACCTGTTCTCGCACTTCGACACGAATGTGATCCGCCCCCGGGTGGTGTGCCTGCGGGGTGAAGGAGCGCTGACGCAACGCTTCCGGGACGCCGGCTTCGAGGTCGCCGTGATCGACCGGACCGGTCGCTGGGATCCGCGTCGGCTCACCCGGCTCGTCGCAGACCTGCGCCGATCGCGCACCGACGTCGTTCTCGTCACCCATCACCACCGCGCGGCGCTGGCCTTCGGTCGGGTCGCCGCCCGGATCCGCCGCATCCCCAACATCGTCGCCGCACACGACATGGATCTCACCGACGTCGGCGGCCGGGTGCTGCCCCGCTGGGCGGTCGACACCCTGTGGGCCAGTCAGGCATTGGTGCTGCTGAGCCCCGCCCAGGGACGCTACCTGCACGATCAGGAGGGCGTCGGCACCTCCGCGATCAGCCGCACCTGGGAGGTGGTGATCCCCAACGGGATCGTCATTCCACCGCCGGTCGATGACACCGAACGGGAGAGGGCTCGCGCCGATCTCGGCATCAAGCCCGACGACTTCGCGATCGGGATGGTCGCCCGGTTGTCGTCTCAGAAGGCGCACGAGGTGGCCTTCCACGCGATGTCCCGGCTGGTGCGTACCCATCCGAACGCGCGCCTGTTCGTGATCGGGCAGGGTGATCGGGAGAAGGAATTACGCGTTCTGGCTTCGTCTCTGGGCCTCGACGAGCACATCGTGTTCACCGGTGTCCGCAGCGACGTCGCGAACCTGTTGCCGGCCTTCGACGCGGGCTGCCTGTCGTCGGTGCACGAGGGGGTGCCGCTCGCTGTCATCGAGTACATGGCCGCCGGGCTGCCGGTGGTTGCCACCGACTGCGGCTCGTTGAGCGACATGGTCACCGACGGCGTCAACGGCTACCTCGTCGACGTCGGCGACGCGGATTCGATGGCCGAACGCCTCTCCGACCTCGCCGCCCATCCCGAACTGCGACGACGGCTCGGTTCCGCCGGCCGTCGGCGCGCCGAGAACGACTATCAGATCACCAAGACCGCACACGACTATCAGAATCTCGTGTCGGCACTCGCACGTAGAAGGGCCCGATCATGAAGCGTCACATCCTCATCCTCGTCGAGAACCTGTCGGTTCCGTTCGACCGGCGGGTCTGGCAGGAATCGCGCGCCCTCGTCGACGGCGGCTACCAGGTGACCGTGATCTGCCCTCAGGGCACCGCCACCGACACCGCGGCCGAGGAGACCATCGACGGGGTGCGCATCCTGCGATATCCGTTGCGCCCGGCCACCGGCGGTCCGGCCGGGTATCTGCGCGAGTACGGTCTCGCCCTGTGGCACACCACCCGCCTGGCACTGCGGGTGCGACGCCACGAACGCATCGACGCCGTGCACGCCTGCAATCCCCCGGACCTGCTGTTCCTGGTGGGACTGCTGCTGAAACTGCTGGGCGCCAAGGCATTCGTCTTCGATCACCACGATCTGGTGCCCGAGTTGTTCGAATCCCGCTTCGGTGGCCGCAACTGGCTCTACCGCGCGACACGGGCCGTGGAGCGGGTGACCTTCGCCGCTGCCGACGGGGTGATCTCCACCAACGAGAGCTACCGCAGCGTCGCCATCGAACGGGGCAAGATGTCACCCGACGCGGTGCGTGTGGTGCGCAGCGCCCCCGACCTCGAGAGGTTCGTCATGCGCACACCGGATACTGCTCTGGCGCAGGGTAAGAAGCATCTCGTCGCCTACCTGGGGGTGATGGGCCCGCAGGACGGTGTCGACTACGCCATCCGCGCGCTGAAGTACCTGCGCACCGAGATCGGCCGCGACGACGTGCACGCGATCTTCATGGGAGCCGGAGACGCCCTCGACGAGATGGTCGCTCTGACCACCGATCTCGGGCTCGACGACATGGTCGAATTCACCGGCCGCGTCCCCGACGAGTACGTACAGACCTGCCTGTCCACCGCCGACGTCTGCCTCTCACCCGATCCGCTCAACCCACTGAACAATCTCTCCACGATGAACAAGGTGGTCGAATACATGGCGATGGGCCGCCCCCTGGTATCCTTCGACCTCGTCGAAGCACGGGTCTCCGCCGGCGACGCCGCGATCTACGTCCCCGCCAACGACGAAGCCGCCTTCGCCGAAGCCCTCAACGAACTCCTCGACAACCCCGAACGCCGAGCCGAGATGGGCACCCTCGGCCGATCCCGAGTGGAATCCCAACTCTCCTGGGCCACATCCCAACACAACCTGCTCGAGTTCTACGAAGATCTGTTCACCCGCACCAGTTGACCGATCGCTTCTCTCCGACACAGCCAGCGAAACCAGCTGCGCCCCAGCGCAAGCCCCCTCCCGCCGGTCGAGGTGCGAGGAGCGCCAGCGACGAGCCTCGAGACCACCGCAACCCGACAACGCGACCAGCCCAACACTTCCCAGCCCCACCCCACCAGGTCTCGACACGACCTCCGCTAGCGCTCCGGTCGGCTCGACCAACGAAAAGAGCTGCACCACAGCGTAAGCCCCCTTCCGTCGGTCGAGGTGCGAGGAGCGCCAGCCGCCGCGTTGAGCTCCGTCGAAACGACGAGCCTCGAGACCACCGCAACCCGCGCTGGAAGCCACCCAGCGCCCAGCCTCTACCGCACCAAGACGACACCATCACGCGCACCGATCGCCACCCGCTGCACCGACCGCCCGTTGTTGACCACCGGATCCTGAGTTCCCTTGAGGTGGCGGTACGGTCGCTCGAGGTCGATGCTCACCGGTTCATCCGTCGTGTTCACCAGCACGATGCCGTGATCAAAGTCGCGTCGGTACACGCCTTCTCGTGGTGAGCCGGTCCCCGTTGACGTCCGCGCCGACAGCGCGGCCATGTCCGGATCGGCGACGATCGGCTTGCCCAGGTAGCCGCGGCCGAGACCACCACCGTCCAATTCGTCGTAGTAGCGAACCTGGCCGTAGTCGGCGCCCATCGGCGCCCACCAGCCGTTCTGCAGCAGGGTCAACGTCAGGAACAGTCGCGCACGGGCATACCTCGACGTCGCGGGTCCCCGGACGGAGTCGATGGTCATCCCGACGATCGGTTGGTGAAGCTGCGACGACGTCTGTGCCGCAACATAAGCCGTGAGGTCGTCGTCGATCGACCGATCGGCCAGCGGGTCGGCGAAACTCTCGAACACCCGGCCGTTCAACCGTTGCTCGCTCAGGGTGCGATCACCGTTGGCGATGAGGATCGCATTTCCCATGCGGGACCGCATGATCCGTTCGGCGCTGCTGAGTCCGCGATCCAGCGGCCCGCCGGGTCCCATGATCTCGTCGGCCGGTTCATCCTTCCCATCGCCGTCGATATCCCACGCAGCGGCGTCGGCGGTGTAGATCCGTTCGGCCCACACGTCGAGAAACACCCCGTCCCACAGCCCGGTGTCCCAGATCTGATCCACCACGAAGTTCGCCGCGTACTCGGCGTAGGTCTGCCCGTTGACCCGCGGCGCCTGGTCGGTGAGGTTGGTCATCACGTGACCGGGCCACTCGTGCACCGGTTTTCCCGACGCGGTGTAGGACAACCACTGTCGCGGAAATCGGCTCGTGGTGGAGTTGCTGAACTGCCACAGGGTGTACGCGTTCTGCCAGTACCCGCGGGACCCGGTCCGCGGCATCTTGTCCACCAGATTCACATACGCCAACAGGATGATTCCCGGGTGCCGGGATCGCAGGTCGGCGAAGAAGCTGCGCGGCAGCCGGTTCTGCCATTCGGCGTCGACGACGACGATGTCGTATCGGGCCAGCGCGTCGAGCGTCGGCAGCTTGTCCTGATCGAGGACATACGTTGCGGTGCGCGGAAATTCCGGGCTGATGACCTGCGTCTGCGCGGTATCGGCCACCGACGCCGTCGACGATCCGACCGTCGCCCTCCACGATGACTGCGCACCGCCACCCCCACACGCCGACAGCCCCAGCACCAGCGCGGTCAGCACCGCCGGCACCGGTCCCCATCGACGCATGAAGCGCGGACGCGTCATCGTCCGCCGATCACCACGGCAGGTTTGAGCTTCCCGCTCGCCGGACGTGGGATGGACTCGAGTTCCCGAATGGTCACCTGTTGTCCGGCACCGAAATACGTGGCGACGTTGTCGTGGATCTGCGCGGCGATCTCCACCCGGTCATACCCGCGGCCGGGCACCACCCGCACCTCGAACTCGCCCGGCGCCAGTTGCGCGATCTGCACCTCCCGCAGCCCGACAAGATCGTCGACGATGGTGGCGGGCAACGGCAACGGCCGACCATCGATGGTGTGGAAGGCATCCTCGCTGCGCCCGTCGATACTCCCGATCTGCGGAAACGCCCGACCACACGGACACGGTGTCGTGGGCGTCGGCCCCACCTCGTCCCCGGTGCGGTACCGCAACAACGGAAAACCGTAGTTGTGCAACGCGGTCCCGACGATCTCCCACCGATCGGCGGCCCCGGGCACCGGCAGCAACTCGACGATCCCGTAGTCGCTGAACACATGGTGGCCACCGGCTTCGCAATTGCCGGTGAGGGCAACACGTTCGGTCTGGCCGTAGTGATCGACGATCGGCCCGACGAACACCTCCCGCATCAGGTCACGTTGCCGCGCACTCATCACCTCCGACGAGGTGATCAGCGCCCGCACCGGGAGACGGCGCCCCCGTTCGGCCAGCAGTGCCGCGAGCAGCGTGATGCTCGACGGCCAGCCCTCGATGGCGTCCGGGCGGAAATCCTCGATCGCCGTGACGATCTCGTCGAGGCGATCGGCGGTCAGGTTGTAGCTGGACACCAACAGTTGACGGGCACCGGGAACCTCCCGGGTCACCGCGCCGTCGGTACCACCGGCCCAGCCGCGCAGAATCACCCGACGCGCCGACCGCGGCAACCCGAACCAACCCCATTGTCGTTCCAGCGCACCGAGTTCATACACCGACGACCCGGGCGTGCGGTACACCGTGACCGCCTTACCGCTGGTACCGCTGGAATGCGACCGCCACATCACGCTCGCCGGATACACCCGGAAGTCGTCGGGCCGTTCGACCAGGTCATCGCGTGTGATCAGCGGCAACAACGCCAAGTCGTCCAGCGTCTGAATCGCCCCCGGTTCGATGCTGTTGTCACGAAACCACTTCCGATAGAACGGTGACCGACGGGCCGCAACCGCCACCACGGCACGTAGCCGTCGCTCCTGGTATCGGCGTAACTCGGCCTCGTCGGCGTTCGCCATCCGCGACAACGTCACACCCGAACTGATCCGCAGCGGATGTGCCCGCCGCAGACGATACTTGAGACTTTGCGATCCCCCCGGTGGTGCCATAGCACTCCCCTATGCCGTTATAGTCATGTACTCGAGATGTGTGAGTTCGGATGTCGCCCATCCGCCACACAGTCGGCGTTCCCCCCGCTGACCTCACTGAGACTACCGTGTCGCCGTCGTCTTGCGCGATACCTGTACGAGGGGAAGCCGATGTCCAGATTGTCCTGGTACGCCGATCGGTTGCGTTCGATGTCGCCGGCCGAAATCGGTTGGCGGGTCGTCACCACCGCGCGGTCACGGTCACCGCTGCCGACCCGACCCGCGCGCCTGACCGCGCAGGAGTGGGGCGCCGCGCACGCCGCATTCCGTGCCGGGCACAATCGTCCGATCCTGCTCGACCGCGCCCGCGCGCAACGCATCGCCCGCGAACATCCCCGCGACACCGCGGCATTGATCGCCGCCGCCGACGACGCGGTGGCGCTGCGTTTCGGCTGGTTCGGTTATCCAACTGCGCAACTGGCCACCCCCGTCGACTGGAATCACGATCCCGTCGCCGATGTCACCTGGCCCTCGATCGCTGCGTCGCGGATCGATCACCGCACCGCCGGCGGCGACGTCAAGTGGATCTGGGAACTCAACCGGCTCCAGCACCTCCCGTGGCTCGCCCAGGCATGGCTGATCACCGGTGACGATGTCTACGCCAACGCGGCGTTCGCGCAACTCGATTCGTGGATCGCCCAGAACCCACCCGGCACCGGGATCGCGTGGCGCGGCGGTTTCGAGGCCGGGGTGCGCGCGATCTCGGTGGCGATCGCCCTGCAGGGCCTGCGTGAGAGTCCGCAGTTCACCGAGGACCGTTTCGTCGCTGCCGCCGGCATCCTCGCGGCGTCGGCGCAACGTTGCTGGGCCGGTCGCAGCCTGTTCAGTTCCGCCAACAATCACCTGATCGGGGAGATGGCCGGCCTGGCCACGGTGGCCCTGATCCTGCCGGACCTTCCGGATGCGCAGCGCTGGGAACGCAACGCGGTCCGCACCCTGATCACGCACGCCAACCGCCAGATCCTGCCCGACGGATCCGGCGCCGAGCAGGCCGTGGGCTACCAGATCTTCACCGCCGAACTCCTTCTCGTCGTCGCCCGCCTGATCGCGTTGCGCGACGGCACGGCGCCGCCGGCACTCACCGACGCCATCGGGCGCAGCACGCGATTCCTGGCCGCGACCGTCGGCACCGGAGATCCGGCCCCTCGCTACGGTGACGACGACGAGGGTTTCGCTCTGCGTCTCGACGCCGAACCGACCCGCACGGTACGCAGCCACCTCGCGATCGTCGGCCGCGCACTCGGCGATCGGACCCTCACCCGTCGCGGCACCGAATCACTCACCGGCGCATGGCTCGCCGATCCCCACGCGCCACACTCGGAAACCACGGTCCCGGACTCCTTCCACGCCCCCGACGCCGGGCTGGTGGTGCTGCGCAGTGGCCGTCGACGCCTCACCATGGACGTGGGACCGCTCGGCTTCCTTTCGATCGCCGCCCACGGGCACGCCGACGCCCTGTCGATCACCCTCGCCGACGACGGTCGGGAGATCATCACCGATCCGGGCGCCGGCAGCTACTACGGCACCCCGCAGCGCCGAACGGTTCACCGCGGCACCCGGGTTCATGCGACGGTCACCGTCGACGGCGCCGACCAGTCGGTGATCGGCGGCCCGTTCCTGTGGAATGACCACGCGGCGGTGCGCATTCGGTCCGTGGATCTCGAGGCTGGCATCGTCGACGCCGAACACGACGGTTACCAGCGACTTTCGCAGCCGGTCACGCATCGGCGTTGGCTGATCGCCGCACCCGACCGCCCCGAGATCGTCGTCGTCGACCTGCTGACCGGCACCGGATCCCACCGTGCGACGGTGTCGTGGCCGCTGGCGCCGTCGATCCACGCCGACACCGTCGCCGCCACGGATGGTGACGAGACCGGCGCCGCGGCTGCCACACTCACCGATCCCCGCGATCGGCAGGCTGGCACCCATCACCTGGTCACCGCCGCCACCACACCGCTGCGCACCGAGGTTCACCGCGGTGATCCCGCATCGCATCTGGGGTGGTGGAGCGAACGCCTCGAGAAGGCGATACCGGCAACCCTGCTGGGCATGTCCGGCCACGCGGAGTTACCGATCGCGATGGTGAGTGTGCTCACGCCGGACGAGCCGGTGACCGAACTCACCATCCGCCAGAACACCGATTTGTCCGAGTTTCCACAAGAAAACTTGGTGATTGACTGGCGTTTTCACGCGCAAAGCCATAGCCTGGACATTGCCATCGCCAAGGACGGAGTCGTGTTGGGGGACACGAGGGGACCCGGAATTCGCGAGCGGGCCGTCGGATCGACGTGACTCGACGGGGGGACATCACAAACATATATGGGGGGAACCTTGACGGTTCACGTTGACGACACACGCGCTGAGGTGCATGTGTCGAACAGTGTGGTGGGGGCCGCACGACTCAGCATTGTGGGACTCGGCTATGTCGGGTGCGTATCTGCGGCATGCTTTGCGCAGCGCGGCTTCCCGGTGATCGGGGTGGACGCCAACCCGGAGAAGGTCGAGTTCGTACGACGCGGAAAAGCGCCGGTTGTGGAGGAACTGATCGGCGAATTGACTGCCGAACAGGTCAATTCGGGTCGACTGACGGTCTCGGCCGACACTTCCGCGGCGGTCGCGGCTACCGACATCACCCTGGTGTGTGTCGGCACGCCGTCCGCGCCGAACGGGGCATTGAGCACCGCCTACCTCGAACGCGCCACCGAGGAGATCGGCGCCGCCCTCGCCGGCAAGGACGCCTGGCACGTCGTCGTCTATCGCAGCACCATGGTGCCCGGGACGTGCGAGAACCTGCTGATCCCGATCCTGGAGCGGACCTCCGGCAAACGCGTTGGCGTCGACTTCGGCGTCTGCGTCAACCCGGAGTTCCTGCGTGAGGGCACCAGCGTGCGTGACTTCAACGAACCCCCGAAAACCGTGGTCGGGCAGTCTGATTCGCGCAGTGGTGCGATGGTGGAGGCCATCTACGACGGGCTGCCGGGGCCGCGGTTCCGGGTGCCGATCGCGGTCGCGGAGATGATGAAGTACGTCGACAACAGCTTCCACGCCCTCAAGGCCGGTTTCGCCAACGAGGTCGGCGCCATCTGCGCCTCCCTCGGCATCGATTCGCACGAGGTGATGGACATCTTCCTCGCCGACACCAAACTCAACATCAGCCCGGCGTATCTGCGTCCCGGATTCGCCTTCGGCGGTTCGTGTCTGCCGAAGGACGTTCGCGCCCTGACCCACGTGGCCCGCCGCAACGACGTCGAGGTGCCGGTGTTGTCGAATCTGTTGTTCTCCAACGAGGCTCACCTGCGGCGCGCCGTCGAGGCGATCATGCGTCAGCACAAACGCAAGATCGGCATCTTCGGACTGTCGTTCAAACCGGGCACCGACGACCTGCGGGAAAGCCCGCTCGTGGAGCTGGCCGAACGTCTGTTGGGCAAGGGTTTTGACGTCAAGATCTTCGACAGCAACGTCAACCTGTCCCGCCTGATGGGCGCCAACCGCGCCTACATCGAGGAACGGTTGCCGCACCTGGGTGAACTGCTGACCGGTGATCTGTCCGCGGTCGCCGAGCACGCCGAGGTCCTCGTCATCGGATCGCAGGATCCGCAGGTGTCCTACATGCTCAGCACCCTCGACGATGACCGCCTGGTGCTCGACCTGGTGCGGGTACCCGAGGCGCACGGCCGTCGGGACCGGTTGAACTACACCGGAATCGCGTGGTGAGTGCCCGGCTGTCGTTTCTCACGACGGCGTGGGGAACTGAAGATCTCATCGGCGCGACCATCGAGTCCGTGCAGGCCCAGACCTGCCCGGACTGGGAGCTTGTCGTCGTCGACAACGGCGAATCCGACGCGATGGCCGAGGTCGTCGGGCGGTATGCCGCCGACGATGCGCGGATCTGTCTGGTGCGCCAGCCCAATCGGGGTTATCGCGGCGGCGTGATGACCGCGGCGGGCGCCGCTTCGGGGGAGTTCGTGTGCGTCCTCGACAGCGACGACATGCTGCTCCCCCGGTTCGTCGAGCGGGTGCTCGCGGTGTTCGACGCGGAGCCCGGCGTCGCGGCGGTCGGCGTGGATGCCCACCGTTTCGGCGAACCCGATGTGTCGGTGAATCTTCCGGTCGACTACATGGCGTCGGTCGGTGTGCATCACCCGCCGTCCGCGGACACGCCGCTGACCCTGGTGGACGTGCTCTCCGGGTGCGTCCCCTACTACTGCGCCGCCATCCGCCGCTCGGCATGGGATGCCGTCGAGGGATACGACCCGCAGGGCACCGGAATGCCCGATGTCGACGAGTCGGTCATCATCTGGTGCCGGCTGGTGCGCGATTTCGATGTGCGTCTCCTGCCGGAGGCGTTGGCGCGGTACCGACTCCGGTCGGATTCGTTGTCACGAGACCCGGCCCGGGTGGAGCGATTCGAGAACGAACTGATGCGGTCCTTTCAGGCGGGTGCGGGGACGTCACTGTCCGCCGAGGAGGCGGCCGCATTGGATTCGACCCTGCGTCGGCTCCGGTATCAGCAGCAGATCCGACGATCCCGCCACGCCCTCCTCGACGGTGATGCCGCGGCCGCCAGAATCGCTGCCCGCGAAGCCTTCCGACTGCGTCGAACCGCGCGCGCCGGAACCATCTACGCCGGCTTGTGCGTCGCACCGGGCGCGCTGACCCGCATCCACCCGGCCAAGCAGGCCATCACCGCGCGCACCGAGGTCGCGTTGGGTCGCCTCCGGAAGAGTTCGGCATGACCTATCCGACGATTCTCCGCCGCGCCACCGGAGCCGTTCTCGCCATCCCGGTGGCGACGGCTTTGGCGGCCTGCGGATCATCGTCGGACACCGCGTCCGAATCGTCGGCGCCGGCGATCTCCGATCCGTGTACCGCCGTCGGCGACAACCTGATGCGCGAACTCGACCTCAACCCGGCAACCCGCACACCCGTCGCCCCGGCGGCCACCGAGACCAGCGCCTGTGAGGTCTCGTCCTCGGACACGACCGTGCGTCTCTCCCAGTCGACGACCACCTTCGAGGCGTACCGGGACTCCCATCAGGGCAACCTCATCGGCGTCAACGTCAATCAACGCCCGGCCGTCATCGTCCGCAGCCAATCACAATGCACCCTGGCGATGAAGGACAACGCCGGAATCACCTCGCTGCGAGTCACCGTCAGCGTCACCGCCCTCGAATGGGGCATGAACCCCTGCGGCCACATCGAGTCCTACGCCACCACCATCGAGCCGACGATCCCGCCGCTCGCATAGCTCCCGCTGGCCGAGTGCGCCGCTCGAGCGGAGCGAGCTCGTCGCGTATCGAGGCCACCCCGCCGGCCGAGTGCCGACGCCACCTCCCGCTGGTCGAGGAGCGAGGAGCGCAAGCGACGAGCCTCGAGACCACCGCAGCCCGACAACCTGACCCGCCCAACGACTCCCAGCCCCATCTCACCGGGTCTCGACACGGGCTCCGTTTCGACGGAGCTCAACGCGGCGGCTGGCGCTCCGCCCGGCTCGACCAACAAATGAAAGCCCATCACAGCGGGTGGTCACCTCGCCGGCCCAGACCCGACGCAACCCCCGCTGGCCGAGTGCCGACGAGCTTGCGCGTCGGTGTATCCGCCGGGCCGAGCTTGTCGAGGTCGAGGCCACCCCCGCCAGCCGAGTGCCGACGCCACTTCCCGCTGGCCGACTGCCGACGCCCCTCCCGCTGGTCGAGGAGCGAGGAGCGCAAGCGACGAGCCTCGAGACCACCGAAAGCCGACAACCCGACCCGCCCAACAACTCCCAGCCCCACCCCACCGGGTCTCGACACGGCTCGTCGTTTCGACGGAGCTCAACGCGGCGGCTTGCGCTCCGCCCGGCTCGACCAACGAATGAAAGCCCACCACAGCGGGCGGTCACCTCGCCGGCCCAGACCCGACGCAACCCCCGCCGGCCGACGCAACCCCGCTGACCGAGTGCCGACGCCCCTCCCGCTGGTCGAGGAGCGAGGAGCGCAAGCGACGAGCCTCGAGACCTCCGAAAGCCGACAACCTCACCCGCCCAGAATGTCCCAGCCCCATCTCACCGGGTCTCGACACGGGCTCCGCTGGCGCTCCGCCCGGCTCGACCAACGGATGAACGCTCGACACGGCTCGTCGTTTCGACGGAGCTCAACGCGGCGGCTTGCGCTCCTCACCGGCTCGACCAACGGATGGACCCCGCCGGCCGACGTCACAACCTCCGCGGCTCGGCCTTGGCGCGTAACGCCGGCGCGACGGGCCGACCGTTGAGCAGACCCTCCACCGAACCCGCCTCCAGTGCTTTGCGATACGCGGGTAATGCGCCTCGCACGGCGTCGATGGTGTCGTCGATGTCGCGGTCGGTATGCGCGGCGGAGGTGATGAACGATTGCCCGAGCACACCGCGCGTGATGAGCTCCTGCAGGAACAACGTCCGGAACTCCTGCGACGGTGCGCCCGTGTGGTCGCGGGTCAGGAAGATCAGGCATGACGGCCGGCCGACGGCCTGGAGGTACTCGCCGATCCCGAACTCGGCGGCAATCTCGTTCACCCCGAACGCGAGTCGACGCCCCGCCGCCTCCATTCGTCGGATCGGATCGCCCTCCTCATACGCGCGCACCACCGCCCGGAACGCCGCCAATGATCCGGTTTCCGGGCCGTGCGTCGTCGACAGCAGAAACACGCGATCGGCGTCGGTGTTCAAACCGCCGAGTTCCATCAACTCCCTCCGCCCGGCCAACGCCGCGATCGGGAATCCGTTGCCCATCGCCTTACCCCAGCACGACAGGTCCGGGCGCACCCCGTACACCGACTGCGCGCCATGCTCCGACCACCGGAACCCGGTGATCATCTCGTCGAAGATCAGGACCGCGCCGTAACGATCACACAGCGCGCGGACACCTTCCAGGAACCCCGCCACCGGCTCCGCCATCGCCGTCGCCGCCTCCAGGATCACCGCGGCAATACCGTCGGGAAACCGCTCGAACTGCACGCGCAGCGAGTCGAGGTCGTTGTAGTCGAAGCGCACCACCGGGTCGGTGGCCGACGACGGAATGCCCGCGTTCATTCCGGTGGTTCCGATGAACCAGTCGTCGACGGAGAAGAACGGATGTGTACACGCCGCCACCCGCTCCCGCCCGGTCGCCGCACGCGCCAGCCGGATCGCCGCGGTCGTCGCATCGGAGCCGTTCTTGGCAAACTTCACCATGTCGGCGGTGGGCACCAACCGCAGAAAGTCCTCGGCGGCATCCACTTCCAACGTCGTCGGTCGCGAGAAGCTCATCCCCTCGAGCATCGCGGAGTACGCCGCGTCGATCACCGGCCGATACCCGTGTCCCAACGTCACCGACCGCAATCCGATGCCGTACTCGACGAACTCGTTGTCGTCTGCATCCCACACCCGAGCACCGTGACCGTGCACGATGATCGGCGCCATCAATTCCGGATACTGGTCGGCGGCACGAGCATACGTGTGCGCCCCACCCGGGACGAGTCGATGCAACTGTGCCTGAAGCTGATTGGAACGCTCGAAACTTCGCTCGGTCATCACACCTGCACCTCCCTGACATCACCGGAGACTCTCGTCCCGCCGGCGGTCGCGACACCGGTCCCGTTCAGATCGAGTCCGTCGACGTACCACCTCCCGGACAGTTCCGGATACCGTGTGCTCACCTCGTCGAGCAGGTCGGGCACCGTCAACAGGACTCGATCCGGTTGCGCCGCGATGAGTTCCTCCGGCGAGATGATCGGGATGTCGGTGCCGGGCATGCGCCGTCCCCGTTTCCCCGGGGACGCGTCGGCGACACCGGCCACCAGCGACGTGTCGGCCCCGGCACGATGGAATAGCGCCACCGCCCGCGACGCGGCGCCATACGCATACACCGACTCCCCGGCCCCACGCGCGGCCTCGAGCCACTCCCGTAGCACCGCCGTGTGTGCGTCGACGGCATCCTGCAAGGCCGTCGGGTCCATTCCCCGCAACACCGCGCTTTCGTAGTCGGCGATGGCGCGCAACGTCTCCGACGGCGCATGCACACCGAGACGTGCCGCCACCAGCACCGTCCCGCCGTAGAGGTCATAGCGCCACGCATCCACCGCCGACATCCCGCACACCCGCAGCAGAGTCGTCATCGACCGCAGCGAGTAGTAGGCGAAGTGCCCGTGCCGTAACGCATTCCATTGGCCTTCACGCATGATGGTCGCGAACGAGTGAAAGTGCATCAGGAGCACCCCATCCGGCGCGGTCGATGCGACGCGCCGGGCGAAGGCTGCCGCCTGGTCCGGCTCATGCATGATGCCCAACGAGTCGAGTACCACGTCGGCACAGTCGGATTCGACAAATCCCCGCTCCGCCAGTAACGGCAACCATGTCCCGCCGTGCGGGCTACCGAACTCCCGCACGGTCTGTCCCCGCAGATAGCCCGCTGCGGCGACGTCGGCAACCGCTGCCGCCGCCTGATCCCGCAGCGCCTGCGGCTCCACCCCCCGCGGCTCGGCGGTCACCGTGTCGTCGTCGGCGAGCTGCGCCAGACCACATGCCGCGCACCGATCCATCGCCAATGGATGCGATGTCTCCGCTGCGGTCACCGGCGCGGCCGCCAACGGAAAGTCATCGGCCGCCGGCACCTGTCCCAGATCCAGAATCCGTCGCAGTCCCCACGATCCGCATCCCCGGCACCATTTCATGCTCGATTCCTCCTGTCGCGCATGCCATCATGAAAGACGTGATCATCGACACCACCGATCTTGCCGACGTGCTGCTGATGCGGCCCACCCCATTCCGGGACGACCGCGGCCTGTTCACGCGCACCTTCGACGCCGAGATCTTCGACGAGACCCTCGGCCGCCCCGGTGCCGCAGCGCAGTTCCTGCAGGATTCCCAATCCCGTTCGGCGCAGGGCGTGATCCGCGGCATGCACGGGCGTTCCGGGCGTGGCGAGGCGAAACTCGTCCGCTGCGCGCACGGCGCGGTGCACGACGTCATCGTCGACATCCGCCCGGATTCCCCGACCTTCGGTGCGCAGCAGGCCTTCCTGCTCGACGACGTCGAGTTCGCCCATCTCTACATCCCTCCGGGTTTCCTGCACGGCTTCCAGGCGCTCAGCACGGTCGCCGATGTCTGCTACCGCATCGACCGGCCGCACGATCCGAGCGAGGACATCGGTGTCCACCACGCCGATGAGGACCTCGCGATCGCCTGGCCGCAGCCGATCACCACCGTGTCGGCACGCGACGCCGCGGCCGGCAGCTGGGCGACCCTGGTCACCCAGCTGCGCTGAGCCTCACCGCGGTCACGACATCACCCGCGCGACCGCACCCAGCCGTCGCATCGAGTCGTCGAGGACATCCGCGGCGCGCAGCCGCTCCAGGGTCGCCAGCCGCACGAACCGCTGCGTGAACGCCTCCTGGGTCAGCCCGTACTCGGTGTAGGCCTTGGCCAGTTCGGCGGCACCGTCGGCCACGCTCCACGCGGCGGTGAACCCGATCTCGTCGCGCGCCTTGCTGAAATCGACACGGTAGGAGCGGGTGTCGGCGCCCGTCTCCCCGGTGATGGCCAGCTTCGATCCGGGTACCGCGTCGACGACGTGTTCGGCGATCTGCGCGACCGTCAGATTGTTCACCTCGGTGCCGACGTTGTACGCCTGCCCCGACACCACGTCGGCCGGCGCGGTGAGGCATACCCGGAACGCCTCGGCGATGTCGCGGGCATGCACCAGCGGCCGCCACGGCGTGCCGTCGGAGAGCACCTTCACCTGCCCGGTGAGCACCGCATGCCCGACGAGATTGTTCAGCACGATGTCGGCGCGCAACCGCGGCGAGAAGCCGAATGCGGTGGCATTACGTAGGAACACCGGGGTGAAACCGGAGTCGGCGATCGCGGCGACGTCACCCTCGACGCGCACCTTGCTCTCCGCGTACGGCGTGACCGGCCGCAGCGGCGCGTCCTCGGCGACCAGACCGTCACCGGCGGCGCCGTACACCGAGCAGGTCGACGCGTACAGGAAGCGGGACACCCCAGCCTCTTTCGCGGCCTTCGCCAGCCGCACCGAGCCGTGATGGTTGATGTCGTGGGTGATTTCTGGCTCCAGCGAGCCCAGCGGGTCGTTACTCAACGCCGCCAGATGGATCACTGCGTCGAAGCCGACGAGGTCGGCAGGCTCGACGTCGCGCAGGTCCCGCGAGATCGACGGCGGGTCGTTCGGGTACGGGCCGAGGACGCTGTCCTCGAAATAGCCGTTGTCCAAACCGGTCACGTCGTGACCAGCCGCGGTAAGGATGGGCGCCATGACGGTGCCGAGGTAGCCCAGGTGGCCGGTGAGAAGTACGCGCACGTCAGTGTCCTCCGAAGTCGATGACGGTTTTCGCGACGACGAACGCCTCGGCGTAGCGGACGCGGCATTGCACACCGCGGATCCGCATGAGTCCCAGGAACGTCTCGTCGTCGAACCAATCCCGGTCCACCTGCGACGGATAGCACTTGTGCAGCAGCCGCACCTTGTCCAGCGCGGTCTCGGTGGTGACGGGATGGTAGTGGGTGGGTGTGGGAGTGTCGTTCTCCCACTTGATGATCTCGTAACCCAGGATCATCTGGTCGCGGAACTCGGTGGGTGCGAGTGTGGCGAGTTCCCGGTGATCCTGATGGGCGTCGTCGGGCTGGGTGGCGAACACCAGATCGGGCTCACACCCCCGACGGAACTGTGCCAGTGACTCTTTGAGTCGCTCCCAGTGCGCGGGTGTGCGCCCGTCCGGCAGGTCACCGATGTGCACGTGCAGGTCGGCGTCGGGACAGAACTCGCCGAGCGCCTCGGTTTCTTCTGCCGCCCTGTCGGTTTGGGCTCCGGTGGCGACGAAGACCCGCACCCGCAGGCCGGGGTGGGCGCGGCACAGCGTCAGCAGTGTCGCACCCATCCCGATGGCGATGTCGTCGCAATGTGCTCCGAGCACCGCGATTTCGCGCAACGCGCCGAATCGCGAAGCGATCACGCGGGAACCGTTTCGTGATCCCACAGCATCCACGGCCGTTCACCGCGGTGGTAGGCGGCCTCGAGTTCGGCGCGTTCTTTGAAGGTGTCGGCCGGTTTCCAGAATCCGGCGTGCTTGTATCCGAACAGGCGGCCCTCCTTGGCGAGGGTGCCGCACGCATCCTCGACGAGGTCCCCACCCTCGGGCAGCAGGTCGAACACTTCCTGGCTGAGCACGAAGAATCCGCCGTTCTCCCAGATCGGCAGCTTCGACACGGCGGTGATGCCGCCGACGTGACCGTCCTCGGAGATGTCGACGCAGTGGAAGGAGGACTGCGGTGGCACGATCAACATCGAAGCAGCACAACCGGATTGCTGGAACTTGTCGACGATGACGTCCATCGGCGCGTCGGAGAGCACGTCGGCGTAGTTGGCCAGGAAGTACTCGTCGCCGTCGAGGAACGGACGGACCCGACGCAGCCGCTCGCCGATCGCCGACTCCAGGCCGGTGTCGACGAAGGTGATCGACCAGTCCTTGATGTCGGAGTCGAGGAGTTTCACCTCGCCGCCGTCGATGACGAAGTCGTTCGACGCGGTCTCGCGATAATTCAGGAAGTAGTCCTTGATGTGCGTGGCACCGTAGCCCAGGCACAGGATGAACTCGCGATGCCCGAAATGCGCGTAATACCGCATCACATGCCAGATCAGCGGACGCGGCCCCACCATCTGCATCGGCTTGGGCACCGGATCATCGGAGCTGTTGCGCATCCGCATCCCGTATCCCCCACAGAACAAGACGACCTTCATGATTGCTCCCCCTCGGAGTCGATAGTGTCCGCTACCCGGCGAATTCCGGTGTAACTGTGTGCAATTCAGGCAGCGGATACACCAGCCGCCCTCCCCATTCCCCCACGAAACGCAGCTGCTCGGTGATCTCAGCCTCGAGATTCCACGGCAGCACCAGCACCACATCGGGCCGGTCCTTCTCGATCTGCACCGGATCCAGGATCGGAATCCGGGTGCCCGGCGTGAATCGGCCGTGCTTGTACGGGTTGCGATCGACGGTGTACTCCACCAGATCCGGTCGTATCCCGCAGTAATTGAGAAGCGTGTTGCCCTTTCCGGGCGCGCCGTAGCCGACGACCTTGAGTCCCTGTGCGCGGCAGTCGAGCAGGAACCGCAGCAGATTCTGCCGCAGGCTCTCGGTGTGTGCGGCCAGGCCCAGATAGCCGGTCACGTCATGCAATCCGTCGGCCTCTTCGGCGGCGAGCACCTCCGCCACCCGCGGCGACGGTTCGCCGGCCGCCTCGTCGGGCCGCGCCCAGACCCGGATCGAACCACCATGCGTGGTAAGCAATTCCACGTCGACGACGCGCAGTCCGGCGGTCGCCAGCGCCCGCGCCGCCGACAGCACCGTGTAGTACTGGAAGTGTTCGTGATAGATCGTGTCGAACTGCCCGAGCGTCACCAGGTTTCGGGCGTGATGCACCTCGATGCTCAACCAGCCGTCGTCGGCCATCAACCCACGCAGTCCCTGGGTGAATCCCAGCAGATCGGGGATGTGCGCGTACACGTTGTTGGCCACCACCAGATCCGCCGGTCCGTGCTCGGCGCGGACCCCTAGCGCGGTGTCGACACCGAGAAACGCGGTCTCGGTGGGCACCCCGACCGTGCGGGCGGCCTCGCCGACGTTGACCGACGGTTCGATTCCCAGGCACCGGATTCCGCGGTCTACGGCGTGCCGCAGCAGGTACCCGTCGTTGCTGGCCACCTCGACGACGAACGACTTGTCGTCGAGCCCAAGACGTTCGGCGGTGTCGTCGACGAACGACTTGGCGTGCGCCACCCAACTGTCGGAGTACGACGAGAAGTACGCGTACTCGGTGAAGGTGTCTTCCGGGGTGATCAGCGCCGGGATCTGCAGCAGCAGGCAGTCCTCGCACAGCCGAAGATGCAGCGGGAACGTGTTTTCCGGCTCGTCGAGGTTCGCCGGCGTCAGGAAACGCTCACACGGCGGGGTTGCGCCGAGGTCGAGGACGCTGCGCATCCGCTCCGACCCGCACAGACGACAGTGCAACATCAGTAGGCACCTTCCTTGGTCACAACGGCTTTGACGGTGCGCCACAGGATTGCGGCGTCGCCCATGATCGACCAGTTCTCCACGTAGGACAGGTCGAGGTGAACCGACTCCTCCCACGACAGGTTGGAGCGTCCCGATACCTGCCACAGTCCGGTCATTCCGGGCTTGACGAGCATGCGCCTCGCGACGCGACCGTCGTAGAGTTCGACTTCCTCGGGCAGCGGCGGCCGCGGACCGACCAGACTCATCGTCCCACCGAGCACATTGAGCAACTGGGGTAGCTCGTCGATGCTGTAGCGGCGCAGCAGTTTCCCGAAGCGGGTGACGCGCGGGTCGTCGTGGATCTTGAACAGCACACCGGAGCCCTCGTTCTGATCGAGGAGTTCCTGCTTGCGCAGTTCCGCATCGCGGTACATCGACCGGAACTTCCACATCCGGAACGGTGCGTTGCCCATGCCGACGCGTGTCGCACGGTAGAACACCGGTCCGGGCGAGTCGAGTTTGATCAGCAGCGCGATCAGTGCCAGCACCGGCGCGATCAGCAGCATCATGACGGTGGCGCCGCCCCGGTCGACGAGGGCTTTCCGGAACCGGGTGGCGGCCTCGTACTGCGGTTTGTCGATGTGCAGCAACGGCAATCCGGCGACCGGGCGCACCATCATGCGTGGGCCGGCGATGTCGGTGATGCCCGGCGACACCATCATCGAGACACCGACCTTCTCCAGGTCCCAGGACAGCTCCCGCATTCCGGCATGTCCGAGGGCTTCCGCCGAGGTCACCGCGACCACGGAGGCGCCACACGCCTGCACGGCAGCACCGACGTCGTCGAAGTCTCCGAAGACGCCGATCTCGGCGTCGTCAACGATCAGAGCGGTCTCGGCCGGCCGCATACGCGCGGTCGGCAGGCACGCCCCGGCGACGTGCAGACCGAGTTCGGGGCGGGCAACCAGATGACTGATGAGGTGTGTGGCGGAGCGGGTTTCGCCGACGACGAGGACTCGCTCGATGAAGTCACCGTCGGATCGTCGGCGCGCCAGCCACTTTCGCCACAGCCAGCGCGATACCAGCAGGGCCACCGTGCCGACGGGCAGCGCCATCGCGAAGAATCCGCGCGAGACGTCGAGTTGCAGGGCGAGCGCCAGTATCGCCAGCACTCCGAACACCGACAGCGACGCCGAGACCACGCGACTGTATTCCACTGAGCCCGAACCGATCACCCGTCGATCCAGCGTCTGGTAGACGCGCAGTGCCACCATCCAGGCCACGATCAAGCAGATCGAGATCGCCGTAACCGGCAATCCCGCCGAACCCGACGGCTCGGTGTCGAAACCGAACCGCACCGACTGCGCCACGAACACCACCGCGGTGATCGCGATGAAATCCGTCCAGCCGAGCGCCATCGCATAACGCCGTAACACGTCCGCCGAAACTGACTGTGCAGCAGACGAATTCAACCACCGCAGGTGCTGTGCGCGCGTCTTTCCCCCCGTCGTCTCCCGCGCAGAAGACGACGCCGTAGGCGTCACTATAGATCTCCCCCTCAAGAAGAATCACTTGTCCCGGCCCGTCATCATCACTTCGCAGCCCCCCAGCCGCGTCCCCACCGTGATGAGAAAAGCCAAGCAGAAATGTACTCCTTTGAACGGCCCGAGGCAATAGAACCGACAGCTCGCACCGGCCGCCGCGCCCACTGACAGCGCTGTCTCGAGAATCCGCGGGGCACGAGGGAATTCACGTTGGTCCTCCGGCCCGTCTGCCCATTTCTAGACATTCTGCGAGTAGAGATTCGGCAAAAGCCCAGGTCGCGGGGGTGGGTGTACTCGGCGAATGTCTAGAAATGGGCACGGGGTGTGCTCGACCTGCGAGATTCGTGTGCGTCCGCCGTCAACGGAGAAGAGAGCGCCGTCAACGCCACCCCATCCGTCCCCGATAACCTGTCTGCATGAGCACCGCAGCGGCGCAGTCGCAACCGTTCGACCCGACCCAGTGGGCAACCGTCCCCGGATTCGACGACCTCACCGACATCACCTATCACCGGCACGTCGGTGCGGGTCGAGCGAACGGCATCGTGCGGATCGCGTTCGACCGCCCGGAGGTGCGCAACGCGTTCCGGCCCCACACCGTAGACGAGCTCTATCGCACCCTCGATCATGCGCGCCGCAGCCCCGACGTCGGCACCATCCTGCTCACCGGCAACGGGCCGAGTCCCAAGGACGGCGGTTGGGCCTTCTGCAGCGGCGGTGACCAGCGAATTCGGGGTCGCTCCGGCTACCAGTACGCCACCAGCCACGACAGCGACGTCACCGCCGCCGGGGCGCACACCGTCGACGAGGCCCGCGTCAAGGCCGAGGGCGGTCGGCTGCACATCCTCGAGGTGCAGCGCCTGATCCGCACCATGCCCAAGGTGGTCATCGCCGTCGTCAACGGATGGGCGGCCGGCGGCGGTCATTCCCTGCACGTCGTCTGCGACCTCACCCTCGCCTCCCGCGAACACGCCCGGTTCAAGCAGACCGACGCCGACGTCGGCTCCTTCGACGCCGGGTACGGCAGCGCCTACCTCGCCAAGCAGGTCGGCCAGAAGTTCGCCCGCGAGATCTTCTTCCTCGGCGAGTCCTACGACGCGGAGACGATGCACCGGATGGGGGCGGTCAACCGCGTCGCCGACCACGCCGAGCTGGAGACCACCGCCATCGAGTGGGCGCGCGCCATCAACGGCAAATCGCCCACCGCACAACGCATGTTGAAGTTCGCGTTCAACCTCGCCGACGACGGACTGATGGGTCAGCAGGTGTTCGCCGGTGAGGCCACCCGCCTGGCCTACATGACCGACGAAGCGGTCGAGGGCCGAGATGCCTTCCTGGAGAAGCGTTCTCCGGACTGGGACGCGTTCCCCTACTACTACTGACCCACGCCGACCACGTATGCTGCGCCGACTCCTGATCACCCTGATCGTCATCGTCGTCGGAGGGCTCACCGCCTTCTACGGCCTGGGCTACCAACTGTTCTACCGGGATCACTCCGATCAGCTGCGTCACGTCGACGCGATCGTCGTGCTCGGCGGCGAGCACGACGGTCGCGAGGACTACGGAATCCAGCTGGCGCGTGAGGGTTACGCGAACACGGTGGTCATCTCCAACCCGGAACTGGCCATCCCGCCGGAGTACCTCGAAGGCACGTATCAGTTGATGCAACGCGTATGTTCCTCCAGCACAGCGCAAATCGAGGTGATCTGCTTCGCACCCAACCCGTCGACGACGCGCGGTGAGGCGATGGAGGTGCAGCGACTTGCCGCCGAACGCAATTGGCACTCGGTGATGGTCATCAGCTGGCGCTACCACATGGTGCGCGCCCGCTACATCTTCGGCCAGTGCTTCGACGGTCAGACCGTCATGAAACCCGTCCCACGTTCATACACAAGCAATTTCGGTTTCTGGACCAAGGAATTCGCCTACCAGTACACCGCACTGGGCAAGGCCGCGATGCTCGGCTGCGACTGACGCAGCAGAACACTCACCCCTTCAACGACCCCAACGCCGCCGGCCGCCCGAACAGATAGCCCTGGGCGTAATCGAAACCCAGCGTATTGAGGATCGGGATCAACTCGGGCGATTCCACTCCCTCGGCGACGGTCCGCAGTCCGGTGGCCTGCGCGAGGTCGCAAATGGTACGGGTGATCGCCACCGCGACCGGATCGACGAGTAGCTTGCACACCAACGCGATATCGACCTTGAGCACCGCGATCGGCAGATCCTTGATGTAGCTCAGGGCGGAGTATCCGGCACCGAGGTCGTCGATGCACACGGTGCAGCCGACCGCGCCGAGCTGCTCGATGGTGCGGCCCGCCTGACTCGGCCGGCGGATGATCTCGTCCTCACGCACCTCGACCCAGATCCGGTCGAGGGCGATCCCCTTCTCGGCGGCCGCATCGACGATCGCGTCCACACATCGCGGGTCCAGGAGCTGACGCTCCGACAGATTGATCGCGACGAAGGCCTTGGGGCAGTGGTTGGCGATGGCGCCCGAGGCGAGCGCCGACACCGCGGTCGCCAACGAGTCCCGCGTCACCGGACGCAGCAGCGCCGTCTCCTCCAGAAACGGGAAGAAGGCCGACGGGCCGTACAATTGCCCGCCCGAGCCGTACCACCGCAACAGGGCTTCATACCCGGCCACCTCACCGTCGCCGAGGGAGACGATCGGCTGGTAGTGCACCCGGAAGTCGCTCGGCGTGGCGCGGGCGAGCAGCTTCATCTGGGCGGCCTCGTCGTCGGTGACCGCGATGAGTGCGTCGTCGACCACCACGACCCGCGACGCCGACCTCAACGTCCGCGACAGCCCTCGATGCCCGAAGCGCACGAGCTCGCCCCAACTCACGGCTTCTGTCAGCATCCAGGCACCGACCACACCGAGGCGGACGTCGACATAGTTTGGCCGCTCGCCCGTGTCGATGAGAATTGCCCCCGCCTCGAAGCGACTCCGCAGCGCATCCAGTGCACCCGGTCCGCCGTGCGGGATCAGCAGCGCGAACCTCGTCGTCGACAGTTCGACGACGGTCACCTCCGCATCGATCGCCGACACGGTCTCGTCGATGTGCCGACGCGCCACGGCAACGGCAGCGGAATGCCCCAGCGTGGACGCCAGCCGATACATGGGATCGACCTTGATGACCGCCACCACCGCGTCGGGCGTCGGCTCACCGACGACCCGCTCACGCTCCATGACTCCGCCTGCCCCCTGTGTTCCGGCCGCCGCCGCGCGCCACGACGCTAAACCCGAATGATTCCACGCCGCAGAACGCTTCGCACAACCGACTACCCGATTGACCACCGATTTCGCAAAGTCAGAAAGCCGCAATGTGGTTCACCGCTCGGGGCCGTGGCGAAATGGGTCAGGCGATCCATCCGACGGCCCACCGTCAGCCGAAGATCCCGGCGAGCTGCTCCATGTCGGAAACCCGCTCGGCATGGGTGGGCGCCAACGGCCCGGCCAGCACGACGGTGACACCGGCGTTGCGGAATGCCTCGACGCGCTCGGCCACCAACGACTTCGGGCCGATGAGACTCATCGCCCGCACCAGGTCGTCAGGCACCGCCGCGGCCGCCTCGGCCTTCTTACCGTCGAGATAGAGGTCCTGGATCTCCTTGGCCGCGTCGGCGTAGCCGTAGCGCACGGCGAGGGTGTTGTAGAAGTTCTTGCCGCGCGCACCCATGCCGCCGATATAGAGGGCGGCGTGATTGCGCACATGCTGCATGGCCCGCTCGATCTCGTCGGCGTCCTCGGAGATGCGCGCACTGGCCCCGACGACGATGCCGAGGTCGGGCAGCGCCGGATCACGCTTGGCCTTCCCCGCCGCGAGGGGCTCACCGAAGGCCAGGTCGACGTATTCGGGATGGAACAGGAAGGGCTGGAACTCCTCGAACATCTCCGCGGCCAGTTCGGTGTTCTTCGGCCCGATGGCGGCCAGCAGCATCGGAATGCGATCGCGCACAGGATGATTGATGATCTTCAGCGGCTTGCCCAGGCCGGTGCCGCCGTCCTCCTTGGTCAGCGGGAGTTTGTAGTACTTGCCCTGATAATCCGACTTCTCCCGCCGCCAGATCTTGCGGCAGATGTCGGCATGCTCGCGGGCCCGCCCCACCGGGTAGTCGTACTTGACGCCGTGGAAGCCCTCGATCACCTGCGGCCCGGACGCGCCGATGCCGAGGATGAACCGTCCGCCGCTGATGTAGTCCATGCCGGCCGCGGTCATCGCGAGGTTGGTGGGGGTGCGCGAGAACATCGGCAGGATGCCGGTCTGCAGTTCCATCGTCTCGGTCTTGGCGGCGATGTAGCCGAGCTGACTGACCGCGTCGAAGCTGTAGGCCTCGGGCACGGAGATCCGTGCGACACCGGCCTTCTCGAAGTCGACGAGGTTGTTGATGGTCTCGCGGAAGTCGCCCGCGTAATTGATCGGCATACCCAGCTTCAGCGTCATGCCCGGATTCTTCCACACCGTTTCCCGACGACGACACGCCCGTACGATCGCTCGGTCGCGTCACTCCTGGTATACCCAGGGGGGCAATTAGATGAACAGTTGGTGAACAGGCGCGCTTACCGGGTGAACTCGCAGGTCAAACCGCTATCACGATCGGATCCAGATGAGCCGAAGTTTAGGCGGATCGCCCCTGAGAGCCGCATGATAATCCGCATGAGCGGAGAGATGCTGATACTTGTGCTGCTGATCATCACGGCACTCGGCTTCGACTTCACGAACGGCTTCCACGACACGGGCAATGCCATGGCGACATCGATCGCCACCGGCGCACTCAAGCCCAAGGTCGCCGTCGGGATTTCGGCCATTCTGAACCTGGTGGGTGCGTTCCTCTCGGTCGAGGTCGCTGCCACCATCACCAAGGGCATTCTGAACCTCCAACAGACCACGGGGCCCGACAGCGGCGATCTGGTCGCGGGCATCAGCGCCACGACAGCATTGTTGATCATCTTCGCCGGCCTCATCGGCGGCATCCTGTGGAATCTGTTCACCTGGCTGTTCGGCCTGCCGTCGAGCTCGTCGCACGCCCTGTTCGGTGGCCTCATCGGTTCCGGCATCGCCGCCCTCGGCCTGTCGGGCATCAACTGGACCGGCGTGTGGACCAAGATCATCCTGCCCGGTCTGATGGCACCGATCATCGCCTGCATCGTCGCGACCTGCGGCACCTGGCTGATCTTCGCGATCACCAAGAAGATCGCCGAATCCCACAAGGAAGCCGGTTTCCGGTACGGCCAGATCGCCTCGGCGTCGCTGGTCTCCCTCGCCCACGGCACCGGTGACGCCCAGAAGACGATGGGTGTCATCGCGATGGCCCTGATCGCCACCGGTCACCTCGAGGCCTCCAGCGTCAGCCACGGCCTGCCGTTCTGGATCGTGTTCACCTGCGCCGGCGCCATCGCGCTGGGCACCTACCTCGGCGGCTGGCGCATCATCCGCACCCTCGGCAAGGGCCTCGTCGAGATCACCTCGCCGCAGGGTATGGCCGCCGAGGCCAGCTCCGCCGCGATCATCCTGACCAGCTCGGCCGCCGGTATGGCGCTGTCGACGACGCAGGTCGCCACGGGTTCGATCCTCGGTTCGGGTGTCGGCAAGAAGGGCGCCCAGGTCCGCTGGGCCGTCGCCGGCCGCATGGCCGTCGCCTGGGTCACCACCCTGCCGGCCGCCGGCATCGTCGGCGCCGTCTGCTTCGGCATCGCGCACCTGCTGGGCAACGTGCTCGGCGCGCTGGTCATCTTCGCCATACTGATCGCCCTGTCGGTGTTCATGTGGTACCGCGCGCAGCAGAACAAGGTCGACTCGAACAACGTCAATGCCGAATGGGACGAGAGCACCAACTCGATCATCCCGGCCGAGATGAACACCGAGTCCGTCGACACCACCAAGCCCGGCTCGACTCCGGTCGCCTGAACCCCGTCATCTCCTGACCAGTAAGGACACTGGAATCCCATGACAACTCTCGAAGCGATCGGCAAGGTCCTGATCGTCGGATTGATCTTCGGTGCGGGACTGCCGGCCCTGTTCGCGGTGGGACTACGCGTGCACGCCGCCGGCATGGGTGACGCCAACGCCGACGGCTCCGTCACCGCCCCCAACCCGTTCCTCAAAGCGGTCGGTTACCTGTTCTTCGCCATCGTGATCGCCGCCATCGTGTTCGGCATCCTGTGGATCACCCGGCAGACGCTCAACTACTACTTCGACATCAAGATCTTCCCCGAGTGGGCCTACAAGAAGTAGTTCGACCGTCCACGTCGTCCGCCCGAGTCATCGACTGATCCGCAAGAGGACTTGATGAGTAACACCTCGCTGTTCGAATCCGCCGTCAACTGGATTCGCAAGGGGTACCCGGAAGGCATCTCGCCCACCGAGTTCCCGCCGCTGCTGGCCTTGCTCATCCGCACGCTGAATGAGGAGCAGGTCACCGACGTCGCGCTGCGCCTGGCCCGTGAACACGATCTCGATCGGCCGTTGTCGGAGACCGACATCGCCGACGCGATCGCCAAGGTCACCTCGGAGATTCCGACCGACGACGAGATCAATCAGGTGGCCGGTCGTCTGGCCGCCGCCGGGTGGCCGCTGTCGCACCCGACCGCGAACGTCTGAGCGCCTCGCCCGACATTCCGACACGCCAGAACCCGGCCGACCTCGCATCGAGGCGGCCGGGTTCGGCTATGTGAACCGAACATGGCGATCACCGTGCTGCCCCCTACAATCGCGACAGGGGGCAGTCGGGAGTCGTCCGATGAAGAGAGGTGGTCACTCGTGGCCGATCGACCGTTGGTGGGGCGGATCATCGACTGGCTTCGTGCCGGGTATCCACAGGGAGTCCCCGAACGCGACTACAACCCGCTGCTCGCCATCCTGCGCAGACAACTGTCCGCAGAAGAGGTGGAGCACGTCTCCGGCGAGCTGATCTCCGAGGCCGCGCCGCCGCCCGAACCGATCTCCAAGATCGACGCCGGCGTCAAGATCACCGCCGTCACCCACGAACTCCCCCACGACGACGACGTCTCCCGCGTGCAGCGTTACCTCGAAGAACACGGCTTCCCCTTCGACGACGCCCCGTTGGCGCCGCCGTCTCCCCCCGATGGTCGAGGTGCGAGGAGCGCAAGCGACGAGCCTCGAGACCCCTCCCCTTCCGATGGCCCGCCCTCCCCCTCCGATGGTCGAGGTGCGAGGAGCGCAAGCGACGAGCCTCGAGACCCCTCCCCTTCCGATGGTCGAGGTGCGAGGAGCGCAAGCGACGAGCCTCGAGACCCCTCCCCTTCCGATGGCCCGCCCCCACTTTCCGATGGTCGAGGTGCGAGGAGCGCAAGCGACGAGCCTCGAGACCACGGCAGCGAACAACCCAACCCACCCACCCCCGACACCAACCCCGAGGACCAGCCCTGAGGCCCCTGCAACCCCTCCCGCTCCCACCGGGCCTCGCCGTCCTCGACCGCCTCGACGACCTGCGCGCCATCCTCGACGGAACTTCGGCGTTCGCGCCGGTCCCCGCCGACGACCCGCGCACCACGCAACTCCTGCATGACGCCTTCGCCATCGGCACCCCGATCGACGACGAGGTGTCGCTGGTGATCGCCACCTCCGGCAGCACCGGCACGCCCAAGGGTTCGCAGCACACGCCCGCCACGCTCGCCGCATCAGCCGCCGCGACCGCCACACACCTCGGCGGAGAAGGCAATTGGCTCCTCGCCCTGCCACCGCACCACATCGCCGGCCTGCAGGTGTTGTTGCGCGCCCTGGCCGCGGGCTTCACCCCCGACGTCCTCGACCTGACCCGCGGCTTCGATCCCGACGCCTTCGCCGACGCCCTCGAACGCTTCGACGGTCCGCGACGCTACACCTCGCTGGTGCCCACCCAGCTCGTGAAGGTCCTCGAACACCCGCGCGCCACAACAGCTCTCGCCCGCATCGACGCGCTCCTCGTCGGCGGTGCCGCGACCCCGCAACCGCTGCTGCACAAGGCACTCGACGCCGGCATTCCCATCGTCCGCACGTACGGCATGAGCGAGACCGCCGGAGGATGTGTCTACGACGGCATTCCCCTTGACGGCGTGCACCTTTCACTGCTCGACGAGAACCCCGACGGTGTGGGCCGCGTCGTCATCACCGGCCCGATGGTGGCCCACGGATACCGATTGTTGGACCATCCGGCGTTTCCAGCATCTCCCCCTCCCCCCGCCGGTCGAGCCGCGGCGAGCCCCCCAGGGCGAGCCGCGAGTCGAGACCACCGCAACCCGACAGCCCAGCGGATGGCCACCTTCCGCACCGATGATCTCGGCCGCATCGACGAAAACACCCTGCGCATCATCGGCCGCGCCGACGAGGCCATCTCCTCCGGCGGGCTGACCATCGTCCCGCAGGTCGTCGAGGCCATCATCGTCACCGACCCAGCAGTGAGCGAATGCGCCGTCGTCGGCCTCCCCGATGACCGCCTGGGCGAGAAGGTGGCCGCGGTGATCGTCGCATCGGAAACGGTTGACACCCAACGCATCCGCGACCTCGTCGCAACCCGCCTGGACCGCTACGCCGCACCGCGTGAGATCTTCGTCGTCGATGAACTCCCCCTCCGCGGCCCGGGCAAGGTCGATCGGCGGGCACTACGCGAGCAGTTCGGTCAAACGTCGTAGAACGTCGCCCTATGGCGTGACGTTCCACGACGTCTGCAAACACACCGGCCAATCGATGGAACCGCGAGGCCCTTCCCCACGTCCAACTTCCCATGACTCTCCCAGCTGCCTTGCGCAAGCTCGCCCTCGAGCACGACGGTGTCCTTGTCGCCGACGACTTTCGTTCCCGTGGGATCAACCGCGCCGCTGTTCATCGCCTCGTCCGCACCGGCGATCTCATACCCGTGGGCCGTGGCGTCCATCGCGTCTCTGCGCATCCACTCACCATGCGCACGCGTGTCCGGATGACCGCCCATCGCGCCGGCGGACAGGCCGTCGTGTGCGGCCACGCCGCCGCCTGGTGGTGGGATGCAACCGACAAGTGCCCCAGCCAAATCGCGATCACGGTTCCCCCTCGCTATCAGGCCTCCGTCCCCGGCGCGATCATCCGTCATCGTCAGCTCCCTGCCGACGACGTGGTCATCAACTGCGGCCTCCGGGTCACATCGCTGGCGTTGTCGGTACTGGAAGCCGGCATGGAGGTCGTCGACTCAGCACTTCTCCGGGAGAAAGTGACCGAGGAGCAGCTCCGCGCCGCGGTTGATCGACGACGAGGCTCCCGCGACGTCGAGCATCTGCGAAAGATCCTGCTCGGAATCGGGTCCGGGGCACGATCGGCTGCCGAGCGCGAAACGGTCCGCATCTTCAAGCGCGCCGGCATCACCGGGTGGATCGCAGGTCTACCTGAGCTTCAGTACAAGATCGACTTCGCATTTCCCGAACAGAAGGTCGCCGTCGAGATCGACGGCATCGCCTCTCACGCCAACGACGCCCACCAGTTTCAGCATGACAGGCGTCGCAACAATGACCTGTCCGATGTCGGGTGGAACGTCCTGCATTTCACCTGGAAGGACCTCATCGAAGATCCCGACTACGTCATCAAGACCGTTCGCAACGCTCTGGCGGTCGCCGCAGCCTGAACCCACCACGACCGAGAACGTCGCGGAACGTCACTCCATAGCGTGACGTTCCGCGATCAGTTTCAATGGGCTGTGCACCTGTCGGGTCAGCAGCCTGGTGGTGGGTCGGAAGCCAAAGCATCACCGACCGCCTCGTCCCCGACTGCTTGGTCACCGGACGGCCGCGACCGCCTGCGCAACAAGCCTGGCGAGTGGTAGCCTCGTCGACGGATATACTGGTATCGATATACGATCGTGGCGTGTCGCGGAACCAGAAATCCGAAGCACCCATCGAATGGGGACGCAACGCGATCTCGACACCGGCAAACGGCGCTACGCCGAGGCTCGTGAAATCGCCCGTCACCGTAACCCCCAGGAGAACCAATGAGCGTCTGGGACGACATCATGGACACCCCCGCCGAGGCCGAGAACATGCGCGTCCGCGCCGCGCTGATGCGGGCCGTGCGTGAACGCATCACAACCTTCGGCTGGTCGCAGACCGTCACCGCCACTAACCTCGGTATCACCCAACCTCGCGTTTCCGAACTCATGAATGGACGCGTCTCCAAGTTCAGCCTCGACGCCCTGGTCACCCTCGCCGACAAGGTCGGTGTACACGTCGCGATCGTGCTCGACGCTGACCCCGAATCGACAGCCGCACAGCCCTGAGCTGTCCACAATCACTCCGACGCCTCGACGGCGGGCACACCGGACTCCGCCGACGTGGCGGCCTCCTCTGAGGTCGACGCGCCGGCTCCGGGCGACTCGGTGACCGTCGCCGGCTCGGACGCCTCGGCACTGGACTCGACCGCTTCCTCGCTGGTCGTACTCGCCGCGCTCGTCGTCGTGGCCGCCTCGGAGGTGGGTACGGACGGTACCGCGGTGGCCGAGGGTGAGACCGAGGTCGCGGGCTCGACACCCGAAACATCACCCGCCGCCTCGTTACCGGCCACCTCGTCGCCGACCACCCCGTCGCCGACCACCCCGTCACCGCCGGCCACGACGCTGCGCGCTGCCATCGACGCCGGAACCGATACCGAAGCCGACGCCGATCTCGACGCCGCAGCCGAGGTCGTCGCAGCCGAAGCCGCCGCCATCGCGTCCTCGATTTCCTGGGCGTCGTTGTCCTCGTCGGCGGCCCACGCGATCCAGTTGTGGCCACCGTTGGCGTACTTGAATTCGATGGGCAGACCTTGGACGGTCGCCACACCTTGCAGTATCGCCGTAGACACCAGTGCCCCGACCTCCAGCACGATCCCCAACGCCAGGCCCTGCACCGCCGCCGGCAGCAGGACCGGCAGCAGTTCTGGCGTCTCCTGCGCGACCTGTTGGATCAACGTCCAGGCCGTCGACAGCTCGCGCTCGGTGGGGATACCGGTGCCGGTGGAGATGATGACGGTCTGCCCGTTGGCCTTCGCCTCGGCGATCCGCTGCGAGACGTCGTTAACGCCCCACGTGTTGCCCGCGCTGAGCGGCAGTCCCCACATCGCCCACAGCCCGTTGGTGATGTTTGCCCGCGCGATCTGGATCAGCGGAATCGCAATCCACCCAACAGGATTGTCGGTTTCGTAGTAGCCGGAGTAGGAGCGGATGACGGTGAACACCTCGGGATGATTGAGTCCGATGATCACCGCGGGCGCCCCCGACATCGACACCCCGACGATCGCGTTGTTCGACGTCCCCACGTCGAAGTTCTCCGCCAGGTACGCGGGCAGTTCGTCGCCGACGAACCCGTCCCATTGCAGCGCGGTGTCACTACCGGTGGGGGCTTGTTGCCAGTCGGTCATCCATTCACCGGCACCACCGGCGGGCATCACCAGATTCGTGCCGGTGGAATACGACGACACCGCGCCCGCGTCGGCGGTCGACCAGGTGCTGTACTCCGGATTCGCACCGAGTCCGTCGAGGAAGTACACGGCGTGTTCGGTCTCACCGGCCTCGTTGTCGGAGGGGCGAACCTGCACGACGACGTTGCGACCCAACGATTCTGAGTAGAAGGTACAGGTCTGGACGTGCTGGGCCTGCTCCTCGGGGGTGCGCCACACGCAGCCGGCGTCGTTGCGGAGACGATCAGGGTCCACGGCCCAGGCGTGACCCGCCAGGCCCACCGTCATCGCCGACGCGGTGCACGCCGCGATCGATGACACCATCACCCGGCGTCGAGCACGACAAGACCAGCGAATTGTCATGGTGGAGGACCCTTTCCGGTTTCCCCAACTCACTGTCGGCGCGCCACCTCGACACGCACGATGGCAACGCCGTTGCCGCAAGGGACATTACGGGCACCGGCCGCGCGGTGCAGCACAACTCCCGCATTTGATTTCGCAACGCGAACGATTGGTCGAGCAAAGCCCCCACCCCGGTCGGTTTCGCCGGACTTGCACGAATACGGGTCGCCGAACTTATGATGTAGGCATGCCGCAACATCGAGTTCGTTTGATGACACTCATGGTCGTCGGGTTGATGGCCGCGTGGACGGTGATCGGATGCTCGGGCAGCTCACGCGCCGACGGCGACAAGCCCGTCGTCCTCACCACGTTCACCGTGCTCGCCGACATCGCCGCCAACGTCGCCGGCGATCGCCTGCAAGTGGAGTCGATCACCAAACCGGGCGCCGAGATCCACGGCTATGAACCCACTCCCGCCGACGTCCGCACCGCGTCGACGGCGTCACTGATCGTCGACAACGGCCTCAATCTCGAGGCCTGGTTCGGCCAGTTCGTCGAGGATCTCGACGTGCCGCACGTCGTGGTCAGCGCGGGCGTCGACCCGATCCCGATCGCCTCCGACGCCTACGCGGGCAAACCCAATCCGCACGCCTGGATGAGCCCGGTGAACGTCGGGATCTACGTCGACAACCTGGTCGCCGCGTTCACCGATCTCGATCCCGACGGCGCCGAGACGTACCGGGCCAACGCCGCCGCCTACAAGCAGCAACTCGACGGCGTCCAGGACGACCTCGTCGCCGCGCTGCAGGAACTGCCGGCCAACGAGCGCGCCCTGGTCACCTGCGAGGGCGCGTTCTCCTACCTCGCCCGCGACGCCGGACTCACCGAGCACTATCTCTGGCCGGTCAACGCCGAATCCCAGGCGACCCCGCAACAGGTCGCCGGTGTCATCGATGTCGTTCGCGAGCAACGTATTCCGGCGGTGTTCTGCGAGTCGACGGTGTCCGACAAGCCGATGCAGCAGGTGGTCTCGGCCACCGGTGCCCGCTTCGGGGGCACCCTCTACGTCGACTCACTGTCGCAGGCCGACGGCCCGGTACCCACCTACCTCGACCTCATCCGCCACGACGTCACCACCATCGTCACCGGCCTCACCGGAACGGCGCCCGCGTCATGACCGCGCCGGATGCCGGGTACGCCATCGACGTCGACGATGTGACCGTCCGCTACGGTGACGTGATCGCCTTGGCGCACACCACTCTTCGGTTACGTGCCAGCACCGTCTGCGGTCTGGTGGGGATGAACGGCTCCGGTAAATCCACGCTGTTCAAGACGATCATGGGTCTGATCACCCCGCAGTCCGGTGGTGTCCGCATCGACGGACTCACCCCGGCCCGTGCTCGACGCGGCGGAACCATCAGTTACGTACCGCAATCCGAGGACATCGACTGGAGCTTTCCCATCTCGGTGCGTGAGGTGGTGATGACCGGCCGTTACAGGCATCTCGGTCTCACCCGTCGTCCCCGCCGCCGCGATCACGAGGCGGTCGACGAGGCGCTGCGCCGCGTCGAGCTCACCGAGTTCGCCGACCGCCAGATCGGCCAGTTGTCTGGCGGGCAACGTAAACGGGCGTTCGTCGCCCGCGGCATCGCCCAGGGCGCGTCGATCCTGCTGCTCGACGAGCCGTTCGCCGGGGTCGACAAACGCACCGAGGCCACCATCATCGCGCTCCTGCGGGAACTCGCCGACGACGGCGCCACCGTGCTGGTGTCCACCCATGACCTGCAGGCGCTGCCGCAGTTGGCCGATCAGGCCGTGTTGCTGATGCGCCGGGTGCTGGTGCATGACACGCCGGAGCGAGTCATCGCCCCGGACAACCTCATTCGCGCTTTCGGACTCGATCCGCTGGACGACGCGCCGGTCACCGGGGAGGGACGATGATCGACCTGCTCGTCGACCCGTTCGCCTACGGATTCATGACCCGCGCGCTGTCCGCGACGATCATCGCATCGGTGGTGTGTGCACTGCTGTCGTGCTGGTTGGTGCTCATCGGCTGGTCGCTGATGGGCGACGCGGTCTCGCACGCGGTGCTGCCCGGCGTCGTCCTCGCCTACATCCTCGGCGCCCCCTTCGCGTTGGGCGCCATCATCTTCGGATTCCTCGCCGTCGGGTTGATCGGCGCGGTCCGCGACCGTGGCCGTGTCAAGGAGGACGCCGCGATCGGCATCGTGTTCACGACGCTGTTCGCGTTGGGCCTGGTGCTGATCTCGGTGACTCCGAGTCAGACCGATCTCAACCACATCATCTTCGGCAACCTCCTCGGCGTCTCCCGAAGCGACCTGCTGCAGATCGCGATCCTCGGCGGCATCGTCGCGGTCGTCCTGCTCGCCAAACGACGCGACTTCACCTTGTACGCCTTCGATTCCACGCACGCCTTCGCCATCGGCCTGAGCCCACGAGTCCTGGGCGCCACACTTCTCGGGCTGCTGGCCCTGACCGCCGTCACCGCGCTGCAGGTGGTCGGCATCGTCCTGGTGGTGGCCATGCTCATCATCCCCGGCGCCACCGCACATCTGCTGACCGACCGGCTCCCCCGGATGCTGATCGTCGCCCCAGCCGCCGCAGTCGTCAGCGGCGTCGTCGGCCTCTACATCTCCTACTATCAGGACACCTCACCCGGCGGCATGGTCGTTCTGACACAGGGCATCTTGTTCACCCTCGTCTATCTGTTCAGCCCGAAGTACGGGATCGTGACCGGCTGGTTCACTCATTCCGCCAGTCGAGCCGCCGCAAGGCACGGGGGGCGTATCCGCCGGCCCGAGCGCGGGACATCCCCCGCGCGCATCCCTGGTCAGTGACAACCGCACCATCGACTATCCACGGCGGTCCCGGTACTCGTCCGGGTCGTCGGACCCGACCGGCAGAGCCTGTTCGGCCAGGTCGGCGTCGGCGGCTTCGACGGTCACGCTGTCGATGTCGGGCTCGCTGATGTCGGCATCGGCCGGATCGACCGACAGACATTGCTCCACAACGTCCGCCACGTCGGCATCAACGGAGGCACGCAAGCGATCGACTGGCATATGAATCCCACCTTTCGACTAAGGCCGTACTCGTTAACGAATACCTCTGGCAGGGAGGGGTTCTCGGGTCCCGACGACCCGGAACCACCTCACCTGACCTTCGAGATATCACTGTGCGATCGGAATCTTCCTGTGTCACCGGCTTTCACGCGGCGACACCGATCACCTCCTCCCACTATCGGTCGATTCCACGGGCTTGGGCGTCCGGCATCCACCACCGACTAGCTAGGCGGTGCGCGCTGCCGACCACCGCGCGACGACGGCCGCCGTCCGCCGCCATCACCGTCGGGATTCTCGGTGCCACCGATCCGCCGCCGAGCCGCACGACCGAACGCTGTTGTCGTTCTGGACCGTGCGACGCAACGGCATCGGCGTTGGTGGGCAGCGGCAAACAGTGCGTCGATCTCGGCGGCCAGCCAGGCCTCCTCCGGCTCCAGAATCTCAGGAAGTCCCTGCGTGACAACCACATCGAGGCAATCCGTCATGTCCATCACCTCTACTGATCAACTCACGTCTCATGGAAACGGAAGTCGATGGGCCCTCAGCCTGCCCCGGCGGTGATCTCCTGGCGCCCTGCCCCGGAATGGCCGATCTCGATCTTGCGGGGTTTGGCCTGCTCGGCCACCGGAATGGTCACGGTCAGCACACCGTTGTCGTAGGCGGCCGAAATCCTGGCCGGGTCGACGCCGTCACCGAGGGTGATCTGACGGCGGTAGGTACCCGAGAATCGTTCGCTGGCCAGCCATTGCACCCCGTCGTCGGACCGAGCGCTGCGGTGTGCCGACAACGTGAGCACTCCGTTGTCGACACTCAGGTCGATCGAACCGGGATCTGCACCGGGTAGGTCCGCGACCAGCGAATAGTGATCATCGACCTTGAACACGTCGATGGGCATGAACCGGGGAGTACGCCGGGTAGCAACCGGCTCCCCGGCCAACACGCCCCTTGCCCAGTCATCAACAGCAGCAAAAGGATCGACACGCAGCACAGCAAACACCTCCTATGTCCAGGGATGCCGCCAGGTTGACGGCACCACACTCACCATCACTGCGTGCCGACAGATTAGCACTCCCTCGTGCCGAGTGCCAAGACCTTTCCAGAGAGAATTTCGCCCAACTACGCACGCGTGCAGCGTAACTCGTCGGAGCCAACATCACCCGGATCATCTCCGGCAGTCGTGCTGTGGTTTCCGTCGGCCGAGTCCGACCCCGCCAGTCCGGTAGACCCACCCGTCGTCGAACCGACCCTCGTCGGTCGAGCGGCACGCCCCCTCGTCGGTCGAGCCGCCGCGAGCCCCAGGGCGAGCGGCGAGTCGAGACCACCGCGGTGGAACTGCGCGGCATCAGTCGGTCCTGTCGCGGAGGGAATGGCACGGACGGGCTCGCCCGGCCAGAGGTATCACCGAGGTCAGGCGCCGTCACTCAGTCGGATGCCCGAACCCCGATCAACCCGCCCGGGCCGTCGTCGGTGACATCCCAGCGCACCCGCCGACCTGTCCGGAACAACCGCCCACCACCCGGGCCGGCGACAAACCGTGACGCGGTGAGCGCCGGATCGCCGATGTACCCGCGGGCCAGTCCGGTCCCCACCAGATACAGTTCGCCGACGGCACCGGGCGCGACCGGTTCCAACGAGCTGCCCAGCACCACAGCGCCCATGCCCGCCAACGGATTTCCGATCAGATCGGGGTCGACGCCGCTTCGGTACCGCACCACCGTCCCGATGACGGTGGCCTCCTCCGGACCGCGGATGTGGTCAAGGACCGCTGTCGCCGACCATGCATCCGCCAGCTCGGCGGGCAGCGTGTCACCGGTGACGAGCACATGGCGCACCGCGGGCAGTTCGGTGGGCGCAAGCGTCTGCAGCACAGCGGCATTGGCGATGATCACCGAGGCGTGCGCACCGCGCAGCCAGTCGGCGAGTTCACTGTCGTCGCGGGCGGCCGGCGCGACGACGACGGGCGCACCGCCGACCGCGGCGAGGATCAGGCTCAGCACCGACAGGTCCGAGTCCGGGCCGGTGGTCAACGCCACCCGGTCGAGGACGTCGACGCCACCGAGACGCGCCAGGCGATGCAGGCCGCGATGGGTCACGCCGACACACTCCGCGGCGAATCCGTCACCACGGTCAGCAGAGCGGACCACGACGTATGCCAACGCATCGGGCGAAACCCACGGATCATGTGACGCGGCAATCGGTTTGGTGGGCAGCGGCGGAATGTCGCTGTGGGTCAGCGCAAAGGGCGTCGCGCATGCCTCGAGCACCCCGGCCAGATCCTCCGTCTCCGCGGCACCGTCGACCATCACGCACGTCGCCCCGACGCGCCCCACGGCCCAGAAGGCGACCACCCATTCGGTGGACCGTTCGATCAGCAACGCCACCCGATCACCGGCGCCCACCCCGTTGTCGGTGAGGTGCCGGGCCGTCGCCGACACCCACCAGTCGAGTTCGTCGAATGTCAACGTGCGGTAGCCATCGTCGACGGCGATGAGGTTCGGAAAACGACGCACCGCGGTCTCGAACAGCTCGGACAGCAGCAGCGGGTCCGCGTCATCCGGGGCAGCCCCGGCCCGGGTCGCGATGAACGCCTGCTCTGCGCGGGTGAGCAGCATCCGTGATTGCACCGGCTCACCCGGATCGCCGGTGAGCACGCGCAGCGCCTGCCCGATGCGGGCGGCCAGCAGCTCGATGGGCTTGTGGGAGAACAGATCCAGCGGATACACCAGGTGGATCTGACGGTTCTCCGGGTTCGGGTCCACGACGACCCGCAGGTCGTATCCGTGGGCATTCGCCTCGACGGTGTCGCCGACGGCGAACTGCACCTGAGTCACCGGGCGCGTTTCCGCGGCAACGGGCAGGTCGAGTTGTTCGACGATGTCGGCGAGGTCGATCTGCGCGTGGTCGGCGGCGGCGACGTCGGCGTCGCGGACGGCGTCGATCATCTCACCGACGGTGAGCGATCGGGGAAATCGGGTGCGCAGCACCACCGTTGCCGGTTCGGCGTCACCCTCGCCCGGTCCGATGGGGGTGACGACGGCGATGTCGTCACGGCCGGTGTGCACGCTGAGCGCGAAAGCCGTTGCCGCATGCAAGATATGAACGACGGTGGCGTCGTGGCGACGGGCGGTGCGGTCGATGAGTCCGACGAGACCCTCGGTGATGGTGCGGGAGATGACCCCGGCCGAGGGTTTGCGGTCGGCCGGCCGACGGTCGACGAGACCGAAGTCGCCGGGATACCCGTCGAGGGTCTCCGCCCAGAACCGCAGCAGCGCATCATGTTCGGAGGTGTCATCGGCGTGCACGGTCTCCGGCTCGGCAGGAGCGTCGTCGGCGACAGCGACAGCAACGTCAGCCGGATCGGGCTCGTCAACGACAGATCCATCGACGGCAGGTTCGTCGACTACCGCCTCGACAGCGCCCTCGTCTCCGTTGACAGCACTCGTTCCGACGTCGACAGCGCCCTCGTCCCCGTCGACAGCGCTCTCGCCTCCGTCGACAGCGCCCTCGTCCCCGTTGACAGCGCCCTCGTCCGCGTTGACAGCGCTCTCTGCGACGTCGACAGCGCCCTCGGCTCCGTTGACAGCGCTCTCGGGCGCGCTGACGTCGACGTCGTCGACGTCAGCACCAGCGCCCGCACCCCCGGGCTCCACCACCCGCCCGTTCTGGTCGACGGCGACGATCTCCCCGGTGCGGAACATGCGGCCGCCGATCTGCTCGGGGTCGGCGACGAATCGGGCGGCGGTCTGTGCCGGGTCACCCCAATATCCCCGTGCCAGTTGCACTCCGGAGAGATACAGTTCGCCGCTCTCCCCCGGCGACACCACACGACCCTCGGCGTCACGGACCGACCAGTCGATCCCGTCGAGCATCGACCCCAACACACCGGTGTCGGCAGCCGGGTCGACCTCCCCGCCCACCGACCACCCACCGGTTTCGGCGTGACCGCGCAGCGCGACGAGCCGCAGGTAGGGGTGGGCGGCGAACCAGTCGGCGTGCGCGATGGGTGTGGGATCGCCGCCGGTGACGATGCATCGCAGGGCGGGCAGGTCGGTGGCGATGGCTGCCGCGGCGGCCGGGTCGGTGAGGCCGGTCATCTCCGTCGGGGTCTGGGTGACGATGGTGACGGCGTAGGTGTCGAGGGCGGCGACGAGCAGCGTCGGGTCGGCCGCGGCGGCGTCGTCGATCACCACCACCCGCCCACCGGAGGCCAGTGCGCCGAACACCTCCCACGCCGACTGCAGCGCGGTGAGCGGATGCGCCCAACTCCACACGTCGGCGGGGCCGGCGGCCACGACGTCGAGACCGGCACCGAGCATGGCGGTGAGGTTCGCGCGGGTGACCCCGACCCAGCGGTCGGTGCCGGCGACGGGCAGCAGGTAGGCGTCGCCCGGCTGGGGTGCGCCGGCGTGGTCGCGGTGCCAGTCGATGGTGAGCCCGGCGCTGATCGTCGCGACCGGTCCGGCGGCCGGGCCATCATCGCCGGAGTCCGAGTCAGCGTCGGAGTCGTGGTCTGGGTCGAGCGGGATGTAGGCGGCGCCGGCCATCAGCACGCCGACCATCGCGACGACGGTGTCGGCGCTACGGGGCAGGCGTAGGGCGACGCGGTCGCCGTAGCGGATGCCACCCTTGCCGAGGTCGATGGCCAGGCGTCGGGCACGTGCCGCGAGCTGCGCATACGACAGCACGGTGTGCCCGTCGCTGACGGCGGTGGCCGCGGGGGTGCTCACCGTGTGCGGGATGAGCGCGCGGATCGGGTCGAGGGTCGGCGGACGACGGACCGGTGTCACCGACGACTCGGCCGCGTCGATCTCTTCCGGCGTTTCCGCTGGACCCGTCACCGATTCCTCCACCACCTCGAACTCCCTCGGCCCACCGTGGGCGCCGTGCACCCCACGACCAAGCGTTCACACCACAGAAACCCTATGTCACCGTGGTCGTCGGGGCATGGGCGTGTCGAATGGGGGGCGGCAGCGCGACCGGCAACGGTGAAGTACCGAATGGTTGTCCACACCGAGCGTCGGCCGGCACTCAACACCCGCGCAACGGTGGTACCACCGATCCATGCCGGCACAAGCCTGGGTCACGCTCATTGTCGGACTGGTCGCTGCCATCGGTGTGATCGTGACGATGACGCAGAAGCAGCGGGCGGACAATCGTCGCGAGTGGTGGACACGATTCGAGTGGGCGTTGGAGGCCACCCACAGCACCAACCGCGACCCGCGGCGCGATCGGTGGCGGGTGATCGCCAATCTGGCCGAGTCCCGTCTGATGACGGCCACCGAGCGATCCCTGGTCAGTGAGCTGATCGGCGGCATCACCACAGAGGCCGTGAATGCCGATGACCTCGGCGTACCATCAGAGAACAGCAGCGAAGAGGACTGAATTCGATGACCGCCGACTACAGCAAACGCGGGAGCGATCCGCGTGAACAGGAACTCATCGCGCTGGCCGCCATTGCTGCCGCGAAGATGGGGGTAAGAGGCCAGCCCCTCGATGGGCATTGATTGCCGCGGGTCTGGAGCCGCAACCTTTTCAGGACCAACCGACAACGGCACGGAACAAGGATCACGACCGCGGCGACGAGTAAGGTAAGTCACACCTCTACCGTCGAGTCCGGAATGGCTCCGCCCCAACGTGACTCACGGCCAACGATGTCGTAGAAGGTCACTCTTGAGCGTGACGTTCTACGACGTTTGCCGACGATGAGCGCGTGAACGCGTGACCCATGCACCCGCGCGATCCGAAAACCGCACACGACCACGCGATACGCTTCCGGCATGAAGCGTGCGTCCGTACTCGTCGTCGCCGTCTCCGCGATGGGCATCCTGCTGATCTCCGGATGCGCCACGAACGATGAACCGGGAGCACCCAGTTCGTCGTCGGCCTACGCATCGGCACCGTCATCGTCGGCCGTATCGATCACGAGCAGCACCCCGGCGCCGAGTCCTGCGCCGGTAACCGAGACGGTAATGCCACCGGTCGCGACGCAGACGCAGACGGAGACGCTGACGGAGACCGTTCCGCCACCGACACAGGGTTCGAGGCTGCCCCCGAACCTCGACCGCGACGGCGACGGTATCCAAGACGAGGGAGCCGTGGGCGGCGGCGACACCGACGACGCGTTGTGCAACGACCCCAACCTCGCCGACTGGGCCGCTACCAGCCCCAGTTGTCAGTGAGGGCTCGGCGGGCAGCAGTCACCACTGCGCACAGTCGATGACCGTCGACGGCCAAGGAAGCAAGACTCCGGACAAAGAGCACTACGCGCACCATGTGCATCGCCCTGGGATGGAATATGTCGCAGAACGTCATTCGTGAGCGCAACGTCCACCTCGTTCCAGGGCGCACCGGACATCAGAGCCCATCGCCCGGTCGCGCAAAAACCGGCCGCGGGCGAGTGCTGGCAGCATCTCTCGCCCACGGCCGGTGTTCCCTTGCCGCGATCTACCTGACCGTGACGGTCTTGCATCCAATCTGGGGGTTGGTCCACCCCTCACCGATATTGATGCCATAGGCACACACGGTCTGCGGTCCGCGCAGACCGGTGGATATCACGGCATCGAACCCGTGATTGCCGCCGATCCCGAATGCGCTGTTCACATCCGGACGCGACTTTGAAGTACGCAGGACGATCGCACGGCTTCCCGCTTGGCCCGGTTGCGGCCCTACGTAAATGTGAACGTCATTCAACTTCGCACTGTCGCTGGGATCGAACGACCACCCCCGGACCTTGATCGTGCCCAAGCCGAGCGCCGTGGCTTCATCGAGAGCCCCCTTCGGATTGGGGTCAGCGATGCCGATCGTGCGACAACCGAGCAACACGTTGTCGCCTCCTCCGATGTTGATCCCATAGATACACACTGGGAGGTTTCCCGACCTGCTGACGGCGAAGGTCGCATCGAATCCGTGGTTGCCGGGAACACCAATCGCCGAATTCACATCCGGGCGAGCTCCATTCGCAACAAAGGGATGTCCCTCGGTGTTCGGTGCACCCGCCTGGCCACCGACGTAGGCGTGAACCTGGATCGCAGCACCAGCGTCGTCACGGTCCAAGGCCCAGCCCCGAATCCGCACCACGCCGGCTCGTGGCGACGACACCTCGTCGACAGAACCGGTCGGATTGTTGGACGGCGGGGTGAGGTTCTTCGGCCGCAAGTATCCGGTCAAGTAAGCCTTGCTCATTGAAGCGATGTGCGTCGCCCCGGGGTTCTGCGTCAGGATCTGCAACGACCCGCCTTGGTCGGCCAGCACGATAGCGATGTGTCCTGCACCACCGGTGCCATTCGGCAGGCCCGAGCCCCACACGGCGACATCGCCTTTCACCGCCGGTGTCGATGCCCCGAGCCGGGTGTAGTTCGCCGGTGCCGCGCCGTAGACCTGCGCCGCGGTGGCAACAGCCACACGGGGCGCACCAACCACATCACGGTTATAGAAGTTGAAGAGGTCCATACACTGCGCCCCGTAGGCATTGTCGTAGTCGGCGGACTTGCCATTCCATTGAGCGACAAATCCGTCAACCGAGGTCAGCGCCATCGCATTTGGCGCGGTAGCAGCAAACCCCATCACCGCCGCCGCACAAGTAATTATGGCCGCCACAATGCGGCGTATCGCTGGAGAGTATTTCATGAAACTCAACGCTACTGCGAATTCCAGAGCCAGCAATAGCGTCCAAACAAACGAATGCAAACCTATTCTTGTCCCCATTTCCGATAACAATTCGGACATCTCGTTCCCCCATTCAGGTGAGTGAGATACCCGCGAACCCCGCAGTGACCATTGATCGACGGGAAAACATCGACGGGCAATGTAGGAGAACGTCACCCCACGACACAACGTTCTACTGCATCATCGTCACCTGCGATCTGGCCACTCAGCCCTCACCAATTGCGAAGGGTCCCCATGCGCTGCGAGACGGCCTGCATCGACGGACGGTCCACATTCCCGATGCGGCGTGTACCCACACGTCGCGTGATGGGCAGGTTCGTCTGATCAGAGGGGTTGCAGTCGACATCGTCGAGCGGGTGAACCCCGAGTTCACCGATGTTCGAATCTCCGAACCTGGACATATGTTCGTTGACATAGCTGCCCACGATCCCGGCGACCCAGTGACTTTGTTCGTCAGATACGACAACGGAGACTGGAAGGTGTGCAATATCGCGGTTATGGGATCACCCCCGTTCCGCTGAAGGACGCGTCCGACGCGCACACACGACCGCAGTCTCATTCTTGATCGACCAATGGTGATGTCCGGGCGATCACCCCGCAGGCACCATCGTCTTCCCTACTGTCCCCCGTACAGTCCAAATGGCGACCGCCACCGCGCACACCCCCACGCACTCCCCTACGCTGAGAGCGACCTTCATCGACGAGCGCCGAGCGCCCGCGCGCGCGATCCAGCACCGGCGATGAAACTGCCAGAACCCGGGGGCCGGCCAATGAAGATCTCACGTACCACCGCTGCCGGCATCGCCGCATCGGTCGCCGTGTCGCTGGCCCTCACGGTCGGCGCCGGTACAGCCGCAGCCGTCAACCCCACCGTCGAACGCACCTCCGCGGGTTGCACGTTCGCCAACGCCGCCGACAAGGCTAACAACATCCAGACGTGCCGGGTGTGGTCGGAATCGATGCAGACCTACGTCACCGTCCGGGTGCGGCCGTCGAGTCAGCAGACCGGACAGCAGGAACAGGCGATCTACACCCTCGGCGGCATCAACGACCCGTCCGGCAGTGGCGGGTCGCTGTACAGCGACCAGTACAACCTCGTCATGATCTCCGGCAGCACGTCGATGTGGTCGTCGAACTGGGAGGAGGTCCCCGTCGACGCCAACGGCAAGCCCCTCACCGCGACCACCCCGCAATGGGAAACCTTCATCGGTGAGGAACTGCCCGCCTACCTCAATGAGAACTTCGACATCGACGAGAGCGGAAATGCCATTGCCGGACTGTCGATTTCCGGTGGGCAGGCCATCAACCTGGCGTTGAAGTACCCCGAGGTGTTCTCGGTGGCACTGTCGACGTCGGGGTACTACCAGACCAACAACCTGCTGGGCTATCTGCTGATCCCCTACATCCTGTCGTCGCGGCAAGGCATCAGCAACGGCTTCGACGGACTATGGGGTAACCCGTTCTCCGCGGGCAACGTCTGGGCCGACAACGACGTCTCGGGCCGTATCTACGCCGCGAAGAGCAACGGCCAGACCATCATCGTGTCCACCGGCAACGGGCTGGTCTCCTCGGAGGCCGAGTGGCAGGAATTCCTCACCATCACCGGTGGCGACCCCGTCCGCGCTGTCGGCGAGGCATTCGTCGGTGGCGGCCTGGAATTCGTGTCCTTCCTGTCCGCGCTGATCCTCAACGCGCAGGCCTCCCTGTTCGGGCTGCCCGTCGAATTCATCTACACCACCGGCGCACACACCTGGCAGCGGTGGAGTCGCACCGACGAAGAAGAAGCGCACGACGTTCAGGACGCCCTCAAGAAGTACGAGACCGCGACGACCACGCAGGCAGCGGCGCCGGCATCCGGGTCTGTGAGCGCGCTCCGAGCGGCCGTCACGTCGAGCGAGACACCAGAATCGGAATCCTCCGATGTCGAGAGCGATTCCACGACCACATCCGCCACCACGACCAGCGTGGAGACGTCGACCACCTCGCAGTCCTCGAGTTCGGCGACGGCGACCACCACTACCGGCGCGTCAGAGCCGAGTTCCGCTGCACCGAGCACCACGGACGACGGTGCGGACGACGACGACACTGCGCCCATCACCACCGCCGAAACGACTCGGACCACGGCGCCCGCGCAGTGACCTACCGGCAGCTCTGATCTGAGCGTTCCGCGGAACGCTCAGAGCGGGCGATCTCCTCGTGCCTCGGCGGGGCCCACCACCCGCGCGATCCTTCCCATCACCTCGGGCCGACCAAAGTCGGCGTGCTCGGCGTCGACGTCGACGACCCGCATGCTGCCCACCAGCGGCCGCCACGCATCGGCACCGGAACTGCCTGCGGCACGGACGTATACGACATCCTCAATGGGTGTCGAGATCCCCGGACGGTGCCGCCGTAGCCCGTCGATCATGGCTCGCACCCGCGCCTGGTACGCAACGAGCATCTCGGCCGGAACCTGCTCGGCGAGTTCGGCAAGCACCGTCTCATCCGCGCCGGCCAGCTGATGGTCGTCCAACCCGGCCAGCTCTCCGGGCACCCGGGCGTCCAACAGGACCAACTGCTCGACGCGCTGACCGTCGGCGATGAGCTGCCGCGCGATCTCCTGCGCGATGACGCCACCGACCGACCACCCGGCGAGCCGGTACGGCCCCCGAGGTTGCCGCACCCGGATCGCCGAGAGATGCTCGGCGGCAATCGCTTCGATCGTGTCCAACACCGGCTTCGACGGGTCGGTCAGGTTCGGCAACTGCAGGCCGATCACCGTCGAGGAGTCCAAACCGCGTGCCAGCGTCCGGTAGTCGGCGGCGAGACCGCCGGCCGGATGGACGCACCACAGCAAGGGTCCAGGCCCGGCGCCGGCGAACTCGACGACGTGCTCGGCCACCACACCCGCATCGGCCGGGACACCGGACTCGATCAGCTCGGCCACCTCCCCCGCGGTGGGATGAGCGAACAACTGCGACATCGGCACCGTCGCACCGGTGCGCGTCTGTAGTTCGTCGCGCACTGCGAGCAACGCCAGGGAGTTACCGCCACCGGCGAAGAAGTCGTCGTCCATACCGATCTGTGCGCCCAGCACCGCACTGAACGCCGCAAGAACCGACCGCTCCACCCCCGTCCGTGGTTCGCGAGTCGACCGGCGCCACTGCGGCTCCGGCAACAGCGCCGTGTCCAACTTCCCGGCTCCGGTTCGCGGCAACTCAGTCACCACGATGATCTGCGACGGAACCATATGTCGCGGAAGCACATCGACACACAACGCCACCAGCTCCCCCTCATCCACCGTCGACACCACATACGACACCAGCGCCGTCCCGGCCGGGGAATCGTAGGGCAACGTCACCGACTGCGTGGCACCCGCCGCTCGGAGCACCGCATCGATCTCCCCCGGTTCCACACGCTGACCCCGCACCTTGACCTGCCGGTCACCGCGACCGACGTAGATCAGCCGCGGGTCGTCACCGCCACCCCACCGCACCAGATCGCCGGTGCGATACATCCGCTGCCCGTCCGCCGCGGCGACGAACCGTCGTGCCGTCAACGCCGGGTTACCCAGGTACCCGCGCGCCAAGCCCGCGCCGGTCAGGTACAGCTCCCCGGTCACCCCCGGCGGCACCTGCTGCAGTCGCGAATCCAGCACGCGCACAACCACTCCCGGCACCGGCACTCCGATGTCGACCGGCTCTCCCACCGCGTGCGCGCCGCCGGTCGCCCACACCGTCGCCTCGGTGGGCCCGTACATGTTGATCACCCGCGCATGCCGCGCCCACCGGTCACCCAGATGGGCGGGCAGCGCCTCACCGCCGGTGATGACGGTCCGCAGGTCACCCAGTACCTCGGGGTCGAGTGTGTCCAGCACCGACGGCGTCGCGAACATCGCGGTGACATGCCGACGCTGCAGCCACGCCGCGAGTTCCGTGCCGCCGAGGACACCGGCCGGCGCCACCAACAGCGTTGCCGCCGCGCCGAACACCACCAGCTGATCCAGAATCCACGCGTCGAATCCGGGGCTGCTCACCGCGCCGTACCGGTCGGTGACGTCCAGCAACGGCACGTCGATCAACTGACGCACCCCGCGATGGGTGACGCCCACCGCGTTGGGCCGCCCGGTGGTGCCCGACGTGGTGAGAATGTAGGCCAGCGCATCGGGATGTACCGGCACCGCCGGTTCGGACTCGACAAACCCGGTGGGACAGTCCGGGATGTCGTCGAGATCGATGCGCGTCGCTCCCGCCACCGCGATCACCTGCTCGATCCGCGCCGCCGGATAACCCACATCGATCGGCACGCACACCCCGCCGAGACGCACCACCGCCCAGAAGCCCACCACCGCCTGCACCGACCGCGGCACCGCGACCGCCACCGCCTCACCCGCCCCGATGCCACGGTCCCGCAGGGCGCGGGCCGTCACCGACACCCACGCATCGAACTCCCGGTACGTCAGCACCCGGGTACCGTCATCCACCGCGAGCAGATCCGGGAACCGACGCACGGTGCGTCCCAGCAGTTCCGCCATCGAGAGCGGATCCTCCACCACACCAGGCGAATACCGTTGCATCAGCGATTCTTCCGACGCCGTCACCAGCGACTCCACGGCCAGCCGGCGTCGCCCGTCGCCACCGATCGCCGCCAGCGCCATCCGCACTCGCTCGGCGATCGCACCCACCAACGACGCGGTGAACATCTCCGGTGAGTAGATGAATTCCAACCGCCAACCGTCGCCGTCCTCGACGGCGGTGATCTCCAACTCGAATTCGGTTGTCGGATATGAGATTTCCGTCTCATCTGCGGCGGCGTCACCGACCCCGAGCGCCGACATCTCGCCACTGACGACAGAGAACATCACCTGCACCAGCGGGTGACGTCCCGGCTCGCGCGGCGCGTCGGCGTAGCCGACGAGGTCACCGAAGGACACGACCGCATGATCGAGGGCGGCGAGGTCGCCGTCGCGGACATGCGCCACGTAGTCGTCGATGGTCATCTCCGGGCGCAGCGTGGTGCGCAGCACCACCGTCGACACCAGCATTCCCACACAGCCACGCAATGCCGGGTCCTGCCGCAGCGAGGCCGGCGCGGCGACGGCCACGTCACTGCTTCCGCTCTGCACCGCCAGCGCCCAGGCCAGAGCCGCGTGCACGATATGGAAAGACGAGGCGTGATGGCGCACCGCGGCCGCCGCCACCAACTCCCCACTGCCCGGGCCGAGGTGATGCCGACTCCGGTGACTGCGCAGCGACGTCCGGGTCTTGGGGTCCACCGTCAGGTCGAGGACCCCCGGGTATCCGGCGAGGGCCTCGGTCCAGAAGCCACGCACCTCCTCGCCGCGGGTCTGTTCCTGCGCGAGGATCATGGCGGCGGCACGGTCGAATCCCACTGATACCGAGCCCAACTCGTGGCCGGTGAGCGCGGCGCCGAGTTCGTGACGCAGGATCACCGCCGACTCGCCGTCGAGGGTGATGTGATGGGCCACCAGGATCAGCGCCCGCGGCGCACCGGCGTCGGTGATGAGCACGGCCCGCACCGGCGGACCACTGCCGAAGTCGAAGGGTTGCTCGACGATGCTCGCCGGCGCGTCGGCGCTCAACCCGTCACCCTCGACCACCTGCAGCGGGGGTACCCATCCGTCGAGGAACTCCTCCCGCGGTCCATCGTCGGTGTCGACGAATCGGGCACGCAGGGCCGGATGGCGTTCGACGACCCGCGCCAGCGCCTGCGTCACGGCGTCGTGGCCGGTGCCGTCGGGCACCGGCACCAGCACCGGAACCCCGTAGGCCGGGGAGATCTCGGCGTCGAGCTGCGAGATCACCCACATGTGCCGCTGCGTCACCGGCAGCGCCACGGCCCCACCGGGGTCCGGTACCACAGCCGCACCCGGAGGTGCCTGGTCGTCCGCAGTGCTCAACGCCGAGGCCAGTTGCGCCGGACTGGGGTGATCGAACAGCAGCCGGGTGGGAACCCGTGTCCCGAGATCGCGTGCCAGCCAGGACGTCACCTGGGTCGCCGACAGGGATGTTCCGCCGAGCGCAAAGAAGTTGTCGCCGAGACTGATTCCGTCCGGGTCGAGCCGCAGCACCTCCGCCATCGCCGCAGCGATCCGCGGGGCGAGGGTGGTGTCGCCGAGCGGGCGGGCAGTCCCCGCGAGGGGCACGGGCTCGGACTCACCGGAGTGCACCGCACCCAGATCCCGGGACACCAACTCGGGGAACGGCATACCGAGGTCACCGGTCATCGACGCGAACAGTCCGATGAAGTCGTCGAGGAGTTGGGCGGCCACGGCCTCGGGGACGCGCGGAGAATGCGCGGCGATGATCTGCAGGCCGTCGGCGGCGGCACCGAGGACCACTTCGAGGTCGAACTTCGCATCGAGGCTTTCACCTGCGGCGCCGACGAGTTCGGCGGAGGCGGTGTGGCCGTCGGCGCCGGTGAGGTCGAAGTGTCCGGTCTGTACCGGCAGCATGTCCTGATTGACCAGCAGCACCGAGATCAGCGGGTCGGTGCCGCCCCGGGCGTTGGGGCGCACCGCACGGGCGATGGTCTCGTAGGGGACATCCGAGTTGCCCATCGCCGACAGTGACGTCTCCCGCACGTCGGCGAGGATGTCGCGGACCGCGGCGGCGTCGTCGACGGTGGTCCGCAGCGGCAGGGTGTTGACGAACATGCCGACCACCGATTCCCATTGCGGCGCCGGGCGTCCGTGCACCGGTGTGCCGATCACCATGTCGTGGTGACCGGTGCGCCGGGCCAGGGCGACGGCCAGCGCGGCATGCGCGGCGTGGAAGATGGTGGCCGACTCCGTGGCCGCGGCGGCGGTGACGGCTGCGGCGATGTCACCGCCGAGGTGGCGGGTGATGCGGCCACCGGCGACGCCGTCGTCGGGCCCGTGGCGGGCGCCCGGCAACCGGACCGGGTCGGCGGCATCGGCGAGTGTGGTTGTCCAGTAGTCGAGTTGGCGGGCGAACCGGCTGGCCGGGTCGCCGGGATCGCCGAGTCGGCCGAGTTGCCACTGGGTGTAGTCGGCGTAACTCAGACCCGCGTCGCCGAGTTCCTCTCCGCGGTAGGCGCGCATCATGTCGCCGAGCAGGATGCGCATCGACCATCCGTCGATCGCGACGTGATGCATGACGACGGCCAGGTACTGCTCGTCGGACTCCGGTGCGTCGGAACTGAACAGTGCTGCCCGGAACGCGGTTTCGGTGGCGAGGTCGAAGGGTCGGGTGACGAATGCGGCGACGGTGGCCGCCATCGCGGCCGGCGCGACCGGCAACCGCACCAGCGGGGTTCCGCGGGGCGGGTTGATGCGTTGCACCGGCCCCGTCGGCGTGTCGGGGTATTCGGTGCGCAGGCTGTCGTGGCGGGCGACGACCCGCCCGATCGCGGCCGCCAGTCGGTCGGCGTCGAGCGCACCGGTGATCCGCAGGACGGCCGGGACGTGATAGGCCGTCGATGCCGGATCGTACCGGTTGTGAATCCACATGCGGCGCTGCGCATATGCCAGTGGCAGCGACGCCGGGTGCGGGAGGTGGACGGGTTCGGGACCGTCGGGCCAGCGGGTGAGGTCGTCGATACGTCCGGCGACCCGCCCGATGGTCCGCGCATCGAAGATCACGCGCAGCGGCACCTCGCGGCCGGTGTGTTCACCGAGCCGGGAGATGACGCGGGTCGCGCTGAGCGAGGTGCCGCCGACGGCGAAGAAATCGGCGTCCGGGCCGAGGTCGGGATAGGGCACACCGAGGACCTCCGACCACACCTTGGCCACCAGGATCTCGGTCGCGGTCCGTGTGGTCTCGGTACGCGAGTCGTGCTCGGCGGTGCCACCCCAGATCGGCTCGGGCAGCCGGGTCATGTCGATTTTGCCGTTGTGGCCCACCGGAAGTGATCCGACCATCATGAACACGGCCGGGATGATGCTGCGCGGCAGGAACGTCTCGAGGGCGTCTCGCAGGTGCTCGGGGCCGAGTGCCACGTCGAGCATCGGCACCACCCACGAGACGAGGACCTTCTCACCGGCCGGGGTGAGGCGTGCGTCGGTGACGGCGGTGATCACCCCGGGAACCAGTGACAGAGCGTTGTCGATCTCCGCCGGTTCGACGCGGATGCCGCGGACCTTGAGCTGGTCGTCGGCGCGGCCGTGGATCACCAGCGTGCCGCCGGTACGGCGGTGCACGAGGTCGCCGGTGGCGTACATGCGGGTGCCGTTTCCGGCGGGATCGGCGACGAAGGCGGCGGCGGTGGGGGCCGGGGCATGGCGGTATCCGCGTGCCACTCCGTCTCCGGACAGGTACAGCTGCCCGATCACGTAGTCGGGTACCGGGCGCAGCGCGTCGTCGAGAATCGCTGTGCGCACGCCGGGTAGTGGCGTACCGATGGTCACCGCGTCGTCACCGGTGAGGTCGGCGGAGGTGGCCGCCACCGTGGTCTCGGTGGGTCCGTATTCGTTGGTGACGGTGACCGTGTCCGCCCAGACGCGCAGCAACGCCGGGTTCAGGTGTTCGCCGCCCACCACCACGCGCCGCAGGCCCGGTACCGATGCCGGCTCGAGGGTGGACAGCACCGACGGCGTCGTCAGCAGCACGTCCACTCCGGCGGCGGTGACGAGGTCGGTGAGGTCGTCGCCGGCCATCACCTCGGGCGGGCAGATCACGATGGTCGCGCCCGCCGCGCGCACGGGAACGATACCCATCAGGTGGGCGTCGAATCCGTTGGCGTAGGTGTGCATGACCCGCTGTCCCGGGCGCAGCGCGAGGCGTTCGGCGGTGCCGAGTGCCCAGCCGGCCAGGCCGCGGTGGGTGATCTCGACGCCCTTGGGGACGCCGGTCGTTCCGGAGGTGAACGTCAGATACGCGAGGTCATCGGGATGCACCGTCCGGCGACGTTCGGTCACCGAGAACGGCGCGACGTCGACCGGCCAGCTCATCTGATGGAGGTCGATCACGCGAATATCGTTGCCGGTGACCGTATCCGGATCGCATTCGTCGAGGGTGAGCAGGATGCGGGCGTCGGCGGCGCCGAGCAGCATGCGGTGGCGTTCGGTGGGGTCGTCGGGGTCGATGTCGAGGATCGCGGCCCCGGTGCGCGCGACGGCGAGGGTGGCGATCATCTGGAACACCGACCGCGGCAGCAGCAGTGCGACGATGCCGCCCGGCCCGGCGCCCTCGCCGATCAGGTGGCGGGCCAGGGTGGTGGCGGCGCGGTCGAGGTCGGCGTTGGTCAGGGTGGCGGGCAGACCTGGCAGCGCCGACCGGTGGTCGTCGACGGCGACCGCCGTCGGGGCGTCGGCGAGGTGGCATCCGAGGAGCTCGGCCAGCGTCCGCATCGGCCGCCGGTGATGCTGCGGATCAGGCTGCGCCGCACTGATGTCGGGCAGGAGGTGGTCGGTGATCGGCAGGTCGGGCCGGGTGACGGCGCGGGCCGGGACGTCGACGACGGAGTCGAGCAGCCCGGCGAGACGCTCGGCGGTGGTCACCAGCTCGGTGCTGATCAGGGTGACCTGCAGGCGTCCACCCGATCGGAAGATGGTGACGTCGATACCGTGCAACGGAACCGGGTGTGGGTGGCGCAGTTGCGCGAGACCGACGTGCTCGTCGACGACACCGAGGGAGATGTCGTAGAGGGCTCGGCCGGCCGCGTGACGCTCGGGGTCGGCGATCGCCGCGATCTCGGTCAGCGGCAGATCGGCGTGGGTCAGCGCCCCGAGGTCCAGCGCACTCACCTCGGCCAGCAGGTCGGCGAACGTCCGGCGCAGATCGACGGGAGTGCGCAGTGGCACCGCTCGCGCGAAAAGTCCGGCGACCGTGTCCAGTTCGGGTTCGATACGCCCGGACACCGCGGCGCCGACGGTGACCGCATCGGTGCCGGCCTGGCAGGCGAGCACGGCGGCAAGAGCGGCGTGGATGACCGCGAAGTCGGTGGTGTGAGCGCTGGTCGTCCACGCGTCGAGGGCCTCGGAGTGGGTCGCATCGAGGGTGCGTGTCACGCGGTGCACCGTCACCGGTTCGACGCTGCGCGGCCGTGCGCTCAGCGTCATCTCCGGCAGCCGCAGCGGAGTGATCGGTTCGGGGAACATCGCTCGCCAGAAGGCGACGAGGTCCTCGTGTCGGGCGTCGAGGGCGGCGCGCCGCCACAGCGTGTACTGCCGGTAGTCGACCCGCGTCGGGTCGGCGGCGGGCGCCTCGCCGGTGCCGACCGCGTCGGCGAGTTCACGCTGCAGCAGCGCGGCGGCCTCACCGTCGGCGATGATGTGGTGGACCACCACCAGCAGCCGGCGCTCACCCGCCGGTGGTGCCACCAGACGTATCCGCCACGGTGGTGCCGCGGTGAGGTCGAACGGTGTGGTGAGTTCGGTCAGTGCTGCCGTCACCTCGGTCACCGGCTGCGCGGCGCCGAGGCCGCCGATATCGAGTTGTGCGGTGTCCCAGAGCTTTTGGTAGGGCTCCCCGGATGACGGGTCGATGGGGAAGCAGGTGCGCAACGCCTCGTGCCGGTCGAGCAGCCCGGCGACGATCGTGTGCAGCGCGGCGTCGGTGACCTCGTCGGGTATCGGCACCGCGATCGGCATCAGGTATCCGGGGAGGGTCGGGTCGGTCCGCCACGTCAGCCACAGGTCTTGTTGTTCGGGGGTGAGTGGTAGCCGGTCGGGTTCGTGACGATGCAGCGACAGCGACGGAACGGGCGGGACCGGCGGGACCAGGGCCGACGTCGGTTCGCTCGACCGGCTGCCGCCGATCAGTGCGGCCAGGTCGCCCACGGTGTGGTGGGTGAAGATGTCGGCGACGGACACCGGATGGTTGCGGGCGGCGAGTGCCGCGGCCAGGCGCGCCGCCGACAACGAGGTGCCGCCCGCCGCGAAGAAGTCGGTGCCCGAAGCGAACTCGGCCGCCGACACCGAAACACCACCGGTGGACAGCGCAGCGGCCATCGCCTCGGCGACCGTGGCCTCGAGGGGATCCCGCAGCGGGCGCGCCGGGGCGGTGTCTGCCCGTTGTGTCTCCGTCTCGTGTGCGTCCGTCCGCAGATCGCGGCTGTGCAGGCGTCGACGCAGTGCGGTCCGGTCGAGTTTGCCGGTGCCGGTGAGCGGCCACCGGTCGACCTGCACGACACGGGTGGGCACCAGGTGCGCGGGGAGTCGTTGTGCGCACTGCCGTAACAGCTCTGCGGTGTCGAGCACGTCGTCGCCGAGGACGAAGGCGCACAGCCCCTCTCCCCCGCCCGGCCGGTTCTCGCCGGTCACCAGGATGCGGACGTCGGTGACGCCGTCGAGGGTGCGCAGCGCCGCGGCGATCTCACCGGGTTCGACGCGGTATCCGCGGATCTGCACCTGATCGTCGATGCGGCCGAGATACTCGAAGTCGTCGGATCCGATGCGGCGGGCCAGATCACCGGTGCGGTAGAGACACCCGGCGGCGTCGGGCCAGGAGTCGGGGACGGGCAGGAATCGTCGGCGGGTCTCGTCGGGCCGATGCAGGTATCCGGCGCTCACCTGCCGGCCGGCCACATACATTTCCCCGGTGGCGCCGACGGGCAGTTCGCGGCCGTCGTCGTCGAGCAGTCCGAGCCAGACCCCGTCGAGTGGACGCCCGATGATGCTGCGGTCGTCATCGACGTCGAGCACGGTGTGGGTGAGGTGCACGGTGGTCTCGGTGATGCCGTACATGTTGAGCAGCCCGGTGCTCGGGTGTGCCGCATGCCAGTCCCGCAGTGCGGTCACGTCGAGGGCCTCGCCACCGAACACCACCCAGCGCAGGGAAGCCAGCATCGCGGTGGTGTGCCGCTCGCTGATGTCGAGGAGCGGTGCGGTGAGCCCGGTGAAGGCGCTCGGCGTCTGGCTGAGGATGGTCACCCCCCGCGCGTCGATGAGCCGGGCGAACAGACGCGGGTCGCGGGCGGTGTCGGTGTCGACGACGACGACCCGGCCGCCGGAGGCCAAGGCGCCGAAGATCTCCCACACCGAGAAGTCGAACGCCGGCGAATGCGCCCACGTCCACACATCTCCCGGTGCGGCGCCGATCACCGGCAGGGCCGCTGCGAGCATCGCCGCGAGGTTGTCGCGGGTGACGACGACGCCCTTGGGCCGGCCGGTGGAACCGGAGGTGTAGATCAGGTAGGCCGCATCGGGTGTCGCGTCGACCGGTCCGCCGGAGGGGCCCGCGGGCGTCGTCGGGGCATCCCGGATGTCGAGTTCGGCTCCGATGACCAGGCGGGCCCCGGAGTCGGTGAGGGTATCGGCGATGCGGTGTTCCGGATAGCGCGGATCGATCGGCACGTAGGCCGCGTCGAGGAACAGGACGGCGAGCATCGCGACCACGGTGTCGGCGCTGCGGTCGGCCAGGATGGCGACACGATCTCCTCGCCCGATACCGTGGGAGCGCAGCCGATCCGCGAATGTGTGTGCGGTGCTGACGAGTTCGCCGTACAGCAGGTTGCGGTCGCCGTCGATGACGGCCCGCGCGTGGGGTGCGCGGCCGGCGTGGCGTCGGATGCTGTCGACGACGTCGATGGGCGTGGTGGTCCGCGGAACCGGTGGCGTGGGGGTGGTGGCGAGGGCGATGAGGTCGGCGACCGGCGCCGTGGCGTCGTCGGCGTGGGCGAGTCGGGTGACGGCGTCGAGGAATCCGTCGAGGATTGCGGTGGCGCCGTCGACGTCGACGAGTTCGTCGGCGACGATGAGGGTGAGGTCGATGCCGTGACCCGGGCCGTGGTCGCGGATCGAGAATTCCAGTGGCACACGGGCTTCGGTGGGTCGGATCTGCTGCACGTCGCGCAGGGTGGTCTGCTCGCGGGTGAGTCCGCCGTCGACGGCGAGGATGACGTCGAGGTAGGCACCGGCGATGCCGGGCGCGGTGGTCTCGGCGATGCCGCGTAGTCCCGGTGCGCCATGGTCTTCGGCGGCGGTGAGGGTGGCGGCCGAGGCTCGCAGCGCGGTGGCCAGTGGTGTGGTGAGGGCGTCGGTGGTGCGCAGTGGCAGGGTGCGGACGTACATGCCGACGCCGGCGAGGTCGGCGGCGGTGCGGCGTCCGCTGACCGGGGACGACAGGACGACGTCGGCGGTCCCGGTGTAGGTGGCGAGGGTGGCGGCCAGCGCGACGTGCAGGAGGTGAAAGACACCGGTTTGTGTGGAGGCGGCGAGTACCTCTGCGGCGGAACGTGTCTCGGCGCCGAGGGCGCGTTGCAGCATCACCGCGCGCAACGGCCCGGCGCCGGAGCGTGCGTGCCGCGGGTGCGGCAGTGCGAGGTGGGTGGGGGCGTCGGCGAGCCGACGGCGCCAGAATGTCAGGTCGTCTGCCCACCGGTCGACGTCGACGGGGATGGGTGCACCCGGCTCCGGCGCCCAGTCGAGGGCATTCCCGGCGCGGCGAGCGCGCAGTGCGGTGTCGAAGTCGCGCAGCAGGATTCGGGTCGACCATCCGTCGATGACGGCGTGATGGGCGACCAGCACCAGCTCGGTTCCCGCGTCGAGGGGTGCGAGCAGTGCCCGCCACCCGAATCGGGTGGTGAGGTCGAAGGGTTCGGCGACGAAGGCGTCCACGGTCGCGGGCCAGGCAGGCGTGTCGTAGACGCGGATGTCGGCCGCGGCATGAGCATCACCGGGCGCGCGGACGTGCAGCGTGGGGTGGCCGGCGACTTCGGGCATCACGGTGCGCAGGGCGTGATGCCGGTCGGCGACGTCGAGCAGTGCGGCCGTGGCGATGTCGGTGGTGATCCCGTTCGGCAGGGTCGCGCGCAGCGGCAGGTGGTAGATGACCGAGTCGGGGTGGGTGCGGTGATGTTGCCAGAGGTCGAGTTGCTGCGGGGCCGGGGTGTGCGTGACCGCGACGTGAGTGACGCGAGTGTGATCGGTCGTGTCCACCGACTCCGGCAGGTCATGGCCGGGACGGAGGTGCGTGACCAGTGCGGCGATGTCGGCGACGGTGTCGGCGGCGGCGAGGTCGCGGACCGGCAACGCGGCGACTCCGGTGAGGTCGGCGAGTGCGACGGCCAGGCTCATGTACGTCAGGGAGGTGGCACCGAGGTCGAGGAGGCGATCGTGCGGCGCGATGGTCGCGGGATCGGCGTCGAGGGCTGCGGCGATCACCGGAATGATCTCGGTCACTGCGGAATCCGGGATCGTGTCGGGTGCGGCGACGGTGGTGCGTTCGTCGGCCAGCAGCGCAGCGGTGTCGATCTTTCCGGCCGGTGTCCGGGGCCACGCGTCGACGAGAATGATGCGGTGGGGCACTTCGTGGGCCGGAAGGATGGTCGCGGCGTGCACGCGGATGGCGGCACTGTCGGCTGCGGCACTATCGGACGGGTCGGCGGGTACCGCGAAGGCGACCAGGTTTCCGCCGTCACCACGGTCGGGGTCGGTGACCACGGCGACGGCGTCGGCGATGGCCGGGTGTTCGGCGAGGACGGCTGCCACTTCGTCGAGTTCGACGCGGTAGCCGCGCAACTGGACCTGATTGTCGCCGCGTCCCCGGAACTCGAGGCTGCCGTCGAGGGTGCGTCGGACGACGTCTCCGGTGCGGTACATGCGCATGCCGTCGGCGCGGAAGGGGCAGGCGACGAAGCGTGTGGCGGTGAGTCCCGGCCGGCGGTGGTAGCCCAGCGTCACCTGCGGTCCGGCCTGATACAGCTCACCCCATACCCCATCGGGCACCGGCCGCAGCCAGGCATCGAGGACGAGCAACTCATCGAACCCGATGGGTGTCCCGATGAGGCCGCGCGGATCATCCGGGTCGATCCGCTGGGCGGAAGCGCAGATCGTGCCCTCGGTGGCGCCCCAGACGTTGTCGAGTTGTGTTGTGTCACCGAATCGTTCGACGAAGGCGCCCACACGTCCGGGCCGGACCGCGTCACCGCCGAGGAGAGCGAGTCTCAGATCCCCGGGAGTGCCTTCGCGGACCGCGACATCCGCGAGAGGATAGAACGCCGACGGTACCGAGAACATCATGGTGACACCACGATCAACAAGGCTGCGCCACAACAGGTGCGGATCACGAGCGATCTCATCGTCGGCCAGCACCAACCGCCCGCCAACGACCAGTGGTGCATAGATTTCGAAGACCGACGCATCAAACGCAACGGTGTGGGTGGCGATCCACGTATCGCTCGCACCGATCCCGAATCGGCGGCACGCGCCATCCAGGTACGTGACCACATTGCGGTGAGTGACAACAACACCCTTGGGTCGCCCGGTGGAGCCGGACGTATAGATCTGGTACGCAGGCGCACCACTTCCGCCGGCCGTCCCCCCGCCGGTCGAGTCCCGCGAGCTTGCGAGCGGTGTATCCGCCGAGCCGAGCTCGAGACCGCCCTCACCCACGCTGCTACCGACACTCGCACTGTCGGAGGAGCCCAGCTCAACAACACGCCCCACCCCACCCACAAGATGACGAGTCGCTCCAACAACAACCGCCTCCACCGGCCGAGCATCCTCAAGCAAGTACGCGATCCGATCTGCAGGATGATTCGGATCGATCGGCAGGAACCGGCCGCCGGCTCGCATCACCGCAAGCTGAGCGACCACCACATCAATGCCACGCGGCAGCACAACCGCAACAGCATCACCGGCCACCGGACCGATACGTCCCGCAACCTCGTCCACCCGCACCATCAACTCGCGGTAGGTGACGGTCTCGCCACCACCATCCGCACGCACGAACTCCACCGCGACGGAATCAGGCCGTGCCGCAGCCACATCGGCGATCACGTCATCGAGTCTCGCGTTGACGCCGAGCCCACCAGCCGCCACATGCGCAGCTTCACCCAGCATCGCCGCCACCGGCGTGTCCACCGGCCGACCGGCCATCTCGGTGATGGCCGCGACGACTGCGTCAAGAATCGTGCTCGCAGCGGCTTCGGTGAACCAGTCGCTGCGGTAGATCACGCGTAGCGTAATCGATGCTCCACGAACAAGATCGACGGTCACCCGGAGTGGAACGAGCGCATCGAGCGAGTCCGCGACCTGCACCGCCCATTCCCCGACGTCGGCCGGCCCCTCGCGGAACGCGAACGCCACGTCGGTCAGCGGCCAGTCCAGCGGATCGCGGGTCGGGTCGACGGCACCCGCAACCTCACCAAAGGGGACGGCACCATGGTCGAGCGCCGACCGCAACGCACCGTCACCCGCAGTTATCACATCACCGGCAGTCATCTCGGGCGTGAGCCGAGTACGCAAAGCGACGGGGTTGGCGAACATGCCGACCGCGTCCCGGGCGTCGGCGTCCCGGCCGGTGTGCGGCACCGCGAGGATGACGTCGTCACGTCCGGTCATCCGCGCGATGGCCACGGCGACCGCGGCCTGCACGACGACGAACGGTGTGGTGCCGAGCGCCGCGGCACGCTGCACGACGGAATCGGCGGCGTCCGGCATCACGGAGGCCAGGGTGGCGGCCGCGGCTGCGGCGCTGTGTCGGCGGCTGGGATGAATGTCGGCGGGCAGGAGGCCGCGGGGCGGGAGGTCGGCCAGTTGGTCTGTCCAGTACCGGATGTCGCGCGCGTAGGCCGACTGCGGATCGGCGGGGTCACCGAGGCGTGCCTCGGCACGCAGGACGGCGTCGATGTACTGGGTGGCCGGGGCGGCCCACTCGGGCTCGGCACCGGCGGTGCGGGCGGCGAGAGCGAGCCTGAAGTCTGCGGCGAGCACGCCGACCGACTCGTCGTCGACGATGCCGTGGTGGGCGATGACCCGAATCGATCCGCTGTGCGACGGATCATCGTCGGCACCGATCACGCAGCGCAGCGGTACGGTGCCGACGGGGTCGAGGATGTCGGTGATGCTCACGCTGCCGGTGTCGGCGAGGATCTGCGGCAGCACGTCACCGGCCGGCCGGACGTCCTGCCAGAAACCGCCGTCAGATTCCGCACGAATGATGGTGCGCAGCACCTCGTGTCGGTACACGAGGTCGGCGACGGCAGCCCGGAGGTCGGCGGCTCGCGCTTCGGGGACGGTGATGCGGAAGTCGACGATGTTGGCGCGGTCGGCCGGGTTGATGCGGTGGGCGGCGATCAGTGAGCGTTGAATGCGGGAGATCGGCGGATGCTCGGGGCGGTCTGGGACACCGACCGGAACAGTGTCCGCGGCGGCGACCCGCCGGGCAAGGTCACGCAGGTCGGTGGCCCACAGGACATCCCGGACGACGGGCAGTCGGCCGGTGGCCTGGGCCAGTCGAGCGCGGATATCCATGGCGGACAACGATGTTGCGCCGAGTTCGATGAGGTCGGCGGTGACCGATGGGGTGGGGATGTCCAGGACGTCGGCGACGACGCCGGCGACGAGGTGTTCCATCGGCGTCTGCGCCGCCACCACGGGGCGTTCGGTGTCGGCGGTGTCGATGATGAGGCGTCGGGTCTCGGCGGTATCGCACTTGCCGGTGGTGGTCAGGGGTATCGCCGCCAGGCAGGCGATGAGGCGTGGCCACATCGATGGCGGCAGGAGTTCGGCGAGGCGGCGACGCACCTCGGCACGCAGGGTGTCCGGCGCGTGGTCTTCGGCCGCGACGATGGCCAAGTCGAGCCCGGCGTCGTCACCGACGACAGCTGCCCGCGCGACTCCCTGCACGGACAGCGCGGCAGCCTCGATCTCGCCGGGTTCGACGCGCACACCCCGGATCTGCACCTGGCCGTCGGCGCGTCCGCGGAAGATCAGGTCGCCGGTGCCCGGATCCACGTAGGCCAGATCGCCGGTGCGGTACATCCGCATCTCCGCGCGCCACGGGCAGGCCACGAAGTGCGTTGCGGTGAAACCGAATTGACCGAGGTAGCCGAGTGCCACCTGGGGTCCGGCAAGGTATATCTCCCCCACGATGCCCGGCGGCACGCGACGTAACCGGCGGTCCAGGACATAGATCGAAGCGCCGGGAACGGCCCAGCCTCCGCCGCCTGTGCTGCCACGGCCACCCCCTCCCACCGGCACGATCAATCCAGAGAACCCATCCCCCACCCGATACATGGACGCCGTAGTGCTGAACTCCGCCGGCCCATACGCATTACACAACCTGCCGCGCGACGCGATCTGCGCGGCCAATCCACCCGGCAGCACCTCACCGCCCAACACCACAGACCCGGGCAGACGACCCACACCAACCACCGCAGCAGCCGACGGTGTCATCGCCGCATGCGTGATCCCCTCGGCAGCAAACAGTTCCCCGGCATCGGAGAGCTCGCCGCCAAGGGGCACCAGACATCCGGCAACAGCCACCGACCACAGCATCTCGAAGTGGGCGACGTCGAACATGGGTGAGGCCATCGCGGCGACACGCGCCCCGCCCGCACCGGGATCGAACATCATCCGTTGTGCGGCGAGGAGAGCCGCCAGCCCGGCATGTGGCACCACCACACCTTTGGGCTCACCGGTGGTTCCCGACGTGAACAACAGATAGGCGGCGTCCAACAGGTGCGGCCGATCACCCAGAGAAGAAGGCGCAACCGCCGCCAACTCCGCCACCGTCCGGACATCCCGCCGATGCCGACTCACCGCGCCACGCTCGGCGGCCACCGTCAGCACCGGGTCTGCCGCATCGAGGATGCGACGCAACCGCGCAGCGGGCTGGTCCGGATCGAGCAGCACGATGGTGGCGCCGGTGCGCGCGACCGCCCACCACAGCAGGAACTGATCCGAACCTCGGCCGACCATCACGGCCACGGTGGTCCCGCGACCAACACCGAGGGTCCGCATCCGGACGGCCAGATCTGCAGCGCGCGAGTCCAATTCGGCATAAGTCAGCACATCGCCGTCAGCGAGCTGCAACGCCGGCGAATCTCGATTCGCCACCACCACCGCATCAAGCAACTCTGGCAGCGTCCGCATCGCGACCGAAACGTCGGCAGATGAAGTCCCGTCTGCAACCAGCGGCAGCTCCTCGACCGCCAGCGACGGATCATTCACCAGTGCCTCGGACACGCGCGCCAGCATCGCCATCAGCTGCCGGTGATGTTCGGCCACTTCGGCTCTCGTGTAGCGGTTCGGGTTGGCTTCAATATCCAGGGTCAACCCGCCTGCAGCCGACGTCCCGGAGTCCGCACCCGACCCCGCTGCGACATACACATTCACCGACAGGTCATCGACGGGCGTGGTGCTGAGCACGTGGAACGTGGCGGTGGCCTCACCACACCGGAATTCGCGGTCGAAGAGCATCAGGTTGAGCAACGGTCCGGTCATGCCGCGGTGACCGAGCGGATTCACCTCGCGAGACCCGGCATCATCGTCGGCCGCCAGATCGGCCCGGATGTCCTCGTAGCGGTACCGCTGATGTCGCAGCGCTCCCATCAAGGCGGCGGATGTGCTGCGCAACGCGTCGCTCACCGCCACCGCCGCACCCACACCCGTGCGCAGCGGCACAACGTTGGACACGGGTAGCGGTGTGCGCCGCAGTGCCGCGGTGGTGCGGGCGGCGACGGGCAGGTTGACGACGATGTCGTCGGTGCCGGTGGCGCGCGACAGGTAGGCGGCAAGCGCTGTCGCGAGGATCGCGGGCGGGGTGCTGTTGTGCGCGGTGGCCGCACGATCGAGGGCGGTCATCGTCGACGTCGGGATATCGGCGGACTCCACGTGGTTGCGCGGTGCTGGTGCGCCGGTCCGCAGAGCGAGTTCGGCGGGAACGGGCATGTCGGCCAACGATGCTCGCCAGTACTCGCGGTCGGAGACGAAACGTGACGAAGAACGATAGTCGGTGTCGGCGCGCGCCGAGGCCGCGAAGTCCAGGTGTGCGGGTTCGGCGGGTGGCTGACCATCTAGTGCGCGGGAGTATGCGGTGAGCATCCCGGTGAAGTCGTTCTTGCCGGCGACGCCGTCGGTCACCATGTGGTGGGTGCGGATGTAGAAGATGTGCTCGTCGTGACCGAGACGGAAGAGGTAGCCCACCGACAGCCGGTCCACCAGCGGATCGTGCGGGTGGGAGTAGTCCCGCGCCATGATGGTCATGGCAGCGGCTCGAGGGTCGTCCTCGGCGGTGACGTCGATGAAGTCCGGGGACGCTGACAGGCTGGGGTCGTAGACCCCGACGATGCCTTCACCTGTCCGCTCGAATCGAGTTTGCCCGAATCGCATCCGACGAACGTGGTCATCAACCGCGCCGATGAAGAGTTCTTCGTCGAGTGGACCAACCAGATCCGAGTACTGCGCGATATTGAGCGGCAGGTCGGGCAGCGCCTCGTGGGTGGTCCACAGGGCACGTTGGGCAGCGTTGAGGTCGAAGCGGATCATGTTGATCTCGCACGCAGCGCCACCAGGCCCAGCGGGACGAACACGACGAGGATCCCGATGCTGAACAGCGCGGTGTAGAGGTAGCAGTGTTGCGCGGCCCAAGTGTCCGGCTCGGGGATGTACTTGTACACCTGTACCGGGTTGCCGAAACTCTCTCGTAGCGACCGGGCCAGGGAGGTCACCGGATTCCAGTTCGCGATCGCCCGCAACGGTGTGGGGAGCCGCGCCGACGGCACGAACGCCGAGGAGATGAAGGTCAGCGGGAACAGGATGGTCAGCAGCAGACTCTGGGTGGCCTGCACCGACTGCGAGATGAGGCCGACCACGGCTCCCACCCAGCTCAACGCGTAGCCGAACAGCAGGGCCAGCAGGTAGCCGGCGATGATGGGGCCGACCGAATTGTCCAGGCGCCACCCGATGACGAGCCCGGCGATGGTCATCACCAGCAGGCCGATGACGTTGATGAGGATGTCGGCTCCGGAGCGGGCCGCGAGGATCGACAGTCGCGTCATCGGCAGTGCCCGGAACCGGTCCATGACGCCCTTCTCCATGTCGGTGGCCAGCCCGAGTGCGGAGAACATGGCGTTGAAGGCGACGGTCTGGGCCATGATGCCGCCGATAAGGAATTGCCGGTACTGGTCACCGCCGAGAGATTCGCCGAGCACGTAGGAGAACAGCAGCACGAACATCAACGGCTGCAGGATGATCCCGAGGAGCATCTGCGGAACCCGCAGGGTGGCGAGGACGTTGCGGCGGATGAGGACGTCGCAGTCGATGAACAGACTCCGCAGCCCCAGGCGGCGTGGTGGCGGCGCGGGCACACTGCTGGTGGTGTCGGTGCGGCCGGTCATGCGTCGCTCCCGGCGGTCAGGCGCACGAAGACGTCGTCGAGTGTCGGTGCGGCCGAGGATCCTTCGGCGACGGGGATGCCGGCGGCGGTGAGTTCACCGATGACCACGGCCAGGGTGTGCTTGCCGTTCTGGGCGGACAATTCGACGGTGCGGTCGCCGGCCGAGGTCACGGTGTCACCGGCTTGTTCGAGGTGCGCGGCGGCGCGCGCGGCTTCGGACGGTTCGGTGAAGGTGAGGGTGACGGTGTCGGTGGCGTAGTCGCGTTTGAGGTCGGCGGCGGCGCCACGCGCGACGATCTTTCCGTCGACGAGGACGGCCACCGCATCGGAGAACTGGTCGGCCTCTTCGAGGTACTGCGTGGTCAGCAGCACGGTGGTGCCGGAGGCGACGAGGTCACCGATGGTGTGCCACAGTTCGGTGCGGCCGACGGGGTCGAGGCCGGTGGTGGGCTCATCGAGGATGAGGACGGGTGGGCGGGCGATGAGTCCGCAGGCGAGGTCGAGTCGGCGGCGCATCCCCCCGGAGTAGGTGATCACCCGCCGGTTGGCGCTCGCTAGATCGAAACTGTCGAGGAGTTCGTCGGCGCGGCGGCGGGCGTCGCGGCGGGAGTAGCCGGTGAGGCGTCCGACCATCACGAGGTTCTCGCGGCCGGTGAGGACCTCGTCGACGGCCGCGAACTGCCCGGACACCCCCAGCCGGGTGCGGGCCTGGTGAGGTGCGGCGAGCACGTCGACGCCGTCGATGGTGACGGTGCCGGAATCGGGGCGGAGCAAGGTGGTGAGAATGCCGACGGCGGTGGTCTTTCCAGCACCGTTGGGTCCGAGCAGCGCGAACACCGACCCACGCGGAATGGTGAGGTCGATGCCGTCGAGCGCAACGACATCCCGGTAGGTCTTGCGCAGGTCGCGGACGACGATCGCCGCGTCGTCCCTGTTCGCACCGTCGGTCATGAGCTCACCCGCCCGAGCCGCAGGCTGGCACGTCGACGGTCGGCGTGGGATTGTCCACCAGCGGCTGCACCGGCACCTGTGCCTGACCGTGCGCGGAGGTGGGCTCGGTGAGTGTGACCTCGACGGTGACCGACTCACCCGGCGGGACGCGCACCTGCGTGTAGACGACGGGGTGTCCGTTGAGCTCACCGGAGGAGCGCAGTGCGGGTTCGCCGTCGACCTTGAACGTGTCGACGGTGGCACCGCGGGTCAGGGTGAATTGCACGGTGGTCAAGGCGGTTCCGCGGGGCACTTGTGCCCCGGGGGCACCCATCGACCCGATGACGTATTCCGGGAGGGACAGGTCGTCGAGGGTGTTGGTCAGCGTGATCGACGCGGTGGACTGCCTGGTATCACCGGTGCACGCCCCGGCGGTGTAGCTGATGTCGCGGCGCAGGTAGTAGTCGATCTTGTTGCCGGCCACGTTTCCGACGGTGACATCCATGAACGGTGCCGACGAATCCGGGATCTGGTGGCCGAGATTGGTGGTCTCGAGAATCGCCTGCTCGTCCGGATGGGTGCTGTAGACCATGATGCGACGTTCGTGGACGCCACGCCCCAGAGCCTCGAGCAATGCGCCGGTATCTCCTTGCGCTTTGCTCAGTTGCGTGACCACCGCACGAGAAATGCTCTGCAGGTATGCCTTTCGTGCATCATTGTCGTTCGCGAAGCGCTGGTAGGAGGTCGAGAGCGTGATCGGAACGACGTTGTCGGCGGTGATCTTCTCGCCGTTCGCCAGCGTGACCGGGCCGGTGACCTTGAGTACGTAGCTCAGTGCGATCGGGTCGAGGGCAATGGCGCCGTCGAGCTGCTGCCCGCTCTGCGCTTTCCAGTTGGCAATCCAGATCTGTGCTGCGTCCGGGAAATTCGGGCTGATGTTGTTGTTGCGAAAGTCGGTGTAGACGTGGGTCCAGTCGTAGAGGTAGTTGAAGTCATCGCCGAGATCAATCTGTGGTCGAGGCGGGTTCTCGAGGTCGTAGTTGCGCCCCAGCTCCGGTGCTGTCACCCGGCCGTCGGTGGCGTCGAGAATGCCGAAACCGCCGAGCAGCCCACCAGTGGCACGCGATTCCGACGGTGTCTGCAGCGCAAGGAAGTAGTTGCGCGTCCCCTCACCGCCGAGCATCGACGGGACGAGTTGGGATGCCACGTGGGTCCCTTGCACGGTGGCGTTGGCGCGGTCGATGACGTCGGTGAGCTGGCTCTGGGCGTCGGCTACGGTCCCCGACCAACTCGAGTCGATGCCGGACACGCGGTTCGTGATCGACTCCGAGATGCCGGCGATTGTGGCGAGTTGGGGTTCTGCGTCGCGCAGTGCTCGGGTGTTGATGGTGTCGCCGGTACGTAGCTGTGATGGATCGAGCACCGTCGCGAGATCAGCGGAGGGTTCCAGGACCTGTGATGAGTAGTCGGCGACTGCATCGCTCATCTGTTGGACGGAATCGAGGGGCTCACCCAACCATGGGACCGCTGCGGCTACTGACCAAACAATGCCGTATGTGCGAGACGAAGCTGATTCGGCGGCATCAGTGGCTGACCTCGCCGAGCTCTTCGCCTTCTGGGTGTCGCCATTCAGCAGTGCGGTGCGCGCCTGCTGCGCCTCATCTCTAGCGGTCTCCAGGTCACCCCTGACCTTGATGACCGAGAGTGCCAGCCATGCGACTGAAAGCACAAGAAGTGCGACGACGATCCCCACTCCCAGCCACAAATTCCGGCTGCGATACCAAGGACGATTGGGGTCGTCTCCTCCACTCAAGCTCCCGTCTCCGAGCCCGTCTGCGGGTGGCGGCACGTCGCTCACCCGCTCGTTAGCACTGGGCAGGTCGGGAGCAGTCGAGACGTCTCCCGCCAACCACGCCGCAACTATGCGGGTCCGTGGTTCAATCTCAGCGAAGGCCCGTTCAAAGGCTTTCTTAGGCTGCCCCATAGGGTCGGCGATGTCTAGTCGCGGCGAATTAGTGTCGATCCGCGAACGCGACTCCATAACCACCGTCAGATCAACGTCTCCGAGTTCACGTAGCAACTCCACGAACTCAATGAGAGTGAACATCCGCCTCCACTGGGCGGGCACCATCTGCTGGCAGGCGGCGCGGTGCTGTCGAGTCATAGTCAGTATCAGGTCGGCGGATTGGACGTCCTCTGACCTGAGAAATCGCGCCTCAAACCTAGACGGATCGTATCCGTGCTCAGAGAGCGTCAGGGCCGATAACGGATGCATCGACTGTCCACTAACCGCACCAACACCCGCGCTGGCAACTGAAGCAGAGACTCCCGCTTCCTCCACCTGCCTCACGAGAGTCCGTTCAGCGATAGGCGACCGGCACAAATTGCCGGTACACACTATCAGGACTGCCGTCGGCCCGTCGCTACTCATCTCCGATACCGTCCCCATGCTCAGCGGACCGTCCCCAGACGGTATCCACCGTCCAGGGACTCTTCGCTGATCGAAAGCTCAACTCGTGTGTGCACTTTCCGAGCAGCGTCACACCCAACTCCGGCGAGTCCCTTAACATCATTCAGACCCCTGCACTCGGAGAACTCCCGAGTCCGGACCGGTCGGCGCAGCCGTAGACGGTATTGAGTCCGCTCTTATAACTGTCCAACTCGTAACGACCGATCAGGGCCTGCAACGCGTTCTCGCGGGCGGCCCTGGCCTTCTCGGGATTCAGATTCAAAGCCAACTCCACCATTGCTGCCGAAATCTCCACCGCCTCGTCAGACAAACAAAAAAAGCATTCGGACGCCGCCACGCCCTCACTCGCCACACTAGTCAAAACTAGGTTCTTCCCGCGGATCATCGCTTCAATTGTCTTGAACTTCACGCCCGCCCCAAGCCGAAGTGGAATAATCACGTTATCCACCAGCGAATAATAATCTTCCATGGACTTCACGTAACCAGTGACCTGAACCGAAGGCATCGCTGACGCCGTCCGAATGAGTCTCTCCGAAGGCCCTCCGCCTACCAAGTACAGCCGGGCGGCTGGCACTTCCCTAATAACGTCAGACCACAACTCTTTCAACAACCAGTTGGCCGCGTCATCATTCTCACTTCGGTGGAATGCTGCAAACATTCCAAAGGAAACCGATGCTGTGCACCCCTCCGACACGGCACCCTTAGCGGCCAACGAACACGCTGACTCCGACCGTTCTCTCTCGTAGCCGGAAAGTGGAGGATCAAGAATAGTCACTCGCGCACCGGGAAACCGATCGCACACGAGATCTCTGTCCTTCGCACTCAATACGACGACATCGGAAACCGACCGGAGTACAAACGACTCCTGAATTCTAACCATCCCCAGATACACGCGTCTCAATGGCTCGGGAAGAGAACTAGTACGCCGCTCAATACTCTGCGAAACTACATCGTGGACAACACCTATGCGAGCGGCACGTGGATTCAGCAAACGAACAATAGGACCCAGACTCATATACTCAAACCACTGGAACTCAACCACTTCCGCATCTTTGATCACGCGACGCAGCCGCCGACAAAAAAGACATTGAAGCAAGAAATCAACATCAGGTAGCACCGGCAACGCAACCCGTACCACAAGCGCTACAACCTTGCCGAGCACCGTTCGCCTGGCCCAGGATGATTGCACCACATTCACATCTCGGGCGCCCACCACGCCGGAACGTTCTGCAGTCCTATTGTCCGCAGAATCAGGTGCCCAAGTCGATATATCAAAATACTCAGAAAGGTGCGAATAATGCGAAACAACGAGAGCACCACCCGCATTATCGATTCCCTCATACGGAAGCTTCAGAGTTAGCGAGAGAAGTTTCCTGCCCACCCGGAGCAACCTCCATTCAAGATCATCTACCTAACCTCGATTCAGACCCATACGAGCGTCGACATCGAAGTACTCAGAAAGTGTGAGCCGCTCTTCACGCATCGGGTCCGCGAAAATGCTCCAACGCACCAACCACACCGTGAGATGCAGGTTGTACGCCAAGTAGGCCAGCGGATCTCTTAGACGCCTGGACTGCGCGACCATCACTCCGAAAAGCGGAACCGCAAGTGAAGCGCGGACGAGGGCTGCGGTTGCTATCACGGCCTTAATAGAGACAACTGAGTAGCCATCCCAGTCCCTCATAATCATCGTAGGAGCCTCCGCAAGTTCGAGGCATCTCAGCGGACGCGCGCGGTCACGAGCCGATACCCTGCTCTCTCCACCGCCGTGAATAGCGGAAATATCGCTGAACGATACCACACGTCGCCCGGCTCTTTTGGAACGCAGGCAGATCTCTTGATCTTCAAGGTACATCGGCAAGCGGGTATCAAGGCCCTCCGCGAAAATATCTCGACGTATGCACATAAGTGCCCCACTAACAATGTCGACATCGGTTTCTTCGACCTCTGCTTCGATGTTCCGGGAATCTGTACCCAAGACACGAACCAAAGCACGCGCACCGGACACGTCCGCGAACAGACGGCGCCTGTTCCACTTCCGCCTCGCACAGCCATTGTCTTGTCGCCCTTCCCCGGTCCGCAAGAATGCGCCAGCCACGCCTATATCATTGCTAGCCTGAACGCGCCGAGCCAACTCCAAAACAACTCCAGGCTCCGCAGATACGTCAGGGTTAATCAAGACGATGCGCCCAAACCGCGACCAACACGACTCAGCTCGATTGACCGCGATGTTCACGCCGTAACTGAACCCTTCGTTGTTGGGGTTCGCGATGTACATAACAGTTCCAAGATGATGATCGGCAGACGAGAGTCTTTCGATTCCGCTCCGAATCACCATGCTGCTGGAGTTATCCAGTACGACTGCGCACCGCCGGTGCTCAACCGACACCCACCCTTCTATTGTCTCCAGGATGGTAGGGAGATTGGGCTCGGAGTTATATGTGACTATTACTATAAGAGCGTCGTTGACAGCATCGATGGCTCTGACAAGTACGCCCCTCGAATCAGATAAGATCACTTCATCACCTCTCAACGATTCGCTACTTCCGCGACCGCCAATGAGTACGCCGACAGCAGCTCCCGAAGATGCTCATCATCCGAAACACGACGTTGTCGAACGGCCTTAATCAGATCTTTGGAGCCCGCTCGACCACGTTCAAGTTCAGCAACAATCGCCCCCGCCATCAACTCGGGACAATCTGGTTCGACCGCACTTCCGCTCGACTCCGAAACCATCTCCTTCAAGCCGCCGACGCTCGTGACTACTGCCGGCACCCCGTGCTGCAAGCTCTCCCGAACTGTGAATGGGCTGTTCTCGTGCCATCGAGATGGATGCACGGTCACCGCAGACCGATTCAGCAAATCCGCCAACGCGCTGGGGTCGTAACGTCCAACAAACTCGACCCCCGACAGGGAGAGACTACGCGAGAGATCACGGAGTAATGGCGCCGCCTCACCGTCACCCGCGATACACAGTTTCGCGTCCGGCCGGAGTTGCTTGACCATAGGCCATGCTCTCAGCAGAGTGTCAACGCCCTTTTCCGGTGCAAGTCGACCTATGTAGAGAACCCGCTCCGCACAGTCGCTCGCTGCCGCACGTGGTTGCTCAGCGCCCCATGGAAGATCGAAATACACAATGCGCCCACTTATGTAGGGCGCATCGAGCAGTATCGATTCCATGAAACGAGACGGAGCATGAAGAACAGACCGAGCAGAGTTCCACAGCCTATCTGCCAACGGTATCTCCGGTAGCGAAATCAAGGACGCGGAGCGGGAGCCCCTTACACACGAACGTTTGACGATGGAACGGTACCGACCCAATAGACCTTTCGAAACACAATCGACGCAAATCTCCTCGCGTTTGTCATCCCAGAGTCGCTGACTCGCGCAAACCTGTTTATACTCGTGGGCAGTTAATACTGATGGTATTCTATTTCGAGCAAGAACTCTGGCGACCGCCGGAGTCAACTGCCTGCACGTTGAATGGACATGAACGATGTCAGGCCTGAAGTTCGCCACGTGGCGCTCGAGAAGTCGCTCGACCTCGAAAGAATAGACGGAATGCAGCGCAGCCCGAGCTGCTACATGTGGCGCGCCATTGAAATCCCGTAGAGGGCTCAACACGGCACGGCCCCCGATTGCCGGCATGAGCAACTCGCCTTCTGGTGGATGCATTCCGAAGAACGATACATCCGCACCATGCCCGTCCAGTATCGCCGAAAGGGCCTCTACATATGTCTCCACGCCGCCAACATGATGAAGAAACTTATTAACAATCAGGACTCGCATCCGACTCCTAGAAAAAGATAGGGTTCGAAAACTACGGCAACGATGAATAGTATAAACGATCGGAACTAACGTAACCGCCCACTATTCACATTGGCTTAAACAGCGCATCCAAACGACGGACTAGTCCTCCTCACCGTATCGGTAGTCGTAAGTATAGCCACGACCCGCGAAGGAAACAGCGTTCAGCACAACGCCTACGACCGGGGTATGTGACGCAGAAACCTCCAAAAGAGCCGCTGACAGATCCGCCTTCTTCGTTGAACCATCCCGAACAACAAAAACAACGCCATCAACCCATTGCGCCATGACCGCTGCATCAGAAACTGGCAGTGTAGGAGACATGTCAATAACGACAAAATCGAATAGCTCTTCTAGCGAACTGACGAGTTCCTGGGCGCGATCACTACCAAGTAACTCGGACGGATTCGGCGGTCGTTCACCACTAGCGAGTACAGACAGATTTTCAAGCACCGAAGGCTGAAGTAAATCACTCAGCGGCGCATCATTTCTCAAATAGCTACTTACACCCACAGTCCCATTAATAGACAGTCGCGACGATACTGTTGGCTTACGCAAGTCAGCATCTACAAGAACGACGCGCTGACCCGATTCAGCAAGTGCAATCGCCAAGTTTATGGCAGTTGTTGTCTTACCATCGCCAGCGTGCGTACTCGTTACAAGCACGCTTCGTGGAGGGGAATCCACATTCACGAACCCCAGATTGGCTCGGAGCTTCCGATATGCCTCAGCGGGCCCCATTCCACCTCTGCTGAAATCCGCTATATTACCTGGTTCGGCGCGCTCAGCCACGGGGACCTCCGCGAGCACCGGGCAGGTACAAACCTCAGCTATATCCTTGGCCGTGCGCACGCTCGAATCCAACCGGTCGCGAACAACAACGCACGCCAATCCCACAATAGCCCCCGCGACAATTGCGACAAGGACGTTTCGTACAACCTTCGGTGATACTGGATCAGAACTGGGCGAAGCCGGACTCACGATGGTTAATCGGGCTAACGCGGGACCCCCATCGGAAGGCTTCTCGAGCGTCGACACATAGTTCACCATCGCGGCAGCGACCGCGTTCGCCAACGCACTAGCTTCAACCGGATCAGGCCTAGTGGCCGTTATGCTCAGCAGTACGGTATCCGTATCACTGACTGCAGATACCGAAGCCGCAGCATCCTCCTTCGACAACCCAATCCCAGAGATATCAAGCGCTGCAGCCACAACCGCATCCGAACGGATCAACCGTGCGTAAGACGCCACCCTCTGTTGGGACGCCAATGAACCCTGGTAGGCACTATTGGAGTCATTCTCGACGCCGGACGTTACGTAAAGCGTAGCTGTGGATTGATACTCAGGAGTCTGGGAGAAAGTGACAGCAAAGGCCGCCACACCGAAGAGTAGCGCAGCAACAACGAGCCACGCCCATCTCTGGACTATCATGCGCACAAAACTCTTGATCGACGTACCTCGATCAAGAGTTGAAGTAACCGACAGCTCAGCCGACGGGCCAGTGTCCACGTTCCGCTCGATTTCCATAAACCCGCCTTACCACGTTACCGTCACGCGAATCTCGCTCTGACCTATCACCGCGAACTTCTCGCCAAAGAATTCGCGCACACCGTGTGACTATATGACATCCACCGCGAAATCTCCATCTGGGAGAACTAAATCGGAGCCACAGAAGAACTGTCTCCACCACAAAGCCCCCTTGCGGGATCACATAGCAGATCCCGCAAGGTCAGGTCTACAGATGCGAACTCGACTCCTACCGGCAAATGAACGGCTATCCCCTAAGGGTAGGAAAGTCCTCAACTCCCGGATTTCGATACGCTTGCACGTTTCAACCTCAGGGCGGGCTTCTCCACCAAGTGATACGTTAAGGAAGATAGGGAAACTACGACAATCACTACAATCACAAATCCCTTCAGATAATCAGATAGTGAATCAGAGGAGGGAACTAGCCACCGGAGCTTCAAGCCCAGAATGATTACAGGAACGTGCCACAGGTAAATACTGTAGGAGAGTTCACCCAAATATCGAATGGGAGGCAGCTCTAGCATGCGCGAAGCAAGCACGGCAGATCCATTAGCGCTTGGCGTCGCTGCATACACAATAAGACAGCCAAAGAATAATGCCAGTCCTAGGTCGCGATATGCCGTCCGAAACAAACCGGCGGCAATTAGGAGCGAGACAGGCAAGAGAAGCACAGTCAATTGAAGCCCAGCCAAGGTCTTGGGGATCTTGCCCTCACTCTGAGCAACAAACAAGACCGCTGCTATCATACCGAAAGCGAAGAGGCTGCACCAAACGACGAAGCTTCGCGCAAGCACCGCCGTCCAACTTTGACCCCACAGGAGATACATTTGTTCGGCCTCCGACCCCGCGGAATTCAGAACGTGCTCAAGAAATACGAGGGACGAAGTGCCGACGATCAGGAACAGAACAACTGGCGCAAAGGCTACCGACATTCGTGAACCGATCAACTTGACCAAATAGATGCATGCGACCGGCATTACTACATAGAACGCAACCTCCACCCCAAGACTCCAAGACACCCCCAGGCCCGTCTTAACACCTTCAGGATAGTAGTTTTGCAAAAGTAGGAGGTTTGTAATGAAGAGGCGCCCGTCTGTGAGATACCCAGTAGAGGAAGCGAATTCTTCTCCGATATCCAAGGCACGTGTATTGACTACTCCGAGCACTAGGCCGCAAACAAGAAGGACCACCCAGTACGCCGGAAATATTCTCAGTGCTCTGTTTTCTAGGAACCTGCGAAGCCCAGGAAGCGATCGACGATTGGCTAGAGAGACGACAAAAGGGCGATACAGCAGGAAGCCCGACAAAACAAAGAACAGAGTAAGCCCAGAGCTCATTAACTTTAGCGGGTAGCCGACGGTCGCAGTGACAGCTGGTCCCGCAAGAAAATCGCTGCAATGAGCGATCAGAACGCCCATAGCTGCTATAGCCCGAAGTCCTTCAATGCCGAAGAGCCTCCGACCACTAGATGGCGATACGGGAGAAGTCAGGCCATGAACAGGGTCGTTAACCTTCGTCAGTACCCGGCGGTCCCGCCCTAGTAACGATCTAGGGAAAACTCCACTCCGTGGCTCTTTTCCCCGCCTCCCGGGCCGGCTGTTGGCCCGACCAAATCGAGCAAACTGGTACCCACGCCGCACCCTATCTCTCCAATCTGCTTAAGGCTCCAAACACCGTTGCGGTGCCCGCAGCAGAACTATTCTGCTTCCGCCCAACGTCGACACGAACCTGTTCTCGAAACTCCAACGCCGTCGAGCGACGACCGTTGCTACCAAGCGCTTCAAAGATAAAACCCAGTACAAAAGCCCACAATGGAGCTATTAAGAATTGAACGCCGCCCCAACCAGTCCAGCAAATAATTATGAAGCCAGGAACAGACGCCATAAGAGCCAGAGATATATCGCCAATCGCGTCCGTCCGATTCCGAGACTTCAAAGCTCTAAAGGCGACTGCAATATAGGGGAACAAGTACAATCCGAGACCGATAACACCGAGTTCCGCGGCGATTAGCACGTACGCATTGTGAACTAACCAACCACTAGCCGTTAGCGAATCCAAATCACCCGCGGACTCGACATATGTATTTGGTCCAGTTCCATGTAGCCATACTCTCCCTAATTGACGGAGACCTACTGCCAATAATCGGTCCCTCTGCCCACCCTCGGGATCAACCGCGAATCGGGACCCGAGCATCGGGATTAGGGCGACAATCAGAATCACGAGCACAAACCACAACACCCGCGAGTTTCGTTTCCGACCACGATGCGCGCTTCGAAGACTGCTAAACGCCAAAAATAGCACTAAGAGTACCAAAAATGCTATTGTGTTTGCTCGGCCGCCAGTTAACAACATCAAGGCACCGCTGACACCCACCGAGGCAACGGATACGGCCCTGATACTCCGATCTGGCGCCACTAGACCCGTTACCGACAGAATCGATAGCGCGAAGCCTACCTTCCCGAGTGCCGTCGGATGAAAGTAAGTGCCGTTGACACGCCACGCCATCTCCAGAGCAGTCGATCTGTCCATCGGAAATATTGAGAATCCCGATCGCTGGAGAACGCAAACGATTAATTGTATAGACTGCACGATGAGAATTGATGAATAGACCCAACGCCATTCAATGCGACCAGCTCTCACTAGTGAGAACATGCACCCACCCGCGGTCCATCCGAGCGTCGCAGTAATTATCGCTAGGTAGCCCGCCATTGGGAAATCACCGAAACCCCACGAGAAGATGGCGAGGAAACAGCAGTAGATTGTCAACGGTGTCCAAGGCCACGGAATCCGAGTTCGGATTCCACGAGAGATAGTCAGGTAGAGGACACAAATTGAGAACAGAAGCATGGCGCTGGTAACCGCGGGGCTCGACGGTGCCACGCCCACATGTCTATGCCCGGCACCGCCAAAGAGAATCACTGGAAAGGTGAAGGGGACGAAGAAGGTTATCGCAACTACCACTCTGTCGCCACCGAAGGTCAAGAATAGCACTGTAACTAGTCCAACTGCTACTGCCAACGCGGCGACCAAGAGCGCGCGGTCGGACAGAATTGTACCTATGTTCAAGACGACCCGCCCCCACCTGTTTCAAGGATCTGACCTGAAGGACTCGTCAATGCCATGCAGCGTCGTATAGACCAACCGCGCGAGCAGACACTAATTGCTTTCTTGGTGTCGACAGAGGACAGTTCAGTCATCGGAGCCTCGCTTCAAAGGTCGGCGAGCTAGCAACCCTGATTCGATCATGATATCCAATTGCGATCATCATGATCACGACCTCACTATCGTGAAGACCAGCTTCGACTCGGAGCTCGGAATCTGTCGAGGTCACGACGCTCCAATTGAGACAACACGACCCAATATGTCGGACACCAAGTGCATAGACGAGAGTCATTGCGAATAGCCCGCCGTCAACATACGCTTGGTGACGCTCACCCGCGGAGAACATGCCGCTTATCTCATGGGTCACGAGAAGTATGTGGCTAGCCCCGGAACCGAATCCAGTATTCCCGTTCTGCAGCCGGAGAATGGAGTTAGCTTTCTCTCCCCTGGGGTAAACGCGGACGAAACTACCCTGACGGTTACAGACTGTCGGCGACGAAGCTGCGATCTCGATCGAATCCTCTATGTCCTCCATACTGACAAGGCGTTCGCTGAAGTTTCGCACGCTCTCACGTGAAAGGAAAAAAGCATCTAGCTGGTCAGCAGCGATGTCTGGACGGACGCTGCATGGCTTGGTCCCCCCTGTCGACAATCTTCCGCGATGGAATACTTCGATGAAGCGCGCTTCGACCGAATTCACCCAAGCTGGTCGCGGATGAACCCTCTCAGCGTGACTTGCGTGGAACGTGAAGTACTCGTCAACCGCGCCTTCGGCCATTGCTCGTGCAAATTCCGCAAACTCATCTGTAATCCCCTCCAACTGCGACAGGCTAACGAGCATTTGCTCCAAGGTCTCTTGCCCAAACCAAGCACGAGGAGACTCAAGGGACAGCCCCTTCTCTAACCGGTGAGCTTCCATAATCAGTTGCGCAGAACATGAGCGGCTTCCGGATCTCTGGAAGCCGGAATGGAGCCGATATCTATTCCAATCCCGCGCATACTCGAGGGCGAGCCGGACTTCGCTAACTCGGCCCCGTATTGCTGGGTTCCTCAGGAGAGCTCGTTTGACACAGTTGCGCACTTTAGCTCCTGCGTAAATAGACACCCCTGGACGATCTATTCCGGCGGATGAACCGGCTTGGCCAGTATTCACGTCACACAACCGATCCCGAGAGTGAGTTGCCGACGATTGAGTACGAGAAGTTCCTCCGTGCAGCGCCCTCCGCAGCGTCTACCAGTGCACTGCTGTCTGCAATCCGAGGATCGCTGGCGTGATGGTGAAAAGCTGGCTGCAATAGCACCTCGGCCACCTTGGCACCGAACCCTACCTCAGGACGCACACTCCTAACGAGTCCTGGCATCAGCTCTTCGAGCCCTTCGACTTTACCCTGGGTGGACAAGATGATCGCGGGAACGCCACATCGCAACGCGAGAATACCCAAATGCATACGACCTGTGACGACGAAGCGCGAGCTTCTAACCAACGCTAAGGCGTCCGCAACGCTAACGCGCCGATCAACCAATTGGATACGCCGTTCGTCAACAAGATGCGATGCAACTTCCAATTGGGCCGCCACATCACTGTCCCATTGCCTATCGACATGCGGCACCAGCACGACGTCAATATCGAGAGACTCAATTATTGTATTCACCAGGTTTGAGTATTCCGGTACAGCTCCACCTCCCATACGAGCACCAATCAAACCGCTCACATTTACTATGCAATAGTTCCTCGGAATTGCGTCACACGAAAGCGTACTAATGGATGCCGCTCGGCCAACATCGATCGAGAACGCCATATCGGCAACGCGACAGATAGGGTAGATGTCTAGCGATTGCAGACGCGAATACGACGCTGGGTCGCGCACATAAAGATTTACGTTGCTCATATTGCTGACACGACGTAGCGCTTTAGTGACATTCTTCGGTGCACCACTTGACCAGCTGAATCCCAGAAGCGCGACCGGAACTCCTCGTCGCGCTGACGCATTAAGAATGCTAAGCCGGCTTACCGAACCTGACGGTGAGTATATCCCGTCCACCATGTCCGCACCCACTACTCCAATATCCGTAGCATGTTTTACAGCGCGCGCGAATCTATATGTGTGGACCAACCGCGAAATCGCCCCTGATACTCCGAATCCTGGGATAGAATATCCAACCACGATTCGCGACTCCGATGAAGCGGAATCCGTGATCCCCGCAAATCGGCTCGCATCCTGACAGATCAGCAGCACATCTTGCGTCGTTGAGAGATTATCTAGAAAGGCGCAGAGCATAGCCTCGTCTCCCGTATTCCCTCCAGCCGAGAAGAGCACAACGACGGAGTACGGACGCTCTCGGCACGTTACCGGCCGGGCCCCGACCAATCGCGAAGCAGCGGCGAGGATCACTGCATCTATCGTGAAGCAGTAATTCACATAGTAGTCAGAATCATAGAATCTGGCCAAACGCGTCCGGGCGATACTTACGAGATTCTTGGCGCTCATGCGCGTGACGCGACGTATTCGCATCTAGTTACCTAGCCTTCTCATCGAGAGCCTATTCAGAATACGTATTGCAGTTCTTCGGTATAGAGCAATCATGATAATGGACCATGTTGCGAACCATATGGTCGCACCACTGCCCCACCCCACCAATTCTCCAACTCCCAGCCTTTCCAGTAGAATTCGCGCGAGTAACGAGAACGTTGACGCGACGCTACCGACTACAATGAGCTTCAGCCCAGCCATCATGTGTGCAATGGCGTCTATTCTGTCGTCGCTCGCCAACCAGGCACAACACAAGGGCCACGACACGAACACAACTACAGCTTGGGCTGCTGCTGCGCCAACGCCTCCGTACGTAACCGCGCCAAGAATAACCGCAACGATCAGAGCCGACTTCGTAACTACGTTGTAGCGCAGTAGAGAGGCCGTGCGGTTCAGGATGAGGAACATCCAATAGTAGCCGTAAGTTAGCGATTGGAAGCATCCGGCTATGCACAACAACTGCAATATAATAATTGACGGTCCCCATTGGTTGCCAAGCAAAGCCTGAACCAGCGGTTCGGCGAATGTGGCGCCAAATATAAATGTAGATACCCCGAATATTGCCGAAATTTCGGCGATTCTACCAGTTTCGAACTTGTAGACTTGCTTGTCGTGAACCTTCGCCATACGCGAAACGATGAGATTGGTAAGTGGAAAATAGACTTGATTGCTTGGAATAGTTGATATCTGTTGGGCTCTCGTGTAATAGCCTAGTACAGTCGCTGTCTCTAGTCGCCCCATCACGATGGTTGCAGCGTTTGACGCGACGTATCCAAGTACTTGTGAGGCACCTAGGTTGAGGCCAAACTTCACCAGATGGCCAATCCCTTGACCTTTCCGATACCATCCAGGGAACCAGTGAGCGAGCCCTACACGCAATACTAGCTGAGCACCAGAGGTAGCGAGCTGCATGCCAACCAGCGACCATACTCCGGCGCCTAGTACGGCCATCGCGATTCCGACTGACGTACCTACAAGCTGAGCCGCCACATCAGCCCCCGCGAGCTGATTGAACCTAAAGTCACGTGCCAGCTTTGCTTGAAACTGGGTCTGTAGTCCATTCAGAAGGAAGACGAGAGACAGCACGGCGACAATACCAACCATCTGTGGCTGCCGAAATGCTAGCGCGACTAGAGGGGCAAGGGCCGCTACAGATACGCATAGTATTCCACCAAGAACTGTATTCAGCCAGAATAAATTCGAGTGCTGCGCGGCTGTTAATTCCTTTGCCTGAATCGCCGCAGTAGACAAACCGAAATCTCTGAATAGTTCGGCGATCCCAATTACGGAAACAGCGAGCGCAACTAATCCGAAATCAGCTGGGGTGAGGAGTCGGCCAAGCACGGCCATATTGACCGTCAGCAAGGCTAGCTTCATTGCTTGGGCCAAGATAGTCGATGCGGCTGCACGGATAGTCGTGTTTCGATCTGGCGGCGCACTTGAAGGTCGAGCTGAATCGATGAGGGGTATCGCAGTGTCTTCCGTATATCGCTGTTGGGACGGACCTTGTGTAGTTCTACCCCGCATTGTGAACCCACTCTGGATCCGGGACGGACGCTGGATCAACGATGTAGCGGACTATCGGAAGTCCAACGACTGCGACGGCGGCGGCAACTTGTAGTAAGGCAGGCACCGTTAGCGAGATGCTTATCCTGGAGCGAAATGGTACGGACGGATTTCTCCTGTACTTATAGAGAAGGACGACCAAAAGCGGAAAACACACAAGTAGCGGTATCTCGCGATACTTGAGCAAGGCCATGGAAGAGGCGCTCGACACTACGATCGACGCATAAATAGAAACACCTATAATCCAGGCTGAGTGCGAACCGCCGTTAGCGTGTATCGTGTTTAGCAGTAGAAACACGGCCACTCCACCGAGAAATGCCAAGGTTACTATAGCTGGTGACCTATTCCCCAACGATCCCGAGTGCTCCGCGATCTTCCACAGCCAGCCTCCCATCCGATCCGGGTAGGTATACGTACTCGTCCAAATCAGTGCCGGGGTTGAGCACATAGCTCCACTAAGCAATGCAAATTGCATTGCTCTCGGCGACCATTGTTGCCAGATATAGATAACCAAGGGTGCCGCGAAGAAGAACCAAAGCGAGAATCCCACTGGGATACCCAGCGGCTCCGGTCCGCTTCCATTTGCAACTCGCGCAGACGGCGGCGTGAAACCGCCCCACTTTGTGAAGAGTATCGCGAGGACAGCGATCGTAGGAGTGGCACCGAATATGATGATCCGCGGACGTTCCGCCCGCGAAGGCGAGGCGATTACTGCCGCAACCGCGTATGTTAGAAGTAGCCATACTGCTGTCTGGCGTACTGAGCACGCCAATGCGATAAGCAATCCAATTGCTAGGATATTTTTCAAATCGAATCGCTTGGTGTCAGCCAGCCTATGGATCAATCCGAGAGCAACCGTGGAAAGCGCAAGAGTCAGCGCGTCTGTGGTCATCCAGAGTGTGCTCTCAAGCACATATACACTTGAAACGACCACGAGAACGGCAAGCAGTCGCGCCGATCGCGGAAGTGACCTCGCTATCCAAAGCACTGAACCTACGACAGCAGCCCAGCACACGGACCCGACTATGAACTGCGTCCACATCATACTTAGATCAGTCGCCCACGCTACGAAAGAAGCGAGCAGGTGATAAGTGGGTCCCGTAGCGGTGTTCAGGTCAAAGATTTCGGGTGCTGGTAACTGTCGTGCTAGTGATTCTGTGGTTGGCCAGTGAAATATACTCTGATCGAACCAACCTGCCGTCACGTGGATCGGCCAGAACGAAACGAATCCGACGAGGACGGCGCCAACCGCTGAAATCAGCGCCCATTCGACGTAGTAGGTACTGTTCGTGTACGCAGACGCATTGGTCGATTTAGAGACCGATCTGAGCTTGCGATTCATCACTACCCCGCCTGGCCGGATGTGCGGCACAGACCACCACGTCGCTCAACCATCAGGATGCCCACACACTCGTAGCGATTTCTCTTGTAGAACGGATATTGTGTCCTGAAGAGGCCCCAAAGACGAAGGAATCGATACCCTGCAACTTCAGCCAGTCCAGTGCCTCGGATGGCGACAGGGCTCCAGATGCGAAGACAGACATCGCGATCGCCCGGAACTCGTGAGTGGCAATTGCCTGCTCATACGCATCGAGTCCACCTGACATCCGAAATCCGATTTTGTTGATGTTTGAGCATACTATTGGGTTCTCAATACCTACGGTGTCTAAGGTCTCCAGACACAACGGGAGGTTCATGGTGATGAATCCGGGCTCCGCTCTGTATTTCGATTTAACGTGATCCGCAAAAATTGCGAATGCGTCCTTGAACCCAAGTCCGAGGAGGAGATCCACCACCACGTTCTGAAGGAAGATCACCGGCGTTGGAAATCCATCGAACATCTTCATCTCAGCATCAATGAGAAGTGTAGTTATTCCCTCGATATCCTTGGTAGCAAGGGACCTGGTCCCACGCAGCGCGGCATCGAACAGCCCGCTGTCCGGAAGAAACTTCTTGATGGCGCCGAGCATCCCGTCTTCGGTCATCGCGTTGGCGTACTTATGGGCGTAGGGCATGCACGGGTAGAACGTCTGCTTGCTCCATGCGTCGGGTTCCTGTTTCATCCGCTCGATGACGTCACCGATCCGTGCGTGGGTGGTGCACATGAATGTGGTGATGCCGTTGTCGTAGGCGCTGCGCAATACCGTCATGATTTCATCGAGGTCCTGGAACTTCATGGCCTGGGCCCGAGCCTTTTCCTCGGACATATGGTTGACGCCAAAGAACTGGTTGTCGCCAAACAGGATTCGATCCATCTTCATCACTTCCTCTTCGCGGACCAGGTGCGCGCCATCTGCACATACTCGTGGGCAGCCCTGCTCGCAGCGCGAGCCAGATCGCCGGCAACGGCTCTCACCTCGCGCCCAGGTCGTTCCACACTCAGCTGAGGAGTTGCGCGCGGCGCCGCCCGGTCGGAATCGATGGGGGTCCGGTCCGTCCGGCACGCGTCCTCGACGATGGATGCCAAGCACCTGTCGGTACCTGCTGCGCTCGGGAAGTCGTTGGTTCCGTCGACCTGCCCAGCCTTGATCCGGGCAGCGAAGGCGTCTATTTGCGCTGAGTATTCCTCGCCACGCAGATAGAAATCGACGGGTTCGGTGAGCTCGGTTGTGTACTTGACATTCCACCCGGTCTCGTACCCGTGCGGCGCCGCAGCGGTGTCACGCAGATACACCTGGATCTCCTGCCTGTCCGCCATGATCCGACCTTCGGTTCCCCAGAGAGTCACTTTTGTGGTCATCTTCCGTTGTGACTCATCGGACCAGTTCACGCTTACCTGGCACGTCGTCCCCGAATCCCATGACAACGTCGAATGCACCTGGTCGTCTGTCTCACGCGAGAACATCGCTCCGAGAACAGAACCGCTCACTGAGTTAGGCACTCCCATGTACCAGGCGACAAGGTCGATTGGATGGGCTGCATAATCATAAAGACATCCACCGCCCTCGGCCTTGTTGCTTCGCCAGGTTCCGCCCTTCGGTTTCAGCACCACCGGTCCGTAGGATTCCGCGAGCACATGTGTCACCCTTCCGATCGCTTCGGTCTCCAGCAACCGCTTGACTTCGCGGAAGGCGCCCACAAAACGGTTGTGATATCCGACTTGCGTCACCAACCCTCGAGCGGTTGCGAGCGCCGCCAGTTCTTCCGATTCAATTGGGTTTAGGCAAAATGGCTTTTCGCAAAAAACGTGGATACCCTTCTCAAGACTCTTACGGACCATCGGACCGTGGAGGCGCGACGGCGTAGCGATAAGTACCGCATCGAGGTCGGCCGTTTCGAGCATCTCGTCGAAATCCGTATACGGGGTGTAACTGCAGTACTTCGACAGAACATCCAGGAGGTAGGTGTTTGCATCGCAAATCCCAGCGATCTCGAAGTCGGTATGTGCCCCGACAATAGCTAGATGGGAGATACCCATCTTTCCCAACCCAACTAAGCCGATTCTCATTGGATTCACTTCTCTCTATCGTCGCCCGGGTCGCTTGACGTACCGTCTCAGGACCTCTTCATACTGCCCTGCAACGTGTTCCCACGTGAATTCTTCATTGTGCCTCTTCGTAGCAGCTGCACTCAGGTGTGCCGCCAGGTTCGGATCGTCGATGATGCGAGTTAGGTGCTCGTCAACACCGGCTGCGTCGTCGAAGTAGAGCGCCGCGTCGCCCGCCACCCACCGGTTATAAGCGTTGTCTTGCGCAATCACCGGGTTTCCAGCGGCGAGAGCCTCCACCAACGACGGATTCGTTCCCCCTACCGTGTGCCCGTGGAGATAGCCCAACGCATTGAAGCGAATTTGCTGAACCACGTCGGGCTCATAGATGCCGCCCGGGAACCTCACGCGGTCATTTGCTGCGTTCATGACTGCAGCGTGGTAATCGTCGTTAGCTGGGTCGTAGTTTCCCAGGACAACAAGATCAACATCCCTGCGGCGCCGGGTAAAACCCTGCACGATCTCAAGAATCGAGTTTTCTGGAATAGGTCGGGCGATAAGAGTTAAGTACTTTCCGGGAGTCAGATCGTACGTTGCGCAGGCTGCGTCACCAACTTCCCCCACTGGGTGGGCACCATACGTGATTGTCTCGATCTTCCGATCGGGCGCCCGAGTTAATAGGTACGTTCGGATGTCTGGGTGATCGGCAATAAGTGTGTTGCCGACGTGGCACGCTATGCGCTCATTGACATAGAGGATCGCTTGGCGGAACTTCCCCCACCTCGCACGCGACCATTCAATGCCATCCATGTTTATCACGTTGGGCACTTTATTCAGACGCTGCCATGTGTTGAAGATCGCGGTGTTGTACCCGAACGTGAGGCACACGTCGTTGAAGTGCGTGGCATGTTTAATTGACAGCAGGTCGAATCGCGAAGTACCGACCCAACCGTTATTGGGTATTGGGATGTTAACACGCTCGATCCCTTCCCAGACATCTTCGTAGAGGTTCCCGACGCCTTCTATCTGGCAATACACAATGACTCGCCATCCACGAGTCACCAAGTGCCTGGCGACGTTCTCAGCTGCGGTTTCGAATCCGCCATAGTTGGCGGGTACACCGTGCGTTCCGAGAATCCGGACTGTTGGTTGGTCACCCATGATAGGCTCTGCCGTTCCCTTGCTAGATGCCACTTACTTAGTTGGCGCGTCGCCACCTTGACGTCGTTGCTTCGTTCAGATACAGGCCAATCGTGCTCCCCAGCCTTCGGAGGTGTGTACGTACCTGTCACCGGATATGGAACGGGCGCGTGGCGGTTTTGCTGTGGGATCGGATAAGTGGCGGGCAGAGTTTGCCGATATGCGGCCCTCTTCAACTTCACTGCCATTAGAATCAAAATCACCATTGCATATTATTGACAATCTCGTCGGAGCCAGAGCTAGCCTGACACATCTTTCAGCTTGGGGATTTGAACTGCCAGTCAGTACGCACCGTCCCTCGCCACTACCGCCCGCGTCGTGCGCCATAAGATAACGATGTCCTGCATGATCGACCAGTTCTCCACGTACGAAAGATCTAGCCGCACCGACTCCTCCCAACTCAGATCCGAGCGTCCTGAGACCTGCCACAATCCGGTGATGCCCGGCTTGACGAGCATGCGGCGGGCCACCCTACCGTCGTACTGCTCCACTTCGGCCGGCAGCGGTGGTCGCGGGCCAACCAAGCTCATGCTTCCGCCCATTACGTTGAAGAGTTGGGGAAGCTCGTCAAGGCTGTACCGCCGAATGAATCTGCCCACTCGGGTGACGCGTGGGTCCTCCCGCAACTTGAACAGGACACCGGCCCCCTCGTCGAGGTCGGCTAGTTCCTCGCGGATCTGGTCGGCGTCCTGGACCATCGATCGGAATTTCCACATGAGGAAGGGAGTGTTGTTCACACCGATCCGAGTAGCTCTGTAGAAGATTGGCCCCTTGGAATCTAGCTTCACTGCCAACGCGACCATGAACATCACCGGAGACACCGCCAGCAGCGACAACGTTGCACCGATACGGTCGACCGCCGCCTTACGGAACCGATTAGCGCCGTCGTAGCGCGGTTTGTCGATGTGGAGCAGCGGCAGACCTGCTACCGGACGCACCAGCATCCGCGGGCCAGCGACGTCCGTGACTCCGGGAGAGACGAGCATCTCGACATTCATGCCCTCGAGATCCCACGAAAGGTCCTGCATCGCCTGGTGTCCGAGGGCTTCGGTGCTTGTCACCGCAACAGTGGTAGCACCGGTGTGGATGACCGCATCCCGAACGTCATCAAAGTCGCCGAACACGGGGATCATGCGGTCGCCAACCCGAAGTTCCTCGGGCGTACCGCGTCGGCTGGGTGGCAGACATACGCCTGCGACGTCGTAACCGAGAGACGGATCGGCGATGAAACGCTCGACCAAGGGCTTCGATGCTCGCACACCGCCGACAACAAGCAGTGTGTTCAGATGGCGAGCTCGCTGACGCTGCCGGCTCAATCGACGACGCCAGCCCCACCGCTCGAGTAGGAGCCCGACAGTCCCCAGCGGGAGCGCGATCAACAAAAATCCGCGCGCTATGTTGAGCCGGAACAGCAGGTCGAGCATGGCCAGCACACCGAACACCGACAGACAAGCGGTGACCACTCGGCTGTACTCCTCGGGACCCGACCCAATCACGCGTCGATCGAGCGTCTGAAACGCGCGGAGGGCAAGCAGCCAGGCGACGATCAGGACGGCCGACACGATGAGCGCCGGGGCACCGAACTTGCCGTTGGGTTGCAGCGGATCGTCAGAACCGAACCGGACCAGCTGTGCGGTGGCCACGGCGGCGGCGACGATCAGAGCATCACTCACTGCGAGGGTCGTCAGGTAGGAGTGCACCCAGCTAGTGCTGGGTTTGGCGACCTCATCCACTGCGTGCAGTGGATGAGCATCACGAAAATCGTCACGATCTGCGGTCACAACTTCCCCCGAAGAGTTACACCGATGAAGCCTGCAGCATACATGGGCACCGACCTCTCGTCCGTGTGCGCAGGCACACCCCCACCTGCACTAGCCAAAGCCCCCGTGAACACCGCAAAATACGATTGAGTCCTGACCGAGTTCTGCTTACTCGGACGTGTACGAAAAGAACTGTAAACCGACAGGCGCGATCGCACAATTCGAAGTTGTCTCGCTGATGTCGTCCCCAGAACAAGGGACAGACTGGCTTTCGGAAGCAGGAACTATCACGTAAAGCCCTGTACACCACTGCATCTCATCGTTGACCGGGAGTCTCGGGACAATCAGTGGCCACGATCAGTCGTCCTCATCTTTCCCACAAATCAACATGGTGGAAACATTCGAGGGTTCACCCAGACAACTAATTCACCCGAACAGATGACGAACCCACCAGAGACATTGTCAATGCTGCAGAATTCAACCGATTTCTATTGACGATCGTTAATGGTGCAAATCACATGAACGGGCACAGCGATGTGAGGCGCGTCGCGTCCGTAGTTCATGGTGGTTCACCGACCATCCTCAAGTGGCGATCTTGGCGCCGATCAGCAAAGCTGATCATCGTGTCAGTACAGCAACCGCCACGGCGCACCCAGATCGTGGATGCAGCGATCAGCATCCTGGAACGTGGCGGCGTCGAGGCACTCAACATGCGGGCGCTGGCCGCCGAACTGAACATGGGGCCGATGTCGCTGTACTACTACGTCCCCAACAAATCGGCGCTGCTGTCGATGGTGGTGGACGAGACCGGTCAGCGGATCGTCTGGCCCGAGTACACCGGTTCTATTCGCGATCGATTGGTCGCCCAAGTCCTCGATATTCACCAGCGGCTGTCGGAGATCTCCTGGATGGGCGCACTGCTACGTACCAGCGGAACGAATGGTGCACCGCCGTCGGTGCTCACCGAGTCGTTCATCGCGAGTGCCACCGAGTCGGGGGCCTCCGTCACGGATGCTTACGGCGTGTGGCGTGCCTGTTGGGCGGTGGTGTCGTCGGAGTTGCGCTGGAGCGACGTCGATCCGTCCGCCCAGGTCGCCACGAACCTGGCGAGTGACACCACCGCTGGTGCAGCCGCCGCGGTGGTGACATCCGTTCCGATATGGGCACAGTTCGGGCCCACGTTCGCGTTGACGACACACATTGCGGCACTAGTCGACAGTGCGTTCAGCATTCGGGATCGAGAGCGTGGTGGAGCCGGCGCGGCGGACGCGTCGTCGGCCCCGTAGGGGTGCGGCCCTCCAGGCCAACCGAGGCGGCTAGCCGCGAGCGATCAACCCCAAGAGGTAGTCACCGTACCCCGACTTCCGGAGCTTCTCCGCTCGCGCGACGAGTTCGTCATCGCCGATGAAACCCTGACGCCAGGCGATCTCTTCGGGAACTGCAATCTTGAGTCCTTGGCGTTGTTCCACCGTACGCACGAAGGTGCCGGCATCGAGTAGTGAATCGAAGGTGCCCGTATCCAGCCACGCCGTTCCCCGTGGCAAGACCCGTACCGCGAGCTTGCCTGCCGCCAGGTAGTGCGCGTTCACATCGGTGATCTCGTACTCGCCACGTGCGCTCGGCCGCAAGTTTTTGGCAATCTCGATGACATCGTTGTCGTAGAAGTACAGTCCCGGGACGGCGAAATTGGACTTGGGCTGGTCCGGCTTCTCTTCGAGCGAGACGGCCGTCCCGTCACCATCGAACTCGACGACGCCATATGCATGCGGGTTGGCGACCCAGTAGGCGAATACCGCACCACCGTCGAGTCCATCGAAGCCGCCAAGCTGGTTTCCGAGTCCCGGTCCGTAGAAGATATTGTCGCCCAGAACAAGGGACACGGAGTCGTTCCCGATGTGGTGTGCGCCGAGTACGAACGCCTGGGCTAGGCCATCGGGTGACTGTTGCTGCACGTAACTAATGTCGACACCGAACTGGTCACCGTTACCCAAGAGGTTCTGAAATGCCGCGGCGTCTGAGGGCGTCGTAATGACGAGGATGTCCCGAATGCCCGCGAGCATCAAAGTAGAGAGCGGGTAGTAGATCATCGGTTTGTCGTACACAGGTACGAGCTGTTTGCTGACGCCCTGCGTGATGGGGTGCAGCCGGGAGCCAGTGCCACCGGCGAGAATGATTCCGCGCATGGAGGTCAGAGTAGAACCGCTGCGGTGAAGTCGCACGCTTGCACAAGTGCTTGTCGACGGCCGGCTCGTCCCACAGCGGCGAATGCCGCGCTCCTGTGCAAGCTTCTTGATGGCATTGAGGATCGTCTCGGTGATGCCGCTCATTGGCCGGACAGGATCTCTCCTTCTGGCCCGCGTTCCGCCCCGTGTGAGACCGCCGAAGAGCTGTGGCACGAACCGGGGACCGGCGCCACCCACGGCGAAAGTAGACGTGAGGCCAACGCGAGAGCCGATCGTCGGCGGAAACGGGGCGATGCCGAGGTGCTTGAGCACCGCGTTGGCAGCATCCATACCGTCGACTACCGACGCTGCCGGTATCGAGTACGCGCCGATCCAACTCAGCCCAGCGCCGGGATGAGCGCGGCGGGTTCAGACGCGGCGGAAACGGTGCCGGCGCCGTACTGGCGCGATCATTGCCGTACAGCGTCTTTCGCCCTGCTTCAGCACACGCGGACGCGCATGGGCTGGGCAACGATTCGGTGTCGAGGCAAGCCGTCCCGGCGACCGACGCATACGATGTTCACCGTCCGATACCCTGCTCGGAAGCCGACCTATGCACCCAACACGACGTCCTCGCCGACACTCTCTCACGGCCATCGTGGCATGTCTGGCGGCCGGGATGGTCACGCTCACGCATCCAGGAGCCGCGTCGGCCACGTCTCCGCCGGCCCCGACAGTGGGCGCCGGCCTGGTCATCGCCGTCAGCCCCCAACCCGGGCAGTGGGGGCATTGCGTGCTCACCGCCGCCGGACACGACAGCACCGGAACACGCTTGGCGCTGACCGCAGGCCACTGCGCCCGCATCGGATCCAGCGTCAGGACCGCCGACCGTTCGACCACGCTGGGCACCGTGATCGCCCGCGGCACCTTTCCTGGCGAGGGTGTCTTCGTCACCGACGTTCTCGACTACGCGCTGATCCGCCTGCGCCCCGGCGTGCGCATCGGCCCCGTGCCGGGCTCACCGATCGTCGCATCCCGCATCGGCATCCCACGGACCGGCGAGATGGCCTGCAAGTACGGCCAGGGCGTCGTCTTCCCTGGTGAACGATGCGGCGTCATCGGCCGCATCGGTCCCCTGGAGTTCGACGCCTTCGCCTGGTCGATCTTCGGCGACTCCGGCGGGCCCGTCTACACCACCCCGCACACCGTCATCGGGATCGTGTCACGCCCGTCGGCGGTACCGTTCGCCTCGAGCAGCATCATGACCCGCGTCGATGCCGCAGTCGCCGATGCCCGCAAGCGCGGTGCGCTCCGCGGAACATTCACGCCGGAGGCGTAGCTGACCTCGAGATCGGCGTCGACACTGAAAGTTGTTGTCAGTGAGGGTGAGTTGTGCAGGATTCAATGAGGGGTCACTCTGCTTCCGGTTCGGCATTCCGACGCCGCTGCCGTGGACGACGCAGCCGTGGACTGTCACAGATTCGCTGTTGTCGCTCGCATTCGTGTGCGTGGCCCGACATCGTCCGTGGTCGACGGATACTCGACACTGCGCGGCACATCAGAAGTAGCTCCGTCGTGCCGCGCAGATCGCCCGTGAATAGAAGTCACCCGAGGGTGTACTGACCATCGAGACGGCGGCGATGATGCCGAGGATCTCGAGCATGTCGAAAAGGGTGTCCATGGGAGCGCCTTGGGAAACCGTGGGTGGATGTCACCGGGTGACCGGCGATTTCTGACCCCCTCACCGTCGCGCCCCGGATGCGGGTTTGTTAGGCGGTCGCACTACGCGACTTTCCGATGGCCGGCTACCTACCGCGCGCTAGGACTACCCGCGTCGGCGCGGTGCGACCGCTCGTCGTCGACGCCGGTACTCCCCTGGCGGCGCTCAGATGACCGTCGGCCGCGGGGCCGGGTCTGGCGCCGGTGGTGCGGGTTGCGGGTCCGGGCTGGGGCTCGGCGTCGGGATGGGCGGCTCCGACGGCGGCTCGGGAATGGGCGCGGGCGCCGGTTGCGGCGTCGGCGGAGGTGGTGGGACGGGAACGGGCTGACTCATCGGGACTCCTCGGTGGATGTTTCCGATCGGAGGATGTTCGGTCACCGGGGCCGGCTGCGCAGGTCGGACCGCGGTGGGCGCCGGTCTGGACCCTGCCCCGACGCTACGCCTGCGCGTGTGGGACTGCCAGGGCATGCGGTGTGCACTGCGGAAGGGGTGGCCGAAAGAGTGACGGCCATTGATCGCGTGATGATAGGGCCGGAGATAGCGCAAGTCCCTGCGACAGTCGGGGGTCGTCGCAGGGACTTGCGGATTCCATAGTAGCCGGAGTGCACCCATTGCACGCAAGTTGGACATAATTGCGTTGAATGTCAGGGGGTGGCCCCGATACGGCCACCAGGCGCTTCGCTCGCACGGGTCACTCGGCCGGCGGAGATGGAGGGTCACTCGGCCTGTGGCGGGTGAGGTCTCTCGGCCAACAGGTAGGTCACTTCGTCGCCTGGGATGCGCCGGCCACCCGATAGAGCCGGAACTGTGGCCTGCCGTCGGGGCCGACGACCGTCATCGCCGGCGTCGCGATCTGTGCCCCGTCATCCCACATGCTCGGGTAGCGGACATTGATCGCGTCGAGCGCGCCGAGACCGGTGGGCCGCTGCGACACGATGTACTGCACACCGCGGGTGGCCGGACTGTTGAGTTTGGAGAAGAAGTCGAGGTCGCTGCGGATGACGAACTGCTCGGGCCGATCCGAGAACAGCCAGATTCGCGCCAACCCGAAGGTGTCCACCAGCACCGAACCGTCGGGAAGATGCTGATCGTCGAGCCAGCGCGCGACGTTGCGGGAGACGTCGCCGAACCAATAGAACCAATACGTCTCCGGCGGGTACCGCTGTGGCCAGAACGCCGATCGAATGCCGTACTCCTCCTTCGCGATTCCCGGCGACAGCATCGTCTGCGCCGTCACCGGGATGCTGGTCACCAGCACCAGGACCATCAGGACGGCCGAGATGCGCGGCCACCCCTGTGCGGAGCGCTGACGGTGCACCCCGCCGGCCACCAGCACCGCGATCACCACCAGCGGTATCACGGTCAGGTAGAACCGGAACCACCCGAACGTCGACCCGACGATCACCGCGGCGATCTGAAACACGAGGATCGACCCGAAGACCGCGAGGACGACGGCAGCGTCGACGGTGCGGGTGCGGATCGCCCTCCAGGAGACGACGACGGCCACCACCAGCAGCAGGGGTTGCATGCCGAGCAGCCCCGCTGCCGCGGTCGTGAGGACGGGTGCCACCCCCACGTCGTCGACCGACACCACCCCCAGTGCCGCCACCTGCGCGGCGTTGCCGTACTGGGAGGAGAACTGCGAGAACGCATTTCCGTCGAGAATCCAGCCGGCGCCGGCCCACACTATGAACGCGAACGCGGTGGGCAGTCCGACGATCACCGCGTCGTGCATGCCGAAGGCGGCACCGGCACGGTAGTTCTGCAGGCGCGCTGCCGAGTTCGATCGGTGACGCAGCGTCGACACGCAGAACACCCCGACGGTGACCGCGACGGCCGCCACGATCGCCTCGTACCGCGTGAGATACCCCAATCCCAGTGCGGCACCGGCACACACGAGGTCGCCCACGCCGCGACGACGCACCCAGCACAGCACGCGACGGCATGTCCACAGCAGAAAGAACAGGAACGGGGCCTCGCTCATCCCCATTCCGCCGTACAGCAGGATCATCGGATTGGCGGCGCAGGCGAGGACCGCGGCCCACCGCACCACCCGGCCGGCCGAGTAATCCAGCGCGATCCGGCGGACCTGCCAGACCCCACCGGCCATGAAGACCGCGCTCATGATGGCGCCCTCGAATCCGACGCGCCGCAACTGCGGCCACCGATTGGCCGGCCAGTGCTCGAAGACCTCCACGAGCGGGATCTCCACGAGACTGGGCAACGGATTCCACACGAAGCCGATCGCACCGAGATGCGGATCGCGACTCAGGACGGTGAACGCCGCGTTGCCGACGCGGCTGCCGGCATCGGGATTGATGTAGCCGGTCACCACGTACAGGTACACGCCGACACCGAGGTAGACGATCAGTGCGGTCACGAACAGGGCTATCCCCCACCATTGTTCGCGGTCAAGCCGCGCACCCGGTGGATCGGAGGGCCCATCGACGAGGTCCGGGACCGGGCCTGCCGCCGGGACGAGTGTGGCGGTCACCGCGAGGACGGCGGATCCGGTTCGGCACCCGTCTCGTCGACCGCCGTGTCGTCGGTGTCGGGTGGGTCGGTGGATGGCCGGCGTACCCGGCCACCGCGTCGGCGGCGGATCACGGTGACGGCCACGCCACCGGCGCCGATCAGGGCCAGCAAGATCGCGGAGACGGCGACCCACAGCACCCACGCGTTGCCGACGTCGGAGACGAGGGTGACCGGGCCGTCGGCACGGACGGTCAGCAGTCGCGCCTGACGGTCGCGGCCGGCGACGAGAACATCCCCACGCAGGTCGCCGAGTTCACCGTCGGAGGCGTCGAGGTAGCCCATCAGCGGATCCACCAGCGTCCACGGACCGGAGGTACTCACCAGCAGCACCGTCCGCGAGTCCTGGCCGAACGCCTGGATGGTGCCCAGCCCGCCGGGGATCTGCAATCGAACCTGTTGCGGCAGTGCGACGGTGGTGGTGGCCTCGGTGACGTTGACCGGCGGGTTCAGGGGGTGCGCGGCAGCCGCATCGGCGATGATGAGCGCTCCGCTGGAACTGGCGATCGCCTGGTCGAGGGGCACCACGATCGGACTGATCGGCGTCGCCGAGGTGCGCTGCACCGAGGCGAGAAGTGCTGCGGCAATACTTAATTGGTACGTGTCACCCTCGGTGAGGGCGACCTGCACGCTGGGTTGCCAGCCCAGCGGCACCGAGGAGAACCCACCCATCTGGACCGGCGTTGCTTCGGCCTGCGCCGTCGACGACGGATCGATCTGGAACGTCAAGGGCACGGTGCGTGGGGTGCAGGCGGCCGGCGCCGGCTCGTAGGACAACCGCAGTTCCAGGGGTGCGTTGGCCGCGACCTGTGGGGCAGGGATGAGGAAATCGGTGTCGAGGGAACCGCTCTGATCGAGGGTGGCGGTGTCGAGCACCTGACCTCCGCTGACGGCGAGCATGGTGGCACGTTCGTCCTGGCGGACCGGGGTGTAGGTGGCGCGCAGGTGAATCCGCACCTGCCCGGGCCGACCGAGAGCCAGTTGTGTGGGGTTGAATCCGGGGACCAGGGTGGTGGTGCCGAGGACCTCGGCCGACAGCCGGTCGGAGAACTGGCCGAAGGTGATGACGTCGGAACCCTGCACCTCGCGCTGTCCGAGACCGGTGACGGCGACGGAGTCGGTCTGGGCCAGCGCGGTCATATCGTCACGGAACAACGCAGTCTGGATCGGTAGGGCCTGGGCGTTGCCGCTGATCTGCAGGTAGGCGTTGGCCTGACCGGCGTTACGCAACCCGATGCCGCCCGCGCCGTCGGTCTGATCGATCACCACCGCACGGTCGAGGGGGCCTCGGGTGGGTGGGTCGCCGGAGGTGGGACGTTCGGCGACGGTGATGGTGACGCGTTGCGGTCGGTAGTGGCCGGTGAGGGCGGTCACCAGATCGACCACCGTCTGCGCGACAACCGAACTCGGGTCGGGGGGTACGTAGAGGGTGATGGTGTTCAGCACCGGTCCGAAGAACTGCTCGATGGTGGTGGGTGCGGTTTCGGTGCCGGCATAGGCGACGGCAAGGTTGGCCAGATTCACCTCGGGTGTCGGGCCGCAGATGGCGTCGATCCCCGGATTGCGCAGTGTCACACGAAGTTCGGTGTGTCCGTTGAGGACCGGAAGACCGGTGAGCGGCACCGTGAACGGGATGCTGCGTTGATCGGGTCCGAAGGCGGGAACCTCAATGGTGCCCAGGATGGTGCCGTCGGCGTGGGTGACCTGCAGGAAGGCGTCGGTGACGTTGACCGCCGAGGCCACCACACCGGTGAGGGTGGTCGGTCGGGTGCCGTCGGGTACCGGGATGCCGATGGTCTGCGGGGCGTCGGCGGCGGTGATCTGCACCGAGGTACCGAGACCGAGTTGCCGCCACCCCAACGTCGTTTGCACCGGATCACCGGGCGCGGCGGCCGCCGGTGCGGCACTGATCGCCAGCACCAGGGTGGTGACCAGCGTGGTGAGCAGTGCGCGTCCGCTTCGGCGGTGATGGTCAGTCATCGTCGGATTCGGATGCGGACGGCGATAGCTGCGGTGACAACCCATGGACGGTCTTCTCCCAGTACGAGGGTTTGTAGATGAGTTGGGCGACACTCTTGAGTGCGGCCATCGACTGCAGGAACCAGTATCCGGGAACCAGCAGCGCGGCCACGAGAAGGTAGGGCTTGTTGCGGGCGCGGGCCGAGACCACACCGAGCATGACCGAGGCGAGGTTGCCGACGGTGAACATCAGCAGACACAGGTAGTAGATGGGGCCGGGGAACAGTCCGTGCAGGAAGTCCGGACGGCCGGAATACCAGACGATGAGCGAGAGCCAGAATGCGAGATTGACGGTGTTGGCGAACGGCATACCGGCGGTCAGGTTCACCACGCGCAGGGTGGGGATGACGCCGAGTTGCCGGACCAGGCTGACCGGTTGGCGGGCGTGCACCAGGAAGGTCTGCAGGTAGCCCTTGTACCAGCGGGAGCGTTGCCGCACCCAGTTGACGACGTCGGCGTTGGCCTCCTCCTCGGTGAGCGAGTCCAGGACGACGGTGCGGTAGCCGTGCCGGGCCAGCCGCAACCCGAGATCGGCGTCCTCGGTGACGTTGAAGGCGTCCCACCCACCAACCTTCCGAAGCGCTTGGGTACGAAAGTGATTCGACGTCCCGCCGAGCGGGATCACACATTTCGATGCGCTCAGCGCCGGCAGCATGTAGGAGAACCACTGGTCGTATTCGAGGGAGAACCATCGGGTCAGCAGGTTGTCGCGTTCGTTGTAGTACCCCAACCGTGCCTGCACCGACACCACCTCCGGCGCGCTGGCCGCGAACACCGCCGCCGCTTTCCGGAGTTGCAGCGGGTCCGGGATGTCCTCGGCGTCGTAGATGGTGACGATGTCACTGCGTTCCCTCGGCAGGTTCATCGCATGGTTGCAGGCCTTCGGTTTGGTGCGAGGTTCGCCGGCGGGAACCAGGACCGGGATGACACCGTCGATGTCGGCGGCGAAGACGGCGTCGATGGTCTCCCGATCATCGGCCTCGAGGACCAGAAGGATGTCGAGTTTGTCTGCCGGATAGTCGATTTGGCAGACACCGGCGACGAGGTTGGTGACGATCTCGGGTTCACCATAAACCGGCAGCAGCACGGTGTAGACGGGTAGGTCGGCATCCGGGATGGCACGGGCGGCGGCGTCGGAGATGCGGATGATGCCACGACCGGTCATGCCCCGGGTGACCAGGATGATCTTGTCGAGGCTGGAGACGAAGAAATACACCGCGCAGGTGGCGGCGAGGGTCGCCAGGGTCAGATGCCAGGACAGCACGAATCCGGCGATGAGCAGCGCGACGAACGCCACCGAGAGGACCCGTTGCGCGCGGCTCAGCGGTGTGCGTGCCGTCAGGTGATCGGCGAGAGGTGCGAGATTGGTCTGCGCCGGCGGGTCGGTGCTCACCGTTGTCCCTCACCGGTGCGCACCAGACGCCACGCCAGCGCCGTGAGGGATTCTTCGACGGGGCCGGCGATGGCCGGACCGATGTCACCGGGGGTCGACCGGTCGGTGATGAGCCAGGTGATCGGGGCCACCACCACGCTGCGGTAGCTCGGGGGCTGTGGTGCGGTCACGGCGTCGGGCCGGTGGGTGTCCAACGAGGCCAGCAGGTAGATCCCCTGAAAGCAGATCCTGTTGTCGACCTGCACCTTCCAGCCCCATTGCCGTGCCGTCCACAGGGAGTCGTCGTCGGGCGTGCGAACCGCCTCTGTGGCGGCGCGCATCTCGCCGAGTGTGGTGATGTGGGCATCGGTGGTGGCCTGGTACGCCGTCCAGACGGCCGGTGGCGCCGCGGCGTACCAGACACCGCGACGGTAGTCGGCGAACCGGCCCAGATCCCGGCTGGTGAACACGTCCAGGAACGCGATCTGGGAATCGTGGGAGGCGGTGGTGCGCGCGGTGATCCGGTAACGCTGCACCGATCCGCCGTCACCCAGGACACGGGGACCCCAGGAGTAGGTGATCGGGTTCGATACCAGCATCATCGGCAGATCGGAAATCTCGTCGACCCAATTGGACTGTGCCAGTGGCAGATCCGACGGTGCGATGAGGGGCAGGGGGCGGGGCGCGAAGGCCAGCACCAGCAGCGCGGCGGCCCACCCGGCGGTGATGGTCACGATCGAGTGTCGGGGTAGTGACCCCGTCGCCTGATGGGGACCCACCCGTATGCGAACAACAATCACGACGGCGGTCAGAATGGCGGCGGGAACGGTGTAGGCCAGCGCGGGATGCTCCCGCAGGGCGAACACCATCGCGATACCGGCCCCCGCATAGGTGAGGGCAGCCGGAATCGCCACCGCGGAATGCCGAAAGGCCAGCCCGGTCGCGATCGCGCCGAGGATGATCGTGACCGCGCCCACCGCGAGGGTCGTACCTCCCAGCATCTGCGCGAACAAGAGGATGTTGGGCGGGAAGCACGCCAGCAGAAACAGCCAGACCACGTAGTCCCGCACCACTCGTCGGATACCGAAGATGACGATGGACGCGGCGAACACCCAGATCAGCAGGGGGATCACCTCGGCGTGCCAAAAGGCGGCCGCTGCAGGGAGTCGCGGAGCCGCCAGGGAGACCGCGGTGATCAGGCCGGCGCCGATGACCACGGCCACGATCCGGTCGAACTCAGAATCATTGATCTCGCGGCCGTGGGAGCGCGGATCGAGACCGAGGACGATGAGCAGCCCCCAGAAGGGCATGAACAACAGATACGTTCCCGGAGAGCCGAGCGTGGCCTGCTCGATGTAGGTGACCAGGATCGGGGCGAACGCGAGCACCGACGAACCCACAGCGGTGAAGTAACGCACCGCCAACGGCATGTCGCGCGGTCGGGTCAGTCGCCGCGCCACCGATCGCCACCCCGGTGATGGCGGACGTGTCGGTGCGCCAACCCGCTCGGTGATGTCATACGGCGGTGGCGCCGACGGCGGTTGCGCGCGCACAGGTCGAGTGGTCATGCGGTCGGATGTCTTTCCGGGAGCGGTGAGCGAGGCGCGGCTCGTCGCATCGCTTCCCCCGACGGCTTTGCTGAACCACAGACGCGATAAATGTTAGCGGTGGTTGTCGGTGAATGCAGTGCTTCTGATTGGGAAGAAAGGCTGGGGATTCGGGTCTTTGTGGAGGTCGCGGTGGTGTTCCTATCGCGATGGAATGGGCATTCTCGGAATGGGTTTCGGAAGTGTCAAGCAATGGCTGTCAATTGTGTGGAACTTACTTGATGGACAGTCTGTGGTGATGGTCAGAGGCGGACTCGCCTGTGCTGGATGCGCGACAACAGGGTCGCCTCGAATAAGGGCCCCCACTCGACCCGACCGGACGATTCCGTTGGCACGATCGGTCTTCGACGGTGGTCGACGGCACCGTATACCGTCTGCAATGCGAATCTTCCGCACAGCTAATGCTCGATAGACGATCCGCATAGGACCGGGCACGAATCGGTAAAACCGGACGGCGCAGTGAGATACGGCGGTAACGTACCCGCAGGTGCGTCGCCGCCGACCGACGCCAACAACGCTGGAGTTGTATGTCCATGGCCGGTCAGAGAATTGTCGAGTTACGCACGCACGGTGTGAGTGGCACTCCCCCGGAAGCCATTCTCGACTGTCCCCGGGTGAAGGCCGACCGCAGCGGGGAGGACATCACCCGCGACGGCAAAGGCTTCTTCACCACACCGGCGCCTGCCGAAGACAGCGATAACCATCGCCACGTCGCCTATCGATGGGGTGACATGACCTCAGGGCTTGCGGTGCAGGCACTGTGGGCGTTGTTCGTCCCGTTCGCGCTGGTCAACGTCGCAACGTGGATGCTGCCCGCACCGCGCGATTCCATCGACAGAGGACTACTCTTCCTTGCCCGGGCATCATTCCGACTGATCGGCCTTGCGATGACCGCGCTGGTCATGGTGCAGCTGACCATCCTGTTTGCCGACGTCGTCCTCACCCAATGCGTGAGCCTCAGGCTCGCGGATTCATCGACGCGGTGCTGGGATTGGCTGCAGGCCGATTGGGCGGAACCGCGCGGTACCGAGGTGCGGTCGTGGCTGGTGTTCATCATCATCATCGCCATCCTCGCCGTGGGCGGGGTGCTGGCGATGTCGATTGATCATGATCGGGATCTGCGCGGCTGCGACAACGACGGCCACACGCCCCCTACCGCCGGTATTCCGCAGATCGCCAGCGATGACTTCGTGAAGCCCCGGGATGCTCGGGCACCCACACTGCTCACGACTCATGCGATGATCGCGATCGTCACGCCCGCAGTCTTTCTCGCGGGCGGTTTCCACGGCTACACCGCACTCAAGGTCGCATGCCTGGTCTTGGGTGGTATCGCGATCGTCGTCACCGTGTTGTGCGACGATCCTCGTGGGTCGGGAGGTACGTACACGTGGGGCGGCCCCGACTCTCGACTGAGAATCGTCTGGCGCTGGTTCGGCGGATACCGCTCCATGTTCTGGATCGGTTTCAGCACACTGGGTTTGGCGATCGTGACGGGGTGGATTCTCCCCGACCGCATGGCGACGGTGTTCACCCAAAGCTCGGAGATTTCGACCGGCAAGGCCCGCACTGCCGCGCACGGTCTGGGAAACGGTGAAGTGGTCACCTACATACTGATTGCTGCCGCTGCGTTGACCACGTTGTGCGTCCTACTCGTCCTCTACTTGCACAGGTCGCCTCCAGGCGCCGATCCTCGCCCCTATGGCCGCGCAGGAGTCTGGCTCTTCGGGTTTCATGCACCGTGTGTCGCCGCCATCGCCGTGCTCCTCGGAGCGGGTGCGGGTGTCGCGTTGACGCGCGTCGCGGCAGGAGTGATCACCACCGATCCCACCGAGCCGCAGGACGTGGTCAAGCAGGTCTGGAGCTGGATAACTCAAAGCGTTGGGCAGGAATGGATCTCACAGTCCGGCTTCACTGTCCCGGAGACGTACACACATGTGGCGTGGGCCTGGGGAGCCGTTGTCATCGGCGCCGGTTGCGCGATCGCTGTGCTGCTGATCATCTACTGCGGGATACGAGGCAAAGAACGCAACCGACTGAACAACGAGTTGATGCCGAAGGATTCCAGGCGGTGGCGATTCCAAGCGGCCCTGGCCGAGGCGAAACTACACATCCCGCAGGCCATCGGGCTGATCACGCTCGCCTTCCTCGTCGTCGGCGCGATCGAACTGTTCCGACCGGGTTGGATCACCAGCAGCTCCTGGCTCCAGACGGTCGGCATCATCGCGCTGTTCGTCGCCGAGATCGCGTTGTTGTGGTCGATCTACAACGCGATCCGCAAGCCGCGGAGCGCCGGACGCAACCTGGGGGTGTTGTGGGATCTTGCATCGTTCTGGCCTCGTGAAGCGCATCCATTGGTTCCGCCGGCGTACGCGCCACGGGCCATCCGCGATCTCGAAAGTTATGCGACCCTGGAGGATCTGAAGGACAGCCATCTCGTGCTGTGCGGCCATAGCCAGGGATCGTTGTTGATGTACGCCGTCGCGCACCGTCTGGCATCGTTCGACAAAGCCACCGACGTGAGCTTGTTGACTTATGGTTCTCAGTTGGGCTGGGCATATGGCCGCGCGTTTCCCTCAGCGCTAGACCATAATTCGATGAAAGACCTCGGCAATGGTTTGGGCGGGCGGTGGATCAACCTCGCGCGATTCACCGACTACCTCGGCGATGGTGTGTTCTCGGCGGTGCGCCGAGGAGGTATGGCGTGGTACGGCCGTCCGGGAAGAGAATGGAACCCACAACCAAATGGCGTCCGCGTCAAGCAACTTTGCTTCCCAGAGGACGGCCTGTGGATCTCGTCCGAGGTCTGGCTCCCTGACCCGTCCGGACAGGAATGGCCCGGTGATCGCACGCGGCAGCATTCTGGATACACGTCCGATCCAACGTGGGATCAGTGGATTGCCGAACTCACATCTGGGCCGATTCCACAGCCGTCGCCGTCGGGACCGACGCCACCCGGCTCACCACTCGCGCAACCGAACACAGCTACTCCCACCGCGGGTTCAGGGCCGTCGACTCCTGGCGTAACGGGTGGATTGCCCGGCAACCCACCCCCACCGCCCCCAGAACCTACAGGCGCACAGACCATTGTCTTTCTCGGTGGACTTGCGTCCGCCGGGGAGCCTACGTGCACCGCCGAGGGATTCGCGAGGAATCTGTTGAAGGCGTGCACACACCAGTTCCCAGACTCCGGAACCTATGGCCCCACAGCACTTTCCATGTCCTACTCCACCACATTCGGTGATCCGCAGCCCATCACCAAGCTCACTCTTGCCAAACCGACGCAGAGGGCGCCCTCGAATCAGACTTCGCCAGGCACTGGCACGACGACCACAACTCCACCGGCCGCAGGCACCGCAGCCACCGCAACTCCACAACCGCCCTCCGAGCCACCAGAGATTGCGGCGATCTACGACTTGAAGTGGGCCTCGGCACTCATCGATAAATGGCATAAGCGCAACGTCGCGGTTCGGATCCTCAGCCTCTTACCGGCTTTGATGCGGATTGTGCCCTTCTTGCGCTTCTTCACGACCGCAGGCAGGAAGAACACCCTTGGTCGCACGCAACTGATCGCGGCGTCGCTGATGGTCGTCGCTCTGGCCGCCTATTTCGTCCTCCTCGTGATCACGGCACTCATGTTGTTCGTCGCGGCCGTGCGGGGAGCAGCGGCGAGCAATGACAACCCCGGCCAAGCATCGACGTCACAGGCCTCATCTCCAACCGCAGCGCCGCCCCCGACTACGACCACCGAACAGGCAGGCGTTACGGAGGCCGCCGCGACATCGGCGGTTGCGACATCGAGTCCAACCACGACGTCTGAGGCTGCGACACAAGCCAACTCATCGCCGGAAGCCTCGGATCAAGTCTTGCCGATGTTTGATACGTTGTGGCAGCGACTCATGGTGGGCACCTCCGTCGCCGGCGGAGTGATTCTCACGCTCTCCCGACAACACGTGGCACGGCTCCTTCGGTCTGGGGAGATCCTCGCCATCGCGCAGAGCTACCTCAACCTCGGCGACGGGCAGGGCACTTCCGCGGCGCAACTGACCGACCTCATTTCAGAGATCTCCAAAAAGGAACCCGAACGCGAAATCACGATCGTCGCCTACAGCTTTGGCGCACTGGTAGCAATCGACACGTTGTTTCCGACATCGGGGGAGATCGCGATCCTGTCCAAGGTCAAGAGGCTCGTCACCATCGGCGCACCTTTCGACTTCGCCAGAGCATTCAAACCCATTTGGCATACGACTCAGCGCTATCCGACGGACTTCACGTGGATCAATATGTACGCCAACATCGACCTACTCGGCTCAAACTTCAGTGACCAGAAGGATCCCTTGACGGCAGAGCTCGGAATGGTGACCCCGCCTGCGACAGCGGCGTCATCCGCTGCTGGGTCCAGCCTCTCTGGCTCTCCCTACACTCTCCGCTGGGATATCGAGATCGAGCCGACCTTCATGAATCTGTTGGCGTTCTACGGATTCCAGAGCCATACCATGTACTGGTCAGAAGACGCCACGGACCGGAACGCCCTCACGTTGGCGGTGCCCTACCTCATCCCCCCAGGCTGACGCGCCGATCGCCCTCTGTGGGTCGAGGTCTTCTGTCGGATAGGACAGGCTGACGTGGGTTAGGACCATGAGGTGAAGATCCAGCAAATTGGGCTCTTCACACTGGCCCGACTTCGAGAGGCCGCAAATCGGATCACCCTGCGGCTCAGAGCACCATGAGTGCGACGATCTCAGATCAGGTCGGACGAAAGCAACCGATCACCCTGATGTTGCCTCAGTCGTTCAGTCCGAGTTCGGCGACCATCTTCTCGAACGGCATCGTCGGTTCGTCGCGCGACTCGTAGACGGCGAGTCGATCGCGAAGGTCCTCGATCTCCTCCAGCAGGCCATCGTAGCGCTCCGGGGAGAGTACGATCGCGGCCGGCTTTCCGTGGTTCGAGATCACCGTAGGCTCATCCTCGGCATCTCGGATCAGCTCGGACAGCTTGGCTTTCGCCTCGCGGATGGAGTAGCTCATCGGGTGTAGACCTCCCTTCGGTGGCCGATACGGACGACCACGATGATTAATTCGCCGTCGTCAATCGTGTAGACGACGCGGTAGTTGCCGACGCGGATGCGGTAGCTGTCGGTGGTGCCCGACAGTTTGGTCACGCCGTGGGGACGCGGGTTCTCGGGCAGGGCAGTGATCGCACTACTGATGCGCTTCTGCTCGACTCGGGGGAGTTTGGCCAGCGACTTTGCCGCGCTGGTCGTGATCCGCACCTCGTATCCGCTCATGAAAGTAGTCTACTAATGTGGACCACATTCACGCAACGGATGCAGACTACAAGTGTGGACCACATTTCGCTCGCATCACACCATCACCGATGCTGGCTGGAACCTCGAGTTACGGACCGAGAGTTCGGCGGCGGTTGGCAATTCGTGGGGCGCGCCGGTGGCCGAGCGGATCGGCTCGTGGTGGTTGGGCTACCCGGCGAGCCGCACCTGCCCGTCGTCGGCGACCTCGACGCGACGACTCGCGCCGTCAGCGCCGCGATGCAGGATCGAGGCGGCCACCCCACGTCCCGGCGGCGGGATCCGGATGAACACCTCGCCGTCGTCGGCGTCGTCGAGCACCTCGGTCGCGATCAGCGAAATGGCCTCTGCGACAGACACAGCAAATGCATCCGACACGTCGTCGCGATCGCGGCCGGAGTCGTCGATGAGCACGACGTCGACGCCCCGGACACGTGCCCGGTAGACCGGCTCGCCGAGGTGCAGCTCGGTCATCAGGGGTGCGCGCATCCGGTCGCGTAGATGTGCTTCGAGCACTTCGCAATCCAGCCGTTGGGCATCGGCGAGCGGTGCACCGGTGGCGATCAGTTCCAGCAGCGGTCGTGCGGTGGCGTCGAGGTAGTGCACCTGCTGGGCGCGTTCGTCGGCGGCGGCCGATTCGGCGGCCGTCTTCCCGACGTCATCGGTGATCTGCTCACGCAGTGAAAAGACCTCGCGCGCAGTCGAACGCAGTGTGGACGACAGCAGCACACCGATCACCAGCGGCCCGATCTCGAAGACGAGCATCAATGCGGCACCGATCGGTGACTGCCCGGTACGCGTGCCCCACCACGCATACACACCGGCCATCGCCGCCAGCCCGCACCAGGGCAGGACGCGGCCTCCCCGCAGGATGACGAACACATACACCCCGATCACCGCGCTGTGCGACACCGTGACGGCGTTGCCCTTGCTCGTCGGTGTTTCCATCAGAACAAGCGCGGTGGCCACCGGTCCGGCGGCCACCGTCATGCAGGCCGCGCACAGGGGCATCGGGTCACCGGGGATGATGACCACCGCGATCGCCATCGCCGAGATGAGCACACCGCCCGTCAATGGCGGTACCAGCCAGGTGAACTCGTGCCGAGATGCCACGATCGGCACCCAAATCGCCACCAGGTATCCGACGAGGACGAGCCAGACGCCCCAGCGTTTCATACCGAGGACGTCGCGGATGTCATAGCCTCGCGAGGTCATCGTCGGACGTCCACGGGAACGGCGGTGCGTGTCCAGACGATGTCGACGGTGGTGCCCCGCCCACGTTCCGAGGCGACGTGCGCCACTCCCCCGTCCACGCGTTGCATCCGTCCGATGATGCTGGCGGCGATACCGAACCGCGAGGGCGGCACCTGCTCCGGATCGAAGCCGATGCCGTCGTCGTGCACCTGCACCCGACATCCATCGTCGTCGGCGATGACGGTGACCGTGCAGACGGCCTCCGCGCCGGCGTGACGTGCCACATTGCGCAGGGCCTCGGCGGTGGCCGCCGCCATCGCGGTGAGCGCATACTCCGGGCAGGTGGCGTTCTCGTCGTCGATTCGCGCGGTGACCGCCACGGTGGGGTCGACCACCGCGACGGCGCCGCGGATGTGACTCGACGCGACGGCCGCGGTGATCTGCCGGGACGGTCCCTGCCCGCCGGCCTCGTCGATGGCGGCCAGGGCGGCGTCGGCGCTGCGGGCCAGGTCGGGTGATTGGTCGCGGCGCGCGGCCAACAGCAGAGTCGCCATCACGGTGTCGTGGGTGAGGGCATTGAACCGGCCGCGTTCCGCGGAACGCGCCTGACTGGCCGCGGTGGCCGCCGCGGTCTCGTAGGCCTGCGCGCGGGTCGCATCGAGCGTGTGTGCCGCACGGATCGCCATCACCTCCGCCGAGAGGAAGATCAGGCTGAAGCCGATCCCCCAGGCGATCGACGCGATCACCGGACTGCGCAGATCCTCCAGTCGGATGAGGTGACTGATGGTTCCGACACCGACGCCGACCACGATCAGCACCGCGTATGCGGCGGCCGGGCGCAACGCCAAACCGGCGGCAAGCACCGCCAGTCCGGGAAAGTGCACCAGCCACAGCCCGCGGGGAACGTCGAAAGGCACACCGTTCCAAGCGAAGCCGAAGGTCGCCAACGCAAACAGATAGCCCGCCATGGGAATTGCGGCGATGATGCGGAGCCGTCGGGTGTCGCCACGCCAACTGAGCGGGCCCATCAGGATGCCGGCGCCGAGGGTGACAGCACAACAGACAACCGTCCACCACGTCGCCATGTACTCCCGCGACGCGAGAATCGTCGGCAACAGCAGGATGCTATAGACGAGGTAGCCGAGCGCCAGGTATTGCGGGATCAGTCGGAGGATACGCACCCCGGCCTGTCGGTCCGCTGGGCCGACCGCGTGCTCGACCGCCGACACCGCGTTCATCGTCGGCCTGTCACCGTCTGCCCGTCATGCTTTGCCGTCTCCGCCGGGCCCGTCACCGGCGCCGGCGTGGGATGGGTACCCACCCGTCCTCGATGGCGCGTTTGAGCAGGTCGGGTTTGGTGCGCGCGGGACGGCCGGCCTCGGCGTAGCGGGCCCGGATGCGGTTGACGTATTCGGTGACCGTCTCCGGTGAGAGGTTCAGCTCCTCGGCGACGCGCGCGGTGGACTCACCCGCGGCATACAGTTCCAGGACGCGCCGCTGCCGAGGCGACAAGCTGACGAACTCGTGGTCGGAGACGATCGCCGACGCCCAGTCGATGCCGGCGACGGTGTTACCGGCCAGCGCGTGCCGGATACCGTCGACGAGGTCCTTCTCGCGGACGTTCTTGCGGATGACGCCGAGCACCCCCTCGCTCGCGGCCTGCCGGATGAGGAAGGGTTCGTCGCCGGAGGTGTAGATGAGGATCGGCAGGCCCACCGCGTGCAGCGCGGAGATGTTGGATGTCGGGGTGCTGCCGTCACCAAGACGCAGGTCGAGCAGGACGAGATCGAGGTCGGTGGTCTGGGTGAGCAATGCGTCGACGGTGTCGGCACCGGCGACGACGTCGAGGTCGACGCACTCGTCAAAGGTCGCACGCAGGCCGCGGACGATCTGCTCGTGATCGTCGACGACGCCGATGCGCCGCGGCATGTCGGCCGGTGGGGGCTCATCGGCCAATGGGTGCTGGTCGGCCGGTGCACGCTCGTCGGGCATAGGGGTCATCATGTCCGATTGGGTGTGTTTGTGCGGGTGGTTTGGGCAGGTCAGTTGGTGCGGGTTCCGGTCACTGCGCCTCTCCAGTCGTGGTGGTTTCCCCTGACCGCCTAATCCTTAGGGAGACAAACGATGTCCCCAGAAGATGCGTCGGCCGGGTGGACCAACTTCGGTATCGATCATTGATCGACGACGACGATCCGGATCAGAGTGATCATGACGGCAGATTCGCCGTTGGTTGTCGGGGCCGATCCGTACCGGGAGTCGCGATGCGTAGGTGGATGGTCAGCCTCCTCAGGAGACTTCGCGACGGCCCGTGTCCGAAGACGCCAACGCGTGAGATCCTGCCGACGACGCCCATCCGACCATCGGGTCGTTCCCATACGACACCGACTGGCCCATGCCACGCACCGATGGTGACGACGCACGCCGTGTGCCCGCAGCGGCGGCATCGATCACAACCTTGTTTACGCTGTCGCCCAGTGCATCCCGAGCGCAGATGATCATCTCCGGGACCTCGTCACAGGAGTTGCCGACATGACCACACCGACGTTCCACACGCTAGTCCGCCACCAAATTCCGTGCGGTGATGATGGGCTCTTCGCGGTCCGCACCTGTTCCCTCAGTCCACACTCCCCCGACGCGACCCGAAATGCCATGAGCACACATCTGGGACCGGGAAAAATCGACGTTCTGTCGGAGCATCGTCCGGCGGTCTGGTTGACGCGGAGTCCCGAACGCGCTGCATTGTGCATCGTCGACGACCATCTGCCGGCATGGGCGAACAATGGCGCAGCGAACCTCATGCGGCCCGGCACAAGCTCCGTGATTGTCACCGAGTTCGCTTGGTACAACCATGATTTCATACCCCGGCGGTCGATCTTTCGGGAGCCGTTCCTTGCTGCCGGAATCCTCGGCACACTGATGATCATCGTCATCGCCGGGCTGTTTCGCACACCTGGCGGACCGTGGTGGTGGGAGGAGGCTCTGTTTCTCGCCGCGGCAGTATTCGGCTGCGGTTGGGTGGTGGCGGCGTTTCGAACCACCATCGATGATCGCGATCCGCACCCGCGCGGTCGCCGAGCCTCGGCAGCACTGTTCCTCACTGGCGTCGCCTCCCTGATCGCGGGCGCCATCATCGCCTTCTCCGACCTTGGTGTGCGGGGAATCCCGGAAACCCTCAAGGGCACAATGTTCATGTACGGGGTGATCGCGACCGTCGTCGGCTTCATCTGCTGGATGTACTCGGCGTGGTCGATCCTGGAAGGAAAGAGCTCAACCGACCCGCAGGCCGTCGCCCGAGCCCGGGCCAATGCCCTTCACACGATTGGCCGAGCCGAGGTCGGCGAGGCGGTCTCCTGGCCGGAGCCCGAGGGTCGAAATTCGACCGGATTCTTGGTGACCGTGGTTGCGCTGGTCTTGGTGATCGCTGCTCCCACGCTCAAGATCATCGCAGGATTCGCAGATTCCTCGGCCGACGGCGCCGATCCCATCACCATCGGTTTCCTCGTCGTCGCGATCGTGGGATTGGCCGTCTACTCGGTCTTCCACTTCATTCGCTCGTGGGGTCGTTACCCATCGCCGCAGGAGCGCAACACTTTTCTCGCATCCGCCTACTCGATCGACAACGGTCTTGCCGTCAAGATCCGCAACGACGCCGATATCCTGGCTGCCTTCGAGCTCCTGGGTGCGCGGGAACGTACTGCGGAAGTGCAGCGGGTGAACAAGTTTGGTCTAGGATAGATATCCCCACGGAGGCCTCCCTCGCCCGCGAACTGTCTCACAACCTCAGCAGGGACGTAATGATCTCATCCGTACCTGGCGCGGGCAGTTCAGGACCGTGCATGGCGACCTCCGTCACATCAGCCAGTGCCGCAGCCACGACTGCACTATCGAGCCTGCCGATACCGACACGATGAGCGAGATCGTGGAGATCCTGAGTGGATGGGGTTCCTGACTTACCGATGCGCCTCCACATAGCTGCAAGTACCCGCGCTTGGTGTCGGGCGCTCCGAGCCTTTCCGAAGCTGTCGAAGGCGTTCTTCCACGCGGACATTGCCTCGGATTCGTGGCCGGTATCGGCTGCCAGTACGGCAAGACTGTGCCACACGGTGCCTTGCTGCCAGTAGTGCGCCGACGGGTACGCACCTTGGCCAGGATCATTCAAACGCTTTGCAACACTGTCGAGTTCACGACGGAACAACTCCGCGTCGAAGGTTGATCGCTCTGTACTGGCGAAGCGGACCGAACTTCGCGCGGCAGCGGCCAGTGCCGCCCTGTCGTTGTTGCCGGCTGCGACAAATCTCTTGGCCGCCGAGTGAAGGTTCTCGATTGCGAGTTCGTGGTCATCGTCTGCCTCGAGTTTGCCCAGATGAAATCGGGCGTCGGCCATCTGCCGCACGTATCCATGTTCGTCCGCGACCGGAATGATGTCCTCGAGTAGGCGTCGGGCGGCCTTGATCCCGTCGCCGCCCAGCGCGGCATGCGCGCGGGCCCGCAGGATCATGCTTGCCACTTCACCCTGACGAGGATCCCACCGTTCGTTGTCGATGGCGCTGAAGGCTTCTCGCGCACGCTCGGCGCCTTCCACCGCGCTTGCGGGATCACCGGAATGCAACTCGATCATCGCCAACTGGTACTCGCACCAACCGATTCGATGATGTCGATCGTCCGTGTCATCACAGTTCGACGCAACGCGAATCGCGGCCCGGAAGTCCTCGGCGGCCGTCGACGCCGCCGACTCTGGGTCTTCGTACATCATTCGCCACCTCCCTCGATCGTAGAGGGCACGGGCCTCGATCGAAGGATGCACGGCCGCAAGGTCACTGAGCTCCTCGTACCACAGACGCAGATCATCGCGACTGAAGCAGCCCTCGGTCGTACGGGCGACAACGCTCAGTTCCCCGATCGCCTCAGCCTGGAGCCGCGCATCCTTGACGAGTCGGCGCAAACGGTTCACTGTCGGTGCCAAGGCGCATGCGGTCATCGGGTCGCGGGGTCCTGTTCGTTTCATGACCGTGAGGAGGTTTCTCAGTTCCTCCTCGGGGTGGCTCCCCTCAGCCATCGCCTCGCCGGCGGTGTCAGCCAACTGAGACGAGTAGTCACCACCCAGCCGGTCCATCACGAAGGTCTCGCCGAGGGGAGTCAGCGCATAGATACGACGGCGACGGTCGGTGGGATCAGGGGTGTTCACATGGCGAACGAGACCCTGATCCCTGAGCGCACTCAGACCACGTGACGTCACCGCCACTGGACTCCCAATGCGTTCACTCAGCGCTGTCGGGCCGGCAGGTCCCTCCGACAACTCGAACAGTAGCCGCTCCTTGACTGATTGTTGACTCTCATCCGCCCCCGCAGCACGCTGCGCCTGCAAGGCGTGAAACAGTCCGGCGACGACGCCGAGAGCAGCCCGGCGTTGCTCTGACAACGAACCGACGTGTGAGCGATGAAGTTGTGCGCGAGCTGCGATTTTCTGTATGTCATCAGTCGTCGGCGAACTCGCCAACACCTCAGCCGACACCTGCCCCAAGAGGTGGTCGACGCTCTGTGACTCCACAGTCGCGACGTCATCAAGCAGGTCCAGCAGCGCGCTTACCGATGCATTCACTCCATCCTCCGACCCATCCATTCGGTAGAAATCCAGGATACATGACACTTACATGACCTGATCATCGTGAACGTCAGCACGTGAGTCAAAGTCCGGCGTTGTGATCACTTCAAGACCGGCACTGGCCATGCTGAACCCAATGGCGCGCGGCGCAGGATCTTCGGGGCGCGGCACGTGCCGCACTCTCGCCACCTCTCTGTCCGCGAACGGCATCACCACCAACGCGGTCGCGACACCACCGAAAGTGTCGGGAGAGTCTTCCGCGGACCAGTCCACCGGCCCATTGGCAACCATCACCGTGGCCTGGCCTGCGGAGATGACAGTCCCCGCCGAGTTCTCGAATCCCCCGGTCTTCTCGGTCATCGCCGACACCAGCACCAATGTCGGATGCAAGGCTGCAACCGCATCGACCACGGTTTCGTCGAGGAAATCCGCGCAGATCAGTGGAATCATCGACCACCTGATACCGGCGTGCACATGCAACACTGTCGATCTGTCAATGTTCTCCTCTCCCGCGAGATTTGTGGTCCACCCGTCTGCCGTACGAACTTCGCTGGGGCCGTTGACATATCGCCCAATCTTGTCGTGAACGACGTGATGCCGGTCACGGGGATACATAATCGACATCCGGTTGACGCGACGTCCGTCCGCCTCTGTGTGCTCAGAACCCGCGAGGACAACCGACGGGTAGAACGCAGCGCTACTCTTCGATTCATGGCTGTTCACGGCCGCATCAACAATGTCACCGAAGCTCTCGGTTGCCGACAGCTCCGGAAGCATCAGTAGCTCAACGCCATTGGTTCGGCAGTGGTCGAGCGCCCACGCGAAGATCTGATTCTGACGAGCCTTGTCGACCACCCTCACGCCGAAGAAGCCTGATGTCGACACTTCGTCAATAGTAAACTCCTGCGCCAATCGCTGATTGGGGGTCATCAGGAGCGCCGACACGCTGTCACCGAGAGCGTGATCCAGCGCAGCGCCGGCATCAGGATCGTAAATCACGCGCAATGAACCGAACTCGGCGGCGTTCCACAACGCCAACCCGCCCACTCGATCGACGGCGAGGACACTGCCCGCGTCGCGTGGCAACGACGTGAACCCGCGGAGCCCAGGGTAGAGAGTCGTCAAGTCGACAGGTGTCGTCGGATAGGGTGATTCGTCTTTCAGATCCCTTGGCCCCCGCCCCACGAGGAGCGCGCGATACGTCCGATAGCCCATGCCGTGAACGAACTGGTCGATACCCACGGCGATTCCGCGGGCAGCCAATATCGGATCATGCGATGCGAGAACGTCGATGATCGCATCCCGATCGGTCGCGGATAGGTAGGACGACCGCAGACGGCGTCGAGCTCTATTGGCGATGGCGGCCATCGTCGATCGGCCTTCGCTGGACTGGACCATCGCCGCACAGACGTGAGCGTTGGCTCGACAGAACGAGAGTAGGACGGTCAACACCTCGACGACGTCGACCGACGCTGCGATGCGTGCACATAGTGCGGCAAGGTCGGGGCCCTCGGATGCTGTGGGGTTCGCCATCTTTCCTCCTGGTACGGGTGGTCGAGCGGACGCTACCAGTCAGGTAAGACATCTCATTGGGCCGCGATATCGTAAGAGCGGCTATTGGTTTAGGGCTTCCGTCGCCCGCGCCGGCTTGGGGGTCAGTCGGGTGGGTACGTTTCGCCTTGCTGAGGGTGGTGTTCGTCGCCGGCGCAACCCATCCAATACACGCTTGCGCCTGCAGCCACTGTGGAACGATGGCTGCCGAGTCAGCTGAACCGGACACGGGAGCAGGACATGAGCGTTGGCAACACGACCATGCTTCACCGAATCTTCGGCTGGGTAACGTTTTTCGGTGGGGTCTCCGCGCTGATCGCGCTCACCGAGGTCGACCGCATCATCGGCCGCAGTTCGGTGTCGGGAACCCACTCGACCATCGCGGCCATCGTGGGTCCGGGTGCATGGGGCAACCGTAGCGGCTGGGATTCGTGGACCGATCTCGGGTCGACGATGGTTCCCGGCACCGCGACCATGGCCAACCTCGGGGATGGAGTCGCTGGGCTCATCGGATTCCATACCCTTTTCGACGCAGTGTTTTTCGTGTGTTACGGGTATCTGTTGTGTCGGCTGATTCTTCTGTTCGCTCCCCGACGCACGGGTGGCACCAACCGGATCGCGTTGGGCATCCTTGCCGCACTGATTGCCGCCGAGGTCGTCGAGGCCATCCTGTTGATCGCTGCTGCGGTCGGCGTATCCGGCGGGGCGGTGCCCGGGGCGCTACGGTCGGCCATCGCCATCGTCGCGCTGGTGAAGTGGGCGACGGTCATCGCGTTGGCGGTCACGATCGGCCGCAACACCAACCTTCGCGGTCATGTGCGGACGTGGTGTCGCACCTGGTATCGCCCCGTCTGGGTGCAACGACTGTCCGTGCTGACCGCGGTACTCCTGGGCGTGCTGACGCTGCCACCGATCCCGGGAGAGCTCGATCAGATCCCCGATGCACAACGCCGCGTCCTCGACGAGGGCCCACGCTACTACTGGTTCCTTCCGTTCCTGTTCGCACTCATCGCCGTTGCGCTCTACGTCATCGGCTCATGGCGCGCGAAACTGGCGGCGGAGAAGGAGTCCGACAAGAACGCCGGGCTGACCGCACGGGCATTGCTGTGGCCGTGGCTGATTCCGCCTGTCGTCGTGGCGATCGCCGGGGTGTGGCTGTTCGCCACGGGGTGTTCGTACCTCGTCGACGGCAAGAGCTTCTGGATCTTCATCGCTGCGTTCGTGGTGACCGTCGTCGTGTCAGCGGCCCGGCGACGACTTTGTCGGGAACCCCAGGGCAATGACGCCGCCGACGACGCCACCACCAAACCGCCTCCACCGATCACCGGCCGCCAGGTTCAGGTCGTGGGCAACGTGTCGGTCATTCTGGTGTTGGCCGTCGCCATCATCGGATTGATCCGGGCGTTCACCGCGCCGGTGGTCGTCGGGATCACCGGCCCGGAACCTCTCGTCTGGACACAGGTCGCCGTGCTGATTGCCGGATGGCTTCTCGTCGGCGTCGGATCGGTGGTCGTCGCCGTCCTCTGGGACCGGCTGATCGACCTCGCAGGGTCCGTCACCAAGCCGGAGTTCTTCCGCACGTCGGTCGCTCTGCTGATGGTTGTCGGGAGCGGATTCGTTCTTGCCTACGTGGCGTGGCCCGCCCACATTTCCGAGTTCTTCGGCGTCATGGGTACGGTCACGATCGGCATCGGCGTGTGGCCGATCCTGCTCGGCGCCATCATCATTGGCCTGCAGTTCCGGCGGCCGCCGGAGATCTTCACGTTCTTCCGGATGGAGGCTGCCCCGGTCCTGTCACTCACGGCGATCCTGCTGGTGATCGTCGGCTGGGCGGGCGGCGACCCCGATCTGCACGCGGTGAAGGCACGGCCGGGATCCTCGGACTCACCGAGTGATCGCACCGACGTCGCGGCCGCATTCACGTCGTGGGTCGACCGGACGGACGGTTGCCCGGGTACGCGGCCGTTGGTGATCGTGGCCGCCAGTGGTGGCGGCATCCGTGCCGCGGTGTGGACCGCAAGCGCAATGGCGTCGATCACGCAAGCATCTGACGACGCCGACGATGCCCAGCAGAACTGTCGCAGTGCTGTTTTCGCGTCCAGTGGAGTCAGCGGCGGCTCGGTGGGGCTGGCGCTAACCCGCGCCGAGGCCTACGCACGGTACGGCAACAACACGCCTACGGTCCGGCAGTCCATCGACGCCGCACGGGCCATCCGGCAGGCGGGTGCGAACCTGGCCGATCCCGACGTCATCGCAGCCGGGCTTGCCGGGACCGTCATCGGTGATCCCGTCGCGTCGGGCACCGGAATCCGTGCCCAACTGGAGAACTCGGGCCCACAATGGTCGGATCGCGCGGCACTCATCGAACAGGGCTGGGCCACACAGGTTCCCCCTCTCGGTGAGACGTTCCCGTGGACGGCTGCCGGCTCACCGACCGGACCGTTGATCCTGAACTCCACGTCGGTGGGCCCGCACTGCCGCGTGCTGGTCAGTCAGCTCCAGACAGGTGTCACGATCCCGGTGCCGCCCTCGGACGCCGAGGCGGGGCGGGAGAACACCGGCGACCCGGACACCGTCGGGTGCTCGAGTGCCGATGGCCAGCCCGCTGCGGCGGTCGATTTCGCGGACCTCTTCGCGCCGTGCCTTCCGACGATGTCGTGGGCAACCGCTGCGATGCTCTCGGCACGCTTCCCCTACGTCACGCCGTCGGGACGTGTCAGCGCGTCGAGTGGCCCGTGCGAGGACAACGCCTGGCAGTTCATCGACGGTGGGTACGCCGACGGAAGCGGATTGGCGACCATCGCCGACCTCGCTCCGCAGATCAGTGTCCTTGCGGCCGAACACAATGCGCGAGTGAGCGCCGGCAACGCCCGGGGGTACATCGTTCCGCTCGTCGTCTACCTCGACGACGAGCCCCAGGACCCCGCGAGCGCGGAGAATCCGAAAGCCACCGTCGAAACGCTCGTCCCGGTGACCGGATACCTCAATACGCATGCCGCACTGGCCGGTACGGCCGCCTCCACGCAACGCATCAGCAACGCGCTCGCGCTCACATGTAGCCGGCCGCCGTCGCCCGGACAGTCGCCGACGACGCAGCTACCCGTCGACACTGCCTGCGACGACGCACGCCAGGAGTTGCTCGCGCAGGTGAAGGGTCCGCTGGGTGCCACGCTGAGTGGTTCGGTGATCACAGCGGCGCCGCCGCTGCTGCCCAACGTCGAAGTGCCACTGGGGTGGACGCTGTCCGAGGCCAGCGTCCGACAACTACAGAATGCGGCGGGAACCGGTGCGTTGTGCGGCGCGGACGGCTCCCGTTCACCGGGATTGAGTGCGCTCAAAGCGTTGGTGTGTCAGCCGGTGGGGTGACGTCGGCCCGCTCTCGGCGCCGGCGCAATCTCACCAGGATGTTGCCGTAGTCCCCGCCCTCGAGGGTGTCGGCTGTGGGATGTTCGATGTCCTGGCACATGCCCAACTTGGAGGCCCAACGACCATCAGGCAGTTGACGCGCTGCGTGTAGGAAGAAACCTCGGGAGCCGTAGAGCACCACCTTCTGGTAGCCCTCCTCCAGGCTGTCGTCGTCGCAGACCTCGTAGCCGATGCTCTCAAATGCCTCGACATAAGCATCAATTGTCTTCACCCGTGGCACACCAGCGGGCCAGAACCATCCACCGACCGGATTCGGTGTGGGCTCCCACCACTGCGAATCGTCCTCAGCGGCCCATGCAGCACAGTTGTAGCTGCCATCTGGCGGGGACGTGATCTCGTACGTCCTGCGGTAGAGAACGGGAACCCGGCGTTCCAGCAGTTGGCGCTCAGTGAAGCTGTGCACGGTCCTTCTCGTACCACTCGATCCACCGATCACACGCTTCGGTCACCGTGGTGGCCCCCGCCGCGTGATCAACACCGACAATGGCGATCAACGCCCAAAACCATTCGGGACCGGGTTCTTTCAGACACTCGATGATGAGTGGAAGGGCAGCCTCCCCCATGCCGATGATGCGTTGATACTCCGGCACGATCACCGCATCCATCATGACCGAGTAGTGACCGGTTTTCTCCCGCCAACGATCGCGCAATTCTGCGAACTCGTCTGCAATTCGGGCTGTTTCACTCGTACTTCGAATCTCGTCATCGGCCTGTTGCGATGACAGAACCTCCGAATACCCGGGCACTCGTGGCGTCGTATCGTAGGACATCTCCGAGTTGTCGATGTACTGGTGGGCGCAGTGGGCCAGAGCAACCGCCGATGGAATCGGAAGCTCGGAGGAAATCGAAAAGTCCTGTCCCTCACTAGAATCAACTGAACGCGGGTCAGTCATCGCGGTCACCGGACAGGTCGAAGAGGGTCAGGTCCGTCTGGTCCAATAGATGCGCCAACGATGCCTCCTTGATCTCGGCACGCTCCACCATCACCTTGAGGCGGCGCAGGTCGCCTGGCGTCAGTGTGAAACTCGTCGAACGATACTCACCGTCCTCGAGGAACTCCACACGAAGCGTGTGCTGAATGACCGCACCAATCGGTCCGAGCGCCGCATCCTCATCGAACACCGGCCGCGTGTCCGTGATGATCCGCGGAATGTGAAGCATCCGATCCGCCTGCTGCGAGATATCGACGGCCTTGCCGAGAGCCGCGAGGCTCAGGACCGTCAGCATGTCGCGCAGCCTCGATGTCAGCTGAGTGCTCGTCGTCGCGTCGTCGAGCTCGGCGTCAATGTCGGAGGCCAAGTGTTCAGCCATCTCGGCCACGTCGAACCCATTGCTCGTCCGCAGCGTCGCCATGGACACCATGTGGGTCACGAACGCGGCGCATAGCCGCTCTGACCAGACATCCCCGACTACGGATCGGACCTCCGACAGCATGCGCGCGATTGTGTTCAGATCTCGCGTCGAAAGCCGGCCGATCAGATCCAGATAACGCACTTCGTCCAGCACTGCGAGCGCGTGGAATACCGGGATGCCCGCCCGGGGCACCCGCACTGCGTCCATGCTGACCAAGTCCAACCTCTTCCTGCAGGTCACGACGACGACTCCACGATCATGGCACATCTCGCGTCCATTGCCAGGATCTGCCCACAGGCGGGTGCGTACGCCGGGTTGTGCACCTGATTCCGGGCGTCGAGAGCTTCCTCGGATCTGTCACCATCGCAGCGCCATAGATCCGTCACGGTGTTAGCCTCCACCCATGGAATGCGACCCCGAGGCCGTCGACAGATGACGTCGCAACCACCGTATGGACCCGGTCATCCGCCCCAGGCGGGAGGGTCTCGCACGACACGCAACGTTCTCATCGGCCTTGCTGTGGTGCTGGCAGTTCTCCTCGTCGCGTTGATCGGGTGGATCGTCCTGGACTCCCGCAGCACCGCCACCGCAACCGAGACGGCCACACCGCCGGCCGTCGACGTGGATCTGCCTGTCGTGACAGACCCTTTGGATAATTCCGGCGCAACCACCACCGACAACGGCCCAACCACTCGGACCGAACTCTGCGCGGCCTACGACGCCGCTGCGGCCGTCACCGTCCGCAACGGTGGCACAGAGCCGGCGGCGATCAATCCCGCTCTTCGCGAGTTGGCTGCCGCCGCCCGCGCCTACCCCGATGCGCAGGTCCAGTCCGATGCTCCCCGGCTGGAGCAGGTGACCATCTCCGGCTACAGCTATCCGCGGCACTTCTACGGTGCCACACTCAACATCAGCGAAGTGTGCGAGTGAGACCTGGCGCCGAGGTCGGGACGGCTACCGGACGACTTCTCGACAGATAACCCCCGCGGGATGCATCACCTGTGCCGATTGGTAGTCACTCCCGGATAGGGTGAAGCCATGCCCGTCGTCGAATCCTCCGTCGTCGTGCCGGTGACCCCCGACATCGCCTTCGCGGTGTCACAGACCACCGGTGAGGTCCGGTTGCGGTGGGATCCGTTCATCGCCAACCAGCACTTCCTCGGCGACGCCACCGAACCGGGCAAAGGTGTCCAGACGTTCACCCGGCATCGCATGGGTTTCTCGATGGTCAGCGAGTACGTGTCGTATCGGCCACCCACCACCGTCGGCATGAAGATGGTCCGCGGACCGTGGTTCTTCGAAAAGCTCGCCGGTGGATGGCGATTCACCGACAACGGCGACGGGGCGACGCTCGCCACCTGGCGCTACAACTTCAGTTGCCGTCCCGCGTGGCTCGCCCCGGTCGCTGAACGGATCGGTATGTGGTGGTTGGGTCGCGACATCGACAAACGCATCGCCGGATTCGCCCGTGGCTGCGAGGACCCGGAAGTGCTTGAGGCGGTGGGTGGGTGAGTTCCAGCGTTGATTCCTGAGGTCTCGACTCGGGCTCCGCTTCGACGCGGCTCAACGTGAGGCTGGCGCTCCGCCCGGCTCGGCCGGCGGGATGAGGCGCTCGGCTGTCTGACGGAATGCTGGTGGATGGTGTTGCATGCGTACCGCTTTCGGCTTACGCGGTCTCGACACGGGCTCCGCTGGCGCTCCGCCCGGCTCGACCAACGAAGTAAGGGTTTCGACCGGCGGAATGGGCGCCCGGCTCGACCAACGAAGTAAGGGTTTCGACCGGCGGGTTGGGGTGCTGGTCGCGTGCGGGATCGGAAGGTGTTGCGTGCGTTGCGCTGTCGTCTTGCGAGGTCTCGACACGGGCTCCGCTTCGACGGAGCTCAACGCAAGGCTGGCGCTCCGCCCGGCTCGACCAACGAAGTAAGGTCTCGACACGGGCTCCGCTTCGACGGAGCTCAACGCAAGGCTGGCGCTCCGCCCGGCTCGACCAACGAAGTAAGGTCTCGACGCGGGCTCCGCTTCGACGGAGCTCAACGCAAGGCTGGCGCTCCGCCCGGCTCGACCAACGAGTTACTGTAAGAGCTCGCCCGGCGGGATGGGCGGGGCTAGTCGACCAGCGGTGGGCGGCGGGTCGGGAAGAAAACCACGGTAAAGCCTGCGGCACCGGCCATCTCGGATGTGTGGGCGGGCGTGGGGGCCGCGGCCCGGCCGTGAAGCGCGTCGTCGTCGAGGTCGGGGCGCGTTGACGACAGCCATGCCACCACCCGGCCGTCGGGCCACAGTAGGGCGGGGGCGAGTCCTGTGGCGGCGGCGGTGGTGTCGGTGAGGGTTCGGGCGAGCAGGTCGTTGTTCTCGGGAATGACGGTGTCGGGCAGGGTGACCGAGACGCCGAGCATGCGCGGGCCGTCGAAGGTTGCGACACATCGGTGGGCGTACCGGTGGACGGTTCCGTCGAGTGCCACCCACTCCCCGGTCGTGTGACATCCCACCTGAGGTGCGCGCATCTCGTGCGCCATCCGAACCACGTCACTCGGGCGGGCGAACCCGGAGAGCCATTCGGTCATGCTCTGCGGCAGGGGGTGTCGTGGATCGGTCGAGGGCGACGCGATCAGCCGAGGGGGTTGTTCCAGGGTCCATTCCCATGCCTGGCTGGGCGGTTCGGCGGGTGGCTGGGCGGTGGGGTCGCCGATCCACATCAGTACTCCGTGCACCTGGCGGCCCGGCCCCAGCACCGGCGACGCCAACGCCAGGCGGGGGCCGGCCACGTCGAGCAGCACCTGCGACTGCTTGACGTTGTTGAGGACGGTGTCGACGAGCCGCAGCACGGTCTTGTGCACCGATCCTCGGAACTCGTTCGACAGGGGTCGCCACTGCTTGGAGCGGGCGCCGATCATGAGCACCGCGGGTGCCTCCCCCGCGGTCTCCACCAGAAACCATCCGTCTGCCACGGTCACACCATAGTGCTGCTCGGCCGAATGGTGCTCAGCCGAGCATCACCGCATCGTCAACCGGAGCGCACGCCAACCCGAACCGCTCGCGCAGCGTGTCGATCATCGCGCTCACCGACACCCGGTTGCCCGCCCACGCCACATACCCGTCCGGGCGGATCACCAGGATCTCCGGATACTCCGCGGGCAACCCGTCGGCGGCGACCACCCGGGTGAACGGCAGCGCCACCTGATGGGCCAGTTCGTCGACCACCCGCGGTGCCGCCAGGAGGACAAATCGACCGTCCTGCAACAGCTTCGAGACCGGTGTCCGTTCGCCATCGACCGACACCTCGTGGTCGGGCAGGAAGATGCCGTCCAGGTCCGGGTCGATGCTACCACCCACCTCGTGGCGCAGAGAGGTGCCGTTGAGCTTGTCGGCGAGCCAGTCATGCGCATCCGACGAGCACAGCATCTGCGCGAACACGCTACGCAGCGGATCGTTCGACGACGCCGGGTTCATCAACATCGACTGCACCCGGGTGTTGTCGACGATCCACTGACCCACCGATTGCCGTTCCGCACAATAGGTATCGAGGAGGGAATCGTCTGCGACGCCGGTCACCACCGCGGCGAGTTTCCATCCGAGGTTCACCGCGTCGACGATGCCGGTGTTGAGTCCCTGCCCGCCCAGCGGATAGTGGATGTGGGCGGCGTCGCCGGCCACGAACAACCGGCCGTCACGGTAGTTGTGCACGATGCGGCTGTAATCGCTGAACCGATTGAGGTAATGCGGTTCGACGACGTCGACATGCGAACCCACCACCCGGTCGATGGCCGCGGAGTACTCCTCGGCGGTGACCGGTGCCGACCGGTCGTCGACGGGGCCGTCGAACTCGAACACGATCAGCCGACTCTCCCCATATCGGTTGAGATTCAACAACGTCCAGCCGCGCGGCGTGTGACTCCACCCGGGCCGCAACTGGTGCGGATGCGGGATGGTGGCCAGGCCGAGGATCGCGCGCATCGTCGGCGGGTACTCGGTGACGGCGAAGTCACCGGAACGTCGGACAATACTGCGACCACCGTCGGCACCCACCACATAGCGGGCGGTGAACGAGCGCTCAACTCCGCCGGCGTCGGTGGCAACTACCGTAACGTGCTGCGGCTCTTGGTGAACCGATGTCACGGTCATCTCCCGGAGCAGGTGTGCACCCTCAGATTCGGCGTGCCGTGTGATGGCGCGTTCGAGGTCTGCCTGGGCGATGCCGAGCATCACCGCACCGTCGATGGTGCGCCCCCGCACCGTGATCCACGGGTACCCGGCAAACTGGAACGGTTCCGAGGTGATCGTGGTGTGGTCGTTGGTCTGTCGGGGTGTGGCGACGATACCGCGGCGAGCGAGCGTTCCGATGGCACGCGAGTGATACGTCCCGGCCTTGGGGTACTCGCTGACATCGCCCCGTTGTTCCAGCACGAGTGCCGAAACATCATGCAGAGCAAGTTCATTGGCAACGAGCATGCCCACCGGGCCGCCGCCCACCACGATCACGTCGTACACCTCAGCGACCCTCCTCATTCTCCGACAGCACCACCGGGAGCTGCGCCGGGCGGCGCAGCCCGATACCCAGATCCCACGGCACCGACTCCGCCGGTACCGCCAGCCGCAGACCGGGAAACCGGTCGACGATGCGCTGCAACACGGTGATGATCTCCGCCTGCGCCAGTGCCGACCCCATGCACCGATGCATCCCGTAACCGTATTGCAGATGACGCCGACCCGGGCGGGACGGATCGATCCGCAACGGGTCGCCGAACACACCGGGATCCCGGTTGGCGGCGTTGATGTGCGGATACACGATGGACCCGACCGGGAGCTCCGTGCCGCCCACCACCAGCGGCCGGGTCAGCTCCCGCGGAAACGACCCGGGCGTGCCCAGCGGCATCAGGCGCAGAATCTCCTCCACGAGGTCGGCCACCGCCACGCTGCCGTCGACCAACGACCCGTAGAGGGCGGGCGCGGCCAACGCCGCATACGCGGTCTTGGCGAGCATGGTGGCGACGTTGTTGTCGCCGCCGAGCACGATGCCCATCACCGTTCCGGCGAGCAGGCTGGCGTCGACGTCGGCGTACTCGGGTTGCGCCGCACGTCGGCGATAGGTGGCCACCAGACCGTCGTCGGAGTGCTCCACCTCGCCGGCCACCAGCCGGTTGACCCAGCCGTACAACTCGGTCCACGAGTCGACGATCAGCGCGATGTTGTCGCGCGGGGCCATCGGAATGCGGCGACCCAGCTCGTTCATCCACTCGGCGTGCTCGAGTGACACCCCGAGCAGGCGGCACACCGTCCGTGCCGGCACCAGCCGGAACACCTGCGTCACCAGGTCCGGGTTCGACGACGCCGCGAGCGCGTCGAGGGCCTCGTCGGTGAGGGCGAGGATCGTCGGTGTCAGCTCGGCCATCGCGCGGGCACTGAACTCGTGGGAGACGAACTCGCGCACGATGCCGTGCACCGGGGCGTCGAGGTTGATCAGGACCTCCGGCGCCCAGTTGGTGGGCATGAAGCTGGGACCACCGTCGACGTTGCACAGGCTGCGGCTGGCGGTGCGGTCCAGGAGCAGCGTCTTGACGTGCTGATAGTCGGTGAGGCACACGGCTTCATGTCCGCTGGGCAGCTCGATGCGGGTGAGTCCGTCGTCGCCGGCCCAGGCCCGGACGTACGGGTCGGGGGTGTCCAGTCCGGGGATGTCGGTGACGAGCGGGTTGGTGGCGAGGGTGAGAGTCATCGGAGGGCCTCCTCGGTGGGGATGGCGAGCGGATCGTGTTCGGCGATGTCGACAGTGACGGCGTGCGCAGAGTCGGGATCGGGCGTGGTGTTGCGGCGGAGCAACGCGGCCACCGCCACGGTCAGGACCGCGCTGACCGCCACGATGGCCCACAGCAGCGGCACCATCCCCTCAGCGAAGGCGGTTCGAAGAGCGTCGAGATCGATTGCGCCGGAGATGGTGTCGAGTTCACCGGTGACCACCTTGTTCACGATGTCGCCACTCTGAGACGGGTCCAGCGACGCCGGCAACGCATCGCGAACCCGGCCACCCACACCCGCCGACAGCGCACTGGCGAAGACGGCGACCACAACAGCCTCGCTACCGAGACGCACCGTGGCGACCAGGCCGGAGACCATGCCCGACCGTTCCTCGGGCACCGACCCGATGGCCTGCCCGTCCACCAGTCCCACTCCCAGACCAAAACCCAAGCCCAGCAATGCGAACGGGGCGATCAACGACGGAATGGAGACGGTGGTGTCGATGGGGATGAGTAGGGCGGCACCCACCACGAACAGCGCGACGCTGCCACCGAGGATGAGCCAGACGGGCACTCCGCGTGTGTGCAGGGCGCCGGCGATGAGCGGTCCGACGATCACCGGAACGGTCATGATCAGCATCACCAGACCCACGACCCCGGTGCCCAGGTCCCACACGGTGGTGAGGAACGTCGGGTAGTAGGTCAGGAGCGTCACGAAGCCGACGGCCCCGGCCACCGGGACCGCGAGCAGCCCGACCAGGCGCGGTGAGCGCAGGAGTGTGAGGTCGAGCAGCGGATGCTCGGTGCGGATCTGCCACCACACGAAGCCCGCGAACAGCACGACGCCGGCCGCGATCATCGCGTACGTGCCGGCCGAGGCCCATCCCCACGTATTGCTCTGCACCACACCGGCAATCACCAGCGACAGCGATGCCGCGAACACAGCGGCCCCCAGGTAGTCCGGTCGGCCGGCGCCGGTGACCCTGGTGTCGTGCACCCGCGAGGCCAGCACGAGACCCATCGAGACGGCGATGGCGATCGCGTTGAACCAGAAGATACCCGCCCAGCCGACCGCGGCGATCGCGGCCGAGGAGATCGTCGGTCCCAGACCGAGTCCCACGCCGGCGGCGGTGCCGAACAGTGCGAAGGCCCGTGCTGCCGCAGCACCGGAGAACGTGATGGCCAGCAGTGCGCCGGAGCAGGCGAAGATGATCGCCGCACCCACACCCGACAATGCGCGACCGATGTCGAGAAGCAGCAGGTTGGGTGCGAGTGCGCTGAGAATGGCTGCAGCACAGAAGATCAGACCACCGAGCAGCAGTCCTCGTCGGCGACCGAGATGGTCGGCGACCGAGCCGGCGACGAGACTGAACACCGCGAAGGTGAGATTGAAGCCGTTGACCACCCATTGCAGCAGGGCGGGTTGGGCACCCAGGTCGGCGGCGATGTGCGGCAGGGCCACACCGGTTCCGGAGACGCCGGTCGGGACCACCGTCACGGCCAGCAGGATGCCGGCGAGCAGAACGTTGGGACGCGGGTTGCCGGTACTCATCGCTGTGTCTCCGATGCGCTGCCGAGCAGCCCGATCAACTGGGCGACGGTCTGCTGGTTGGTGACGAACTGTACTGCGCTCCACCCTGATGCGCGTGCCGCCGCGCAGTTCTCCGGCAGATCGTCGATGAGGATCGCCCGGGTCGGATCGACGTCGAGTCGCTCGGCCGACAGCGCGAAGATCGCCGGATCGGGTTTGCGGACGCCGACGTCGTAGGAGTCGACGATGGTGTCGACGTGATCGTCGAGATCCACCATCGCACGCCAATGTGCCTCCCATTCACGCACATTGTTGGTGAGGATCCCGACGCGGTAGCCGGAGTCCCTGAGCGTCAGTGCCAGGCTGCGCATCGTCGAGTTCACCTGGTGTCCGGCGAACCACTGACGCCCGAAGTCGACGGCCGACCGCGAGACATCCACCCCACGCGCGATGAGCCAGGAGTGCAGTCCGGCAACCCATTCGGGTTCGGAGAGGAGGCCGAGTTCGACCGGGGCGAGCACCTCCACCCCGAGACGATCGGCGACGCCGGCCATGGCGCCCTTGAGGTCGGTGGGCGAGATGCCGGTCTTGGCCTGGTAATCGAGAAACAGCTCGTCGATCGGCGGTGACAGCACACCGCCGAAGTCCAGGAACACCGCGTCGTAGGGCGATTCGGTTGTGTGGCGGGGGATCTGGTGGCCGGTGGCCGGGACGGACAGGGTCATCGGGAACCTCCGGTGGGTCGAGCGATGCGACGCGGGGTGATCAGGGTGTCGAAATGGATACGACCGCCGGCGATCTGCTGTCCCTCCTGGGTGAGGTCGACGCGGAAGCCGTAGCCGGTGGGGTCGTCGTCGGGGGTGACGGTGGCGACCGTGTGGAGGTCGAGTTCACCGAAGCGGGTGAAGTCGGCGCCGAAGGAGCGGATGCGCAGACGGCGGGCGCTGAGTCCGAAGAGGTCATGTGCGGCAAGGAGTCCGGACTGGCGGATGGCTTCGAACAGGACCGCGCCGGGGATGTGGTCGAGCGGATGATCGAAGAGGCTGGGGTGGCGTTGGTCGACCAGGACGTCGATCTCAAGGTTTGCGGCACTTGCGTTCTCGCGGACCTCGCCGATCACCACGTTCCGGTCGATCCGGCGGCCGAGCGTTTCCGGTGCGTGGAAGCCGCGGTCGGTGCGCGGCGCCCGTCCCGGCTGCGGGGCGATGCCGTGGCGGTACTCGTCGAGCCCGAGTGCTCGGCGGCCCTTGGTGCGCACTCGCGCCCACACGGGGCGTGGCATCCACTGGATGACCATGTCCATGATGGCCGCAGCGGATCCGCCGAGCTGGAGCCGCATCTCGAGGCTGATGCCGATGATCTCGCCGTCGCGGAGTTTTTCGTCGACGATGACGGCGCTCAGCTCGCCGTTGCCGGGAGCGTCGGTGATGGTCAGGGCGTCGTCGGAGACGATGGTGACGTCACCGGTGTTGAAGATGAACGACTGATCGAAGCCGACGTTGACGTGTCGGTGGGCGATCAGAATCGATGTCTGACGGAAGCATTCGAGCAGCAGCAGTGGGTCGTAGCGCAGTGCGGCCGGACCCACATGATCGCTGTAGTAGCTGTGCGACTTCGGAAGGTGCACGCCGACACGGAAATTGGGGTAGCGGTCGCAGATGATGTCGGTGAGGTAGACCTCGGAGAGTGCGTCGCGGTGGACGTGCTCGCGCGGCACGAGCGTCGAATGCGACAGCCGCGGTGGAAGAGTGGAAGTCATACAGATGCCCCTTGCTTGTGATGGTTCGCCGATTCACCCGCACACGTCGCCGTGCGCCGGTGGTACTGCCAGCCTTCGTGTCGTGAGGTTCCGGGCTCGGCAGCAAGGGGCTCTCGAGCAACTCTCCATCGACACCGCAGAGATTAGCCGCGATAACTATCTGGTGCAGAATTGGGCTCATCGTGAGCGTTATCGAAACGCGCATCGCGGCCATAGCCGCAGCTCAGCGTCGATCTCGTGGGTCATGTGATCCGTATTACGTGGCAGCCGGGGCGACAGTGAGGGTGGAGGCGACCACAGTGATCGAGGTGACCGCCACCAGAAGATCCGCCGCCACGGTGGCCCTCGGTACCGCCGTCGAGGGCTACGACTGGGTGACCTTCCTGGCGCTGCTCCCCTACCTCACCAAGGGACCACTCGCGGGCGTGTCGTCGCCCTTCACCACCGGGTTTGTCATCTTCGCACTCGGGTTCGCCGCCCGCCCCGTCGGCGCACTGGTCTTCGGTCGACTCGCCGATCGGGTGGGGCGGTCATACGCGTTTCGTGCGGCCCTGGCAGTGAGCACGGTGACGACGGGTGCCATGGCGTTCATTCCATCCGGACTGCACCCCTCGTGGCTCGCGCCGCTGCTCATCCTGGTGCTCAGGATGGCGCTCGGTGCCGCGCACGGAGGCCTCGCCGGCGTGGTGAACGCGAGCATCTACGAGATCCGCGACGTGATGTCGTGGGAACCCAGCGTGCTCGTGTACGCGATGGGTGCGGCCGGAAAGGTGCTGTCACTGATCGTGACCCTGGTGATGGCCAGTGCGCTCACGACTGATCAGATGATCGACTTCGGTTGGCGTGTGCCCTATCTGGTCGGAGGCGTGGGCGGTGTTGCACTGCTGGTGTACTCGCTCGGTTGGTATGCCGGTGTCGGGTCGTCGGATGCGCGGACGGGTGCACGGAACTCGGACGTGCCAGACGCGGAGCCGGCGGTCGCTCGGGGTTGGCTGTGGCGGAGGATGGCGGTGGTCGCCGGACTGAGCGTCGGCACCACCGCGGCGTACAACATCTGGGTTGCTGCCGTAGTCCCTTATGCCACAGCCTATCTCGACGTGGAACCACGGGTGATGTTCTGGGTATCGCTGGTGCAGACGTGTGCGTTCGCGGTGATCGTCGTCGGCACGAGCAGGTTGATCCGACGATGGTCACTGCACACGGTGTATCGCCGCGCGGCGATCGCGGGCCTGGTGGTGAGTCCGGCCGTTCTCGCTCTCACCGCACCGTCGGGCGGTCTCGGCACATACGTTGCGGGGCTGGCGATCGCCACCGTGATCCTGGCGATTCTGTGTGCCGCCCTCCCCGGGGTGCTGGCGTCACTGTTTCCCGCCGACGTGCGCGCCGCGGAAACGGCGTTCCCTATGCGGTGATCGTGGCGCTGGTGGGTGGGACGGCACCGGGTCTGCGCGATGTGCTGGCCGATCGCTACTGGGTCTTCGGCGTCTACCTGGTTGCACTGTGCGCGGTTTCGGCGATCGTCGCACGCCGGACGACGCCGCACTCTCTGCAGCCGCGAGCGCAGCGGGTGGTCTCTTCGGCATACGCGGCCCCTTGCCGCCACCATCACGCCGCGCGACACTGTGACCATGGCCACCGCGACCCCGCAGACGCTGGATGCGCTCGGTTCGCAGCTCCTTGCCGAGATCCAGAAGTCGACCGACGCCCAGCGTGAGGAACTGAACGAGATCTTCCGGAAGGCCGGGGACCTGACCGATGAGGCGCACGACCTTCCCGATGGGGCGCGGGACGCCCTCGATGATCTGGTCAGCGACCCCGACTGGTTCTCCCTGCTGATGTTCCTCGTGGTGAGGCTCAGCGCCCTCGACGATCACCTGACCGTCGGCGCGATGCAGCCGCCGGGCTGGTCACCGATGATCACGCTGACCTACACCGTCGACGCGCAGGCTGCGGCGACGCTGGGCGTCGCACCTCTCACCCACACCGATGCCGCCGGGAATCCGCTGTCCCGTGGCATCTTTCTGCGGATCCACAAGGACGTCACCGCGAACTTTCCGGTTGCCGGCGGGATCGGGCTGTCGCTCGCGGCGCACGGCGCCGGTCAGTGGACCTTTACGTTCGGGAAACCTCTCGGCAAACCGGTGACGCCGGCGACCGTCGCCGCCACCCTGTTCTGGGACCCGCCTGACCTCACCGCGACTCCGGTCACGTTGACCACCGGAAGGGCCGCGGCCACAGTCGATCTCAATTCCCAACCGGTGGCCGGGGCAAAGCCGTATGCGTTGACGATCGCACTCGGCGATGCCACGACGCCTGCGACGGCCGGGATGCGCGCGCACATCGATCTCGGGTCGTCGTTGGGTGTTCTGTCCGAGGTCATTTCGATCGCGACCATCGACGAGCAGTACAGCCCGACGTACACGCGGCCCGCCGCGGGACCGCCCACCTTCGATCTCCATCACCGCAGTGCCTGAGTGAAGGGCTGAACCATGAGCGACGGAGTGCACACCGACGTCACGTTTGTCGTCAACGGCGCGGTGGTGCCCTTCGCTCCCGAACTCGGCGCCGACATCGGTATCGACATCACCGGCGGACCACCCGGCATCACCGTCGGGGTCGATCACATCGTCGTACACACCGGCCTCCAGATCGATTTCACCGCAGCCGAATTAACCGTTCGACCGGTCATCACACCCCAGGCCCCCGACGGTGGGCACGCCGCGATCGACCTTGCCGGCATCACCGGTGGCGGCTACATCCGCCACAACAAGGCAACCCGCGAATGGCTCGGCGCGATCGCCGCCGACCTCGGACCCGTGGATGTCACCGGCCTGTTCATCATCGGCCACGTCGGTGGCGATCCCAGCATCCTGACGGTCCTCGGTATCCACTTCACGCCGGGAATCCAACTGAGCTTCGGCTTCGAACTCACCGGTGTCGGCGGGCTCATCGGCATCAACCGCCGCGCCGACACCGACCTCATGCGTCACCGCCTGGCCGGTGGCGCCGTCGGCAACGTACTGTTCTCCGACGACCCGGTCGCCAACGCCCCGGCGATCCTCGACGATCTGAGCAGGTTCTTCCCAGCCGCCGCAGGCACACTCATCGTCGGGCCCACCCTGCAGCTCAGTTGGCTCTCGCCGATCGTGCGCGCCGACGCCGCCGTGCTCATCGAGCTGCCCGGTCCGTCGAAGATCGTCCTCCTCGGAACGCTGCGGGTGCTCATCGGCGCCGACGAGAACCTCGCATTGCTGTTCTTGCGCATGGACTTTCTGGGTGTTGTCGACCTGCAACGGCAACTGATCTCCGTCGACGCCGCGCTGGTCAACTCCCATGCCATGGGCATCTTCCGCCTCACCGGCGGGATGGCGTTACGGATCTTCTACGGCCCCAATCCGTATGTGCTGCTGAGCATCGGCGGGTTCCATCCGCGGTTTGATCCGGGACCGCTCGATCTGCCTTCGATCGCCCGGGTCGGGGCGGCGTTGGAGGCTCCGGTCGGGGTGTTCCTGCGCCTGGAGATGTACACCGCCTTCACGCCGAACACACTGCAGGCGGGGGCACGGGTACAGGCCGGAATGCGTCTGGGGCCGTTGAGTGTCGACGGCTTCTTCCAGTTCGACGCACTGATCACGTTCAAGCCGTTCACCTTTGACGTCGACTTCGCCGCCGGCTTGGCCATTCGGGTGTTCGGCGAAACCTTCGGCAGCATCACCGTCTCCGGTCGCGTCACCGGGCCCGGCCCTCTGGTGGTGCGTGCCCAGGCCAGCGTCAAAGTCTTGTTCGTGCGGGTGCGGGGCAGCGCCACGTTCGAACTCGGTTCGCGCAATGGTGATTCCGTTCGTGCCATCCCCAGTCTGCTGACGGCGGTCGCCGAGGAACTCGCGCAGCGCGAGAATCTGCGAGCCGAGGGCACCGACCCGTCCATTCGGCTGCGCCGCAACATCGCCCGCCCCGAGAACATTGCCCTCGTCTCGCCGACCGGCACGCTGATGTGGACGCAGAAACGGGTCCCCCTCGACACCGACGTCGACCGCTTCGAGGGAGCACCACTGGCGGGATCGGGACATCGGCTGCACGTCACCGCATCCGGCGTCGGCGGCACCACCGAGGAGCGTGAATGGTTCAGTCCAGGATCGTTCACCGCACTGGATCTCAAGTCCTCGCAGACGCTCAACAATCCGGGTTTCGAACACCTCCCGGGCGGCATGCGCATCGTCGGCGGTGGGGCGGTCACCTCCGGGGATGCGGTGGCCGCATCGCTGACATTGCATCTGAAGAAGGTGCCCGGCCCCACGTCACCACCCTTTCTCGTGACCGGCGTCGTCGGCTACCGGGTTCGCGGGCTCCTCGACGCGGTGCGGGAGCGCGACACCACGCCGACGGTTGCGGCCCGCCCGGCCGCGGTCAGCGTCACCGACGAGACCTTCCGAACGGCCGACGCCAGCGAAGTATCGGCCCCGACCACCGCTCTTCAGGCATTCCAGCAGTCCCGGACATCCGCGACCGCATTCCCCGTCGCCGACGCCGACATCAGCGTTCCCCTGTGACCATCGACCCTCGAGGACTCAGCCATGCCTGATCCCGCCGGACTCTCGTTCACCAGTTGGCGGCGCTCCGCGCTGTACAGCCTCGCCCAGGCTGCCCCGGTCGACGGCCGACTCACCGGCCGGCTCAACCTGTCCATGACCGATACCGCCGAACCCGGCGTCACCACACCGGGATCGGTACCGTTTCACTTCATCGCGCCCCGCGACATCGACGGCATCGATCCACGCACCGTGCTGCGGACCGCCCCGGCCACCGGGGTCGTCGACGCGGAGACCACCAAGATGGTGCACATCGACTTCGCCGATCCCGCTCTGCCGTGGCAGTATTCGCCCACCCGGGCCGCCGGTGCGGCGCTGCGCCCGTGGATGGTGCTGCTGGTCGGGGAATCCGCCGACATGCAGATCGACCGGACCGCGGGACGGATTCGGGTGCAGCCGAGCGTCATCGCCGACCTCAACCTCACCCGCTCACACGTGTGGGCTCATGTGCAGCGCGAGGACGGCCGCGGTGAGATTGCGCGGTTGGTCTGTCCGCATCGCGTGCCGGGCGCCGCGGGCGGTGAACTCCTGATCGCCCATCGCGACTACACCGCCGCGGTGGTGACCGCGTTCGACGACGCCGCGGGTCCCGCGTGGACGGGTCCGATCGGATCGCCGATCGAGCTGACGTTGCTGTACTCGTGGAGTTTCCGCACCGGCGACTCCGGCGACTTCGAATCCCTGGCCACCGCCATCGACCCGGACAGCGCGGCCGGATTGGGCACCGCACCACTGCGATACGCACGTGGCGCAGTGCGGGCCGACGTCCATGTGCGGGGCGCGATCAGCACCCTCGCCGACGACACCCCGGCCGAGATCACCGAGGTCGACCGCCTCCGCGACGACGTGTCGGCGCTGCTCGCCGACGCCGAGGCGTTGGCCGATCCGTTGGGGCGCAGCGTCATCGGCCCACCCCGGTACGGACGCAGTTGGGTGACCGATCCGCGCACCACCACCTGGGGCACCACCCTCAACGACGACCCTCGGCTGCGCGGTACCGCCGCCCTCGGCGTCCGGATGGGTCAGGACGCCCAGGACGATCTGGTGGCGGCCATCGTCGCCGAGCTGGGCGCCACCACCCTGGCGGCACATCTCGTCGCTCACCTCGCCTTCGGCGTCGAGATCGGTGGATCACTCTGGCGGCGAATGCTTCCCGACGACCCGACCGAACAGGTGGCGCTGCTCGCACCGCTGCTGCGTCGACTGCGCGCGACCACCGGGTCGGCGATGGAGGCGATCACCGGGGCCGAGAGCCCCCTGGTCCCAGAAGTGTTCTCCACCGCGGCCCGCCGCATGCTGCGGCCCCGCACCGCACGCACTCGTCACGCCACCGCACCGGTCACCCATACCTCGGCCATCGGATACGTCAACACGTGTCGCATCGATCCGGTGCCGACCGGCGACGGATTCCCCGGCATCGACAGCGTCGCAGAGGCTCTCGGGGCACCACCCGCCGAGGAGCTGCTGCGCGATCCGCGTGGCCACCTCGGTGTCGAGTTCCCCGTCGACATCGTGGTGTCCCTGCTGCCGCAGCCACCGAAACCACGGTGCAATCCCACCTATCTGGGTGGTGTCGCCGGGGTGATCACCCCCAGTCTCGATCCGCGAGGACCGAACTCCCCCGGCCGTCGACGCGTCCAGTCCCGCATCCGAGGCCTCGACATCGGGGATCTCCGCCCGCCCGAGTATCCCGCCGGCGTGGACTATCCGACCTGGATTCTGCTGCGCGACAGGGCCAAAGAGTGGCTCCTGCCCGGCGTCGGCACCCTGGATCCCGATTCGGTGGTCGCCATGCAGACCAACCCGACGTTCATCGACGCCTTCCTGGTCGGGATCAACGAGCAAGTACTCGGCGAACTGCGTTGGCGGACCATCCCGATCGACCGATCGTCCACCCCGCTGCTGTCGTTCTGGCGGCACATCGATTTCCGGACCGGTGCCCGCGTTGCCGACATCCGCGGCGTCGGCGACTGGGCCGACACCAGCGACCTCGGCGGCCCCGAACATCAGGTTCCGACCGGCGTCGACCACGGCGCCACCGGCGATCTGGTCCTCGTGTTCCGCACCGACCTGTTCCGCCGCTATCCCAAGACCCTGGTGTACCTGGTTCGCAAACCCGTACCCGACAATCCGGCAACCGTCGACCAATTACTGCGTCAAACACCGGGATTCCTCGATCCATCGGGAAGCGGCAAGCACATCGCACCCAACTTCCAGGGCACCATCAGCCGCGACATCGTCTTCTTCTCCTTCGACATCGACCCGGGCACCCTCGAGAAGTTCTGGGTGGTGCTGGACGAACCGCCCACCGAGTTGCGGTTCCGCCGATTCAGCGGAGAGGCCGACGACGCGCTGGCCGCTCCCCTCGGTGAATCCGCCACCACGTCAGCAGCATTCGCGAACGCCACCCTCGACCATCCGACCCGCGTCGCCTTCGACGGCGCCGACCTCAAGGCACGCGGCCTGGCGATAGGAACTCCGTGATGACCGAGAGCACAGCGCTGTTCGATGCACGGGTGGCGGCGGTTGAGTTCGCCATCGCCATAGCCGGCGGCGCCGAACCACCCGAACTCATGGGCGTTCCGTTGGCCGTGCCGCTGCGCGAGCAGCTCGAGGTCGAGCGCCAACTCCTGTCGGAAGCTCCAGCCGACGAACGCAGCGACCACTACGGCGAAGTCACCATGCTGGCCTGGCTGCAGCACCGCACCGCCGGTGAGATCGCCGACGCCGCAGCCAAGGACCCGGTTCATCAGGCGAACTCGCCTCACGGATCCCCGCCTCCCGCCGTCGACCTTGTCGTCGCGACCACCATCGCCGCCATGCGTCCCGGACCACGCACCTCGGTACCGGATCTCAGAGCGGCAGTGGGTGATTCGTCCGTCAACAGCTTGGTGGCCATCGCCCGCGCCGCGCGACTGGCCGACCCGATCGACCTGCGGGCATATCTCTGGCGTGACGTCGGCGTCCTGCTGCCGGTACGGCTGGAAACCATTGTCAGCCAGGACTCCTCCACCGATCCGTGGATCATGCGACTGCGCATCATCCCCGACGAACCCAGCGTACTGCGCCACGATCCCGAACCCACCGACACCGAGATCGCCCTCGTCACCGCCATGTGGCAACAGCTCTACGACAGTCTTCCCCCAGCCGTTCAGCAGACTCGCTACCTCAAGTGGTTCGATCAGGACCAGCTGATCTCCGCGCCCTGGGAAACGTTGTGCAGCAGGTTCGGCGGCCCGCGGGCAGCCTGGTTGGTCGGATCGTTCCCACCGAACCGGATCGTGGCGGGTCAGATCCACATCGACGCCGGCGCGGCCCACCCCACACCTCCGAATCGAGTGTCCGGGCTACCGCCGACCATCGAGGTGTGGTGCGACTTCGGCGGTGGTGCAGAACGCGTCCACGTCATCGACATTCCGCAGAGTGACCTTCCGTTCGATGTCGTCGGCGCGGACCTCGTCGTCGACGAGGAAGGCGATCCGACGGTGGTCGAGCCGACCGATCGGTGGTGGGTGTCGTTCGAGGCCGCCATGGAGGTCGGTCTGGGGGCGACCTTCGAGTTGCCGGCGGGGCATTCGCCGGATGACGTTGCGGCGCTGTATGTGGTGGGTATCGGCGATGACTCGCCGGAGGACCATTTCGCCGAACTCGTCAATGCCGGTGGGATGTCGCGAGTTCCGTTGGGTACGCCGACCAATACTGTCGACGGTGCCAACGCCGCCGATCTGGGCGCTGACCCGCAGACATGGCTGGCGATCGCGCGTCGACGGCTTCATGACGACCTCTCTGACCCGTGGGTGTCGCTGCCGCTGACCGGTGACTTCTTTCGTCTGGGTCCCATTCCCGGCAGAGGCGACTTCGACGGACCTGCCGGCCTGGATCGCCTCCTCGTCCAGTCGGCGTGGCCGGTGTTGTGGGGGCACCATTTCCGGGATCTGTGGGCGTTTGGTCCGGACACCGACCGACTCGGGCTCTGGGCCGCCACCAACCTTTCACCTCAAGGTCCCTACCCGCCCATTCGCATCAGCGAGCAACCGTACGGACTCCTGCCGACGTCGGTGATGGGTCGGTGGTCGGTCGACGATGAGGCAGACGCCGACTGCGAACCTCGAATGGCGGAGGTACTGAACCGCATTCGGGAGGTGGCCGAAACGGCCGCCGTCGGTGGATCGGGTGCTGATTCGCCGACCGCCGCCGGCGCCTCCCCGGACCGTCTGATGGAACTGATCGGCGTGGACGCGGTGTCCCACGACTACGTGTATCGGCCCTTCTTCTCGGCCGAATTGTGGCAGCAGCTCTACGTCAGTGCGGGCGTCGACGCCGATGCGTTCGAGGAGAAGGTGGCCGATGTGGTGGCGTTGGCGAAGGATCTCTACGCCCAGGACCCCGCCCGCACCTACTTCGGCGTCGGGGAGGCCACCACCCTCGAACTCCCGCTCGTCGTGCCCACGCGGTGGCCGCACTGGTACACCGAGGAGATGCCGGTCGGCGAGGCGATGGCGCAGGTGCTGAAGGAGATAGCCACCGTCTCTGGGCTGGACCTGCCCGGCATCTGGGGCGGCGAGGGGAGAGAACGGGGGATGATGCCCGACAGCCTTCTGATCCGGATGCTGTGGCAGTCCAAGTTGACGGCCGAGGCCTATGTCGTGCGCGACTTCCTCAAACTCACCGACCCGATGCTCGATCATCCGTACGTCGAGCTGAACGGCACCGAATTGGGCGCCTACGCCTATCAGTACGACGAGACGCTCGGCTACAGCGGACCGGCCTACGATCTCGCGCGGACGGTGATCGACGGCATCACGCAGCTCTGCGACATCGTGACCTTGCCGGGCGCCGTCGAGCAGCTCGAGTTCGCTCTGCGTGCCACCCTCGACACGGCCACTCACCGCATCGACCCATGGTTCACAGGTATGGTGTCGCGACGGTTGCGGGGACTCTCGGAGTCGCCGACCGCCCGCCACCGGCTCGGTCTGTACGGCTGGGTCGACGGGCCGCTGCTCGGGTCACCCGGCCCCACGGATGCCGGTGTCCTGCATACACCGTCTCATGAGCAGGCGCTCACCGCGATCATTCTGCGTGACGCCGAGGTGCCGATGAGCCTGGAGTCGAACAGCATTCGGCTCGCCGACGAGATCGCCGACGAGGTGCGTATCGGTGCCCATCCGTTCGAGGCGATCGGACGCCAGGTGGAACGGGTGATCGCCGGCCACGACGACGTGGAGACGGTGCGAAAGCGGTTCCCGCTGCGGCTCGATCGCCCGGATGCGGCGCGGGTCTGCCACGGCATCGAGGCTCTCGACACGCTGCTCGGGCCGACCGGCGGGACCGTCGTCGACATGGACGTCGACGGCCGGCGGGATGGACTGAAGGAGATCCGGGCGGCCCTGGACACGTACGGCGACCTGCTGGTCGCGGAGGGGGTTCACCAGGTGGTCAGCGGACGACCCGACATCGCCGGCAACGTCATGGATGTCGCCGCCGGGTTCGCCACTCCCCCGAAGCTTGATGTGGTCCGTACGCCGTTGGCGGCGGAAGCATTGCGTACCAGCGTGATCAGTGTTCTTCCCGTCGCCCCTGCGGGTGGTGGTGACGGCCCGGCGTTCATCGCTGACCCCTCGGTGGCGGCGGCGATCGAGGCGCAGTCCGGGGCGGCCGACGAGTGGGTGTGGGTGGGTGCGGCCGTCGACGGCGCGCCGGCACCGCGGGCCACGCTCGCCGATCTCAAGCTGACTCCCGCCGATGCCGCGGCCCTCGCGCCGGATCTGCTCGGCGACCTCGCGGCGTGTGTGCTGGGTGGTCCGCCCGATCCCGTTGCCTCCACGGCACTTCGGCGGCATCGTCGGGCGACCGATGTGCTCGACTCTCTCGGAGCGCCGGCGTTTGTCGCCGACGTGGTGTCCGACGCTGCGAGTCTTGGTCCGGCCGAGATCGCCGCGCTCGATGGGGGTATCGCCGACGATCTGCTGGTGCGGTACAACACGTTACGAGCTGTTGCCACTACAGTCGCCGGCATATTGACGAATGTTTCCGGTGGCGGTGACGCCGAGGCGTGCGCGGAGGCACTGTCGTCGGCGCTGCGATGGGGTGTGGTCCCGCACGTCGAAGGCGCGCGACGACCGGCGGTGTTGTCGGCGATGCTGGGAGTGGCGCCGCCCGCCGATCTGGCGCCTGCGTCTGTCGTCGAGCTCCGTGACCTGGCCGGCAAGGCAGCGACCGCTCTGACGGTCCGTGTCGACGCCGCGCCGGAACTACCCGCGACAGCCCCGGATGCCCAGGAGATCCCGCGTGCCGACGAGACGATCGCGCGAGCCATCGTCGAACTCGCCTCACCGACAGGACGAGTCGGCGTGCTCGCGTCGATGAAGCTCGGAGACCTGCTGCGGGTCACCGGGATCGATCCCACCGAAGACAACGATCTCGACGAGGATTGGTTGTCGGTGTGCGCGGCGGTCCGCCCGCACCTGGCGCGGGTGGAAGCGCTACAGCTCGAGGCGATGGTGCCGTCGGCCTTCCCTCCGCTGCTGACGTGGAGCAACTCGCGCGAGGATCATTGGCAGCGGGAGGCATTGGCCGACTTCGTCACCGAACGCAACCGGCGTGCCGACCCCAGCGGGTCGGTACCACGGTTCGTCGCCGCGCACTCGACGGACCGGCTGGATGGTGATCCCGAGGCACAAGTGTCGGTTGGGCTGGTCGACAGCTGGGTGGAGTCGGTGCCACGTCCCGTGCAGACCACCACGGCGGCTTTCGGTTTCAATGCGCCGACGTCTCGTGCGCCGCAGGCGATCCTCATTGCGGTACCTCCCGAACTCAGCGACTTCGGTGCGCCCCTGGACGAGGAGTTGCTCGTCGAGATCGTCGCCGACACCCGGCTCAGCGCACGGGCCCGTGCCGCCGGCCCTCATCAGTTCGGCGGTTTGCAGGCGGCGGTGGGGACCGCAATGTTCGCCGCCGCCTCTCCGACCGGGCTGCGCCTCGATACCGACACGAGCTATCCGTGACGTCGTCTCTACGTGAAAGGAGGCTGCTGCCATGGTGATTCGTGTGGACTGCCACTACCGTCTCGATCCGCATCCGCGTCAGCAGGATTTCACCACGGGCTTCTCCGCCCGCATCGCCGATCCACTGTGGTTCCTGACGCGCCAATGGCAGATGGGTGAGATGCAGGGCGAGAACGCGAGTAGCCCGGTCCGGGTGGACTATTCGACGGTGACCACTCCGATCGACCCATCGCCGGTGGCGCCCGACATAGACCCGACCAAGGTGCCCGCCGAGGCGATCATCGAGGATGAAGACACCGGATGGTGGACGATGGGACGCCGGTTGCGGATCGGCCGGGTGCTGGCGGATCGGCTCGGCGACGTCGACGCGGAGTATCGGTTCTCGGCGCCGCCACCGCCGTACGAGAACCTGGTCGGCGCAGTCGACGGCCTGGCGATGTGGCGTGATCCGGACCCGTTGGGCCTCGGCGACGCCGACTTCGTCGCCGTCGGCGTTCCGGCTCGGCGTGGATCTGCCTGGCAGCCTGATGAACTGGTGTATGCCACGGAGTTTCCCACCGGTGACGACGGATCGCCGATGCTGCGAGTGCCACGCCATCGGGGCGGCGAGGTGGACTGGTTGAGTACCGATGCCTCCGGTGCCGGGTTCGCCGGTGACGTGGTGGCGTCGCATGCGTATCCGGCGCAGTTGGAGTATCCGGGTGCACCGGCGAGCCGGTGGTGGGAGATCGGGGATGCCGCCGTCGACATCGGCGGGTATCCGCCGGACAGTGCGCATCCGGTGACCGCCATGCTGATCTCGTTGATCTGCTCGCACGCCGACGATTGGTTCCTCTTCCCGATCGACGTGCCGGCCGGTCATGTCAGCACACTGCTGGACGGCGAGATCGAGGTGACCGACTCTTTCGGATGCACGTATACCGCACGGGTGCCGGATGATTGGTCGATGTTCGGGATGTCCGGAGCCGACCCGTGGTCGCTGGTGGTGTGGCTTCGCGCGCTCACCCCGGTCGAGGGTCCCGCCATCGAGGAGGTGCTGTTCGGGCTCGATGAGTACAGCAATCTGCTGTGGGCCGTCGAGGAGCGTATCGACGGACGGGAGGCGGCCGCGTCATCAGCGTCCGCCGAGGCTCCCGCCGCTGCAGCACCGACGATCGATCCCGGCGCGCGGCGCTACAGCTATCTCCCCGGCACCACACCGACTCCGTTCTGGCATGCGTACGGGGTCGACGAGGTCCGCGTGAACGGGCAGTTCCGACGACGGTTGGTACAGCGGCGAATTGCCGATCTGTCCGGTGAGGAGCCGACGTTGGTCGACGCGCCGGTCGCCGAAGTGTTGCGTGTGCACACCGCCGACGGTGAAGTGGTCCACGAGATCGAACCGGCGACCATCCCGTCGATCGGAACCCGAATCATCCGTCGCCACAAGCTGGCTCGGGACGTGGACGGCAATCCGTGCTTGTGGGTCGAGCGGCAACGTCAGCCGGTGCTACGACCACCCAGTCAACACGTTCGGTTCGACGAGTTCGTCGAGCGGAGCCTCGACTGACTTCCGTTGACAGCACTCTGAATTACGTTGACCGCACTCCGTTCCAACGCCATGCCTCAGAGCAGAACCAGCCCTACCACCGGAGGTCTCGACACCTCCTCGGCTAGCGCCTCGTCGGCTCGACCGACGGAAAATAGTGGGCATCAATGCAATTCAAGCCGGCTGTCAGTGAACGAGAGAGGCCTATCCGGGGCCAGAGATACGCACGACCACGCCGACCCTTGCCCATTTCTAGACATCTGCCGAGTAGCCTCGCGACAAAACCCCAGGTCACGGACGTCCGATACTCGACCACATGTCTAGAAATGGGCAAGAGGGGTCAGCAGTAGGCCGGTTACCTCCGCGATTTCCATGTCGCCGCAGTCGACCGGTGATAGAAGTCGGCCGATGTTGCGCGAGTGACGGGCAGGGAGACGAGCACCACCACGGTGGCGACGACAATGACGAGGACAGCGACAACCATGATCAACCTCACGAGGTGTTGCAGGTGTACCGTCGTCCCCGACACGACCGGTGAGTTCGCGTCCATGATCCCGACCCCGTCGCCGTGCGACAAGCCCTTCGTGCACAAGCTAACCCGGCCGGCGCGGCTGTGTCAGAGGTCATCCGGGCACTATCCCGAACGGCGTTCGTCACTCACCGACAGCATCGCCGCGAACCGCTCTCGCCCTCACGGCGCCCGCCGCGGATCCGACACGGTCACCGTCGCACCATCGGGACGAACGCACTTGATGACGTAGCCGGTGTCCGGGACTTCGGCTGCGCCGTAGATGTTGCAGTTCCAGCCGTCGACGGTGGCACCGTGATCGCCGCGGCGGATACCGGGGTCGTTGTTGAAGTTCTCGATGAGGGTGATCGCGTCGGGGCAGGACAGTTCCCCGGACGTGACCACCACATACGCCCGCCACTCGGGTGCCGGACCGCACGTGGAGGGTCCGGCCGGCATCACCGAGGTGGTCGTGAGTTCCGGAGCCAGCGTCAGGCTGCTGGCCTCGGGTTCGAGTTCGTCGAGCACCGTCGGCAGTTCGGACGCGTCCACCGACGACACCGGCATCACGTCGTCGACGGCGTCGGCGTCACCGTCGACGGTCGCCGTGCAGGCCGCCACCACGCACCCGGCGACCAGCGCGGTCGCGGACACAAGCACACGGCGGATGATCGGCATGTGCGGTATTCAACCCGCTGCCCCGCCGGATGGCGCGTGCTCGTGTCGGATTCGTCCGTTCGGTCCACACGACTCCGCCGGTCCGGCCCCGAGGAAGTGGGAGCCGGACCGGCCGAGTCAAGGTTCGTTGCTACTTGGTTGCCGAGGGGAACGTGGCCTCGATGACCGTCCAGATCAGCTGCGCCAACGGTGTCGCGATCACCGCCGGAATCCCCTGTCCCTGAAGCGCAATGGACAGCAGCGGGATGGTGATCACCGACCAGTCGAAGTCGGCGAAGAACTGCTTGAGGGCGTCCTGGATGAAGTCCGAACCGAGGTCGGAGGACCCCGTCGACGACGACCCGGTGGACGTGTCCGGCGTCGCGGTGCCCGTGGTGCCCTCGCCGGTGGCGCCCTCGGTGGTGGTACCCGTGGTGTCGTCGTCGTAGGCGACCGCGGCGAGCACCGCGTGCTCGACGGTGAGCCTGTCGGCGGCGGTGGGTGTCACGCCACGCTGACCGTCGAGAACCCAACCAGCGGCGGCCGCGCCCGCGGAGTCACCGGCGGCGGCCGCGTGCGCGCCGATGGCGGTCCAGTCCAGACCGATCGCCGACTGCGTCGACGCCGGCACCGGCGTTGGATCGGCGAGTGCCGGACCCGCGGCGATGGTGGTGCCGATGGCTGCCGCCACGGCGAGAGTGGTTGCGCGCATGCGCATTCCAGAGAACATGAACAATCTCCCCCGAAGATTGATGTGGTGGATACTGAAATTACCTGTGCCGCAGATCAACTCGCGACACATGCTCCCTGGGCGAGGTTCCGGGCACGTGCCGCCGAGTTGGCGTAGTACGTGGCGGTACCCCCGTCAGGAAGTGTGACCTCGCAGACCTCGGTGGCCCCGATGGCGTCGAACTGCTCCTGGGTGATGACCTCCCCGGCGCCGCAGGGTCCACCGGTTGGATCGCCGACGACGACCACCCAGTACATCCCTTGGTAGGGCGGAGATATTGCGCACCAGACGATTTCGTCGCCATTGGCGGTGAGCTTCATGCCCGCGGGCAATTCAGCGGTGGTGGAAGCGGACGTGGGTCCGCTACTGACAGGTGATTGGCTGCACGCAGACATGGTGAGCGCCGCGAAGACGCCTACGATTCCTGCGATGATGCCCCGACTCATCATCATGAGGTGAGCTTAAGGTGTGGATCGGTCGATCCACCATGCGTGCACGCGAGAGTGAGACAGGACTCGCTTCCAGTGTCATCGAGTGACGGGCACCACAGATGCGCGGGCGTCTCGGTGCGTCACTGCGCCGGGCTCACCGCTCCACCGGAGAGGGTGCGGTAGGCGTACGTCGACGCGATGAGGGTCACCGGGGCCGAGACGAGCAGTCCGACACCGCAGAGGATCGCGCCGACGATGTTGAGCACGATCACCACGACCGCGAGCAGCAACAGTGAGCCGACGTTCTTCGACGTCAGATTGAAGCTGGCCTTGAGTCCGTCGACCGCCGACAGATTGCGGTCGATGACGAAAGCGAAGGTGTACCAGAGCAGGAACGTGGCGATCAGGCCGGGAATGATGAGCAGGATGTAGCCGATCGTGGTGATCACCCACACGAGGATCGCCGCGATGAAGACGTTGCCGAGGTTGTTCCACTTGAAGAAGTCACCGATACCCGGCTTGCGGCCGTCGAGTTCGTCGAGCGCGCCGCGGGTGAACGCGGCCTGCACCAGCACACTGAGGATTCCGGATACCAAGCCGGGAATGATGTTCGACGTGACACTCGTCGACTCATAGTCGAATCCCCTTGCGGCGCTGTCGATCACCGCGACGATGATGAACGCGATCAACGAGATGCCGATCCACGTCCCGGCGTTGGCCTTGAACTTGTTCCAGCCGTAGCTCAATGCCGTTCCGAGGTCGAAATCGGCGGGGCCGGTGGCATATCCGCCGGGCGCCGCGGGCGGTGGCGGATACTGCCCGTAGGGCTGGTCGGACTGCGGTTGGCCGCCGTACGGTTGGTTTCCATATGGCTGGTTGCCGTAGGACTGATTGCCGTAGCCCTGGTTGCCGTAGGGGTCCTCCGGGTTGGGCGTGCCACCGGGGTTGTTCGGGGGATAGGTCATGTCGCTCCTCGGTGTGATGACTGTCCCGACACGCGGACGGTGACACGATCTGCCCTGGTATCGCAATGGAATGGTTCGAATCGATTCGGAATCGTGCCTTGGCGCGAGGGGCGCGAGGGCAGGCTCACACCGGTCGGTCAGCGACGCGGCAGCGAATCCGGCCATACTTGTTCACGATGCGTTCACCTGACCTCTTCCATGCCCTTGTGCTGCTGAACCTGCTCTTCGCGTGCGGGCTGTGGACTCTGCTGCGGCCGAGTATCCGCGCGGCCGTCGTGCTGGTGCTGGTGGCCGGGGCGTGGGTGATCTGGAATCGTCCGCTCGAGGGGGCCGTGCTGCTCGCCGTGACCAGCCATAACGGCGTCACCGAATCGGATCTGCTGTCGGCGGTGGCGGTCGGGATCGCGGTGTGGGCGGTGACGGTCACGGCCCGTCAACGCACCGGACGGCACACCCCGACGCGGATGCGGTGACCTACCGCGCGAGCACCGACGCGGTGTACTTGGGTTGCCAGTCGTTGGTGAGCAGCGCGCCGAAGTTGTCCTCGCGGTTGTTGGCCGAGGTCCCCCAGTCGCGCACCGAGTAGATGAACGCGGGCCCGCAGTAGCCGGAGTTCTTGGCGGCGCTGAGGACGTCGAGGATCTGGGTGGCCTGCTCCTGCTGACTGACCATCTCGTTGACCCCGAATCCCAGCGACCCGGTGGAGCCCGACGAACTGGTGGTGTCCGAGGTGGTCGTCGGCCGGGTGGGCGCGCCCATCTCGGTGATCCAGATGCGCTTGGCGGAGTCGCCGTAGGATTCCATCACCCCTCGGATCTGTTGCAGTTCCGTCCAGCCGTTGGGGGTCGCGGAGATGCCGCCGGGAAAGACGTAGGGATGCATTGCCGCGGCGTCGAAATAGCTTTTCGCGCCTGCCGCATACATTTTCGTGACGAAATCCACGGCGCCGGCATCAGGGCTCATTCCGGCGGCCACCACCGTCGATTCGGTTCCCGGCAGTTTCTGTTTGACCGCTGCGTAGGCCGCTTTCAGCAGGGCCGTGTACTCGGTGGGATTCGACGGTGTCAGACCCCAGAATGCGGGCAGGTTCGGCTCGTTCCAGATCTCGAATCGTGTGACGTCGTCGTAGCGCGCTATCACCTTCTGCAGGAATGCGCCGAGCGTCGCCGGGTCGGACGGCGGGGCGTAGATGCCGAGTTGGCCGGGTGCCGCGGCTCGCCGCGCCCATGTCGGAGTGGTGGTGACCAGCGCGAGGACCTTCAGGTTGCGTGCGCGGGCCGCGGCGACCAGACGATCGGGGATGGTCCAGTCGTAGCTGCCCTTCGTGGCCTCCACGCTCGACCAGTCGATGAACACCCGCAGCCACTGCGCATGCGTCTTCGCCACCGCGTCGAGCTCGCGGTTCACGTCGGCCGCGCTGAGGTACTGGGTGGCGGCGCCCTGCGAAAAGCCGTAACCATCGTCCGGGGCGGGGACGTCGGCGGCGCGGGCGGTCGGGTTGGCGATCGTCACGCCGAGCAGTGCAATCACCACGGAAATGACCGCGATGAATGTCGTCACCCATGTCCGGCACGTGATTCTGCGGGCATTCACTGCGAGCCTCCCGATGACTCTGTGGGCATTGTTTCGAAAGTGTATTCACGGCGTGCGGCGCTCGGTGGGGAAATGGCGGGACGGGTGAGTGGTCCCGGAGCGTGCCGGGACCGGCCGGGTCGGCGTCGCATAGCATTGCCGGGTGGAGATGCCGGGCCTGCGACGCCGTGACCTGCTGCGTGCGGGTCTGCTGGGTGCGACGGGCCTCGCGGTGGCGGCCTGTTCGTCGACGACGCCTGCGGAGACCAGTTCCTCGGCGGCCCCGCCGCCGCGACGGTGGGGCGCGTTCATTCCGTCGGTGATGCCGATCGCGGGGACCACGCGCACCCCGCTGCAGCAGCTGACGAATCTGGCGGGCGCGCCGCCGTCGTATGCGCACTGCTTTGCCGCGATCGGCGACGAGGTGCCGCTGCGCACGCTGTCGGCGATCATCGAGTTCGGCGCGACTCCCCTACTGACGCTGGAACCGTGGCGTCCCGACGGCGGGATCACCCAGCCCGCGTATGCGTTGTCGCAGGTGGCCGCCGGTCGGTACGACACCGAATTCGCCCGTTGGGGACGCACTCTCGCGTCGTGGGGCAAACCGGTGCTGCTGCGGTTCGCTCAGGAGATGAACGGGACGTGGTATCCGTGGGCGGTCGGCGTGAACGGCAACACCGCCGCCGACTACCGCGCCGCGTGGACGCGGATGCACACGGTGATCAGCGCGCAACGTCCGGGCACACTGGAGTTCGTGTGGGCGCCCAACACACTGACCCTGGGCACCAGTCCTTTTGACGACGCCTACCCCGGACCCAACCTGGTGGATCGGCTCGGCCTGGACGGCTACAACTGGGGTGATGTGCCCGGCCATCACTGGCAGAGCGCCCCCGACCTGTTCACGTCGGGTCTGGCGGCGTTGGCACGTCTGGATTCCCGCCACCCGATCCTCATCACCGAGGTCGCCGCCGCCGAGGGCGAGGGTCCCGACGCCAAGGCCAACTGGATTCGCGACTTCTTCGGTGTCGTCGAAAACCACTCGCGGGTGCAGGGATTCGTCTGGTTTCAGATGGACAAGGAACGGGACTGGCGTTTCAATTCGACGCCGGCGAGCCTGGCCGCGTTCCGGCAGGGACTGGCGACGATGGTCGGCGGCTGACCTGGCGGATTGTCCGAATTGGTCTCTTCGGGGGACAGTGACACCTGCACCCGGACTGGTAGGAACACGGGAGATCGTGTGAAAGGCGAACAAGTATGACAACGCAGCAGTGGCCGCCGACTCCCCCGACCCCGCCGCCGGGTGATCAGCCGCCGACGGGTGGGCAACCGCCGTCGGGTGGGTCGTCGGGTGGGGGTAAGAAGCCGCTGCTCATCATCGGCGCCATCATTCTCGGACTGTTTGCGCTGCTGCTGTCGTGCGGGATCGGCGGGGTGATCGGCTCCGGCGGGGACACCGCGGCCGCGCCGAGCACCACGACGGTGACCAGTGTGTCGACGGTGACGGTCACCGAATCGCCGAGCACCAGTTCGAGGGCGTCGTCGTCGGCCCCGGCGTCGACCTCGGCGGTGCCGAACGCCAGTACGGTCCCCCGTGGGCTCATCCCGACCAGCACCGAGACCCCCGAGCCGACCACCACGATTCCCCGTGTGCCGACCACCACGCAGGCGCCGGGTGCGTACTACTCGAGTTGCGCCGATGCCCGCGCGGCCGGGGCGGCTCCGCTGTATCTCGGCGAACCCGGCTACCGGCCGGGCCTCGACCGTGACGGCGACGGGGTTGCCTGCGACCAGAATTGACGGGTCGCGACGGCTGGATCCGCCGGATACCGACATAAACGCGGTGTGAGAGGCCGCCCGTGTCGATATACGACGCGAAGGCCCTGTGACACCGCGTTTGTATCGGCGTTTGGGGTGAGATCGGGCGGCGAGGCGATATAACCGGGATGGCTCAGCGGATCGGAAACAATAATTGCTTCCGATAGGCTGAGCGGTCCCGATTATATTGGCGCACCGAGTAGTTCGCACCGACCAACTCCCGTTGGCCGAGTGCCGGTGAGCTTGCGAGTCGGTGTATCTGCCCGGCGGATACACTCGCTCGTTCCTCGCGAGCACTCGGCCAGCGGGGGTTACGTCACGAGCAGTCCGTCGTCCAGCGGGGTTGATCTCGCCGGATGTATCGGCCTGTGGGGTGGGATCGGGCGGCGAGGCGATATAACCGGGATGGCTCAGCGGATCAGAAACAATAATTGCTTCCGATGGGCTGAGCGGTCCCGATTATATTGGCGCACCGGCGGGTTCGTGCTCGGCGATGGTGCGGAGAGCTGCGGGAGTGGCCTCGACCTCGACGGCGGATACACTCGCTCGTTCCTCACGAGCACTCGGCCAGCGGGGTTACGGTCGGCCAGCGGGGGTTGATCTCGCCGCAACGGCACCAGCACCGGATACAAACGCGGTGTGAGAGGCCGCTCGTGTCGATATATACGACGCGAAGGCCCTCTCACACCGCGTTTATATCGGCCTGTGGGGTGGGATCGGGCGGCGAGGCATTATAACCGGGATGGCTCAGCGGATCAGAAACAATAATTGCTTCCGATAGGCTGAGCGGTCCCGGTTATATTGGCACATCGGCGGGTTCGTGCTGGACGGACAGCCTTCACGACACCCAGCCCAGCAGCTCCCAGCACCGGGTCACCCGGTCTCGACACGACCTCCGCTGGCGCTCCGGTCGGCTCGACCATCGAATTGAATTGCAGCCCAGACCAAGGGGCAGCGCCCGGGTCAGCTCGACCATCGAATTGAGTTCCAGCCCGGATCAAGGGACGACGGTCGGTTCGGCTCGACCAGCGAATTGAGTTGCCGCCCAGACCAAGGGACGGCGCCCGGGTCGGCTCGACCAGCGAATTGAACTGCAGCCCAGACCAAGGGGCAGCGCCCGGGTCGGCCCGACCAGCGACTTGAGTTGCAGCATCAGAGCTACCTCGCCCGATAGTCGAAGCGCGCCTTGTCGAGTTGTTTGGTGAGGGCCGGGCCGAGAACGCGTGCGGCGGTGGCGGTCAGGTGGGATTCGTCACGGTAGAAGAGAATCTTGTTGCGGGCCGGGAAGCAGGTATTGCCCTCGCACAGAAGATCATTGACCGACAGGGTGAGGATGTCGCGGTCGCCGCCGCGGGCCTGTTCGGTGAGGATGGGTTCGTGGCGGACGACGTCGTCGAGGTGGAAGTTGCATTTCGTCCAGTCGTCGAGGGCACCCGACATGCAGTCGGCGATCTGGAAATTGGGGTACGGGGTGTCGGCAAGGTAGACCAGTTCGGCACCGGTGTCGCGGAGCCGGGTGAGGCTGTCGTCCCAGGCCGCGGCCGACTCCTCGTAGGTGGGTACATACGTCGACAGTGACGAGAACACGATGACCTTCGGCTGGATGGCCGCAATCTGGTTGAGGGTGTCCTCCCGCCAGCGGATGCAGTCCTCCTTGTTGAACGGGTCGGGTCGTCCGCGTTGCGGCAGGATGTTCTGCACCGGGCAGGCCGCCTTGGTGAACTGGTAGATCCGCCAGCCGTGCGCATTCCCGATGTCGCGCATCGTCTCCGCCCACTGTTCGGCGTGCGAGTCACCGAACAGCACCACCGGGATACCGTCACCGGGCCCGAAGGCGCATTCGTGTGGTGGGCCGTACTCCCCCACCGGGACCAGGCATTCGTGGGGTTCGGGACGGTCGTCGTAGGCCTGGAACGGGTTGGGTACCACCGGTCCCGACGTGGCCGAACTCTCCTGCCCGAACACCGACTGATAACTCAACGTGGCGTTGGTGATGGTGTCCTTGCTGGCGATGTTGACGGTCACCACGCCGACGACCATCGCCGTCGCCAACCCGATGACCAGCCCGGTCAGCCCGACCGAGATGGACGCCGAATTGTTGCGCTTCAGTTCGGCATTGCGGATGATCGGCTCTTCGAAGTACAGCGTCGAGGCGGTCGCGATCAGCAGCGACACCCCGCTCACCGCGAGCAACGCGGGCCAGGTGGTGATCCCGGTCTGCGTCTCGAAGAGCACCAGCGCCGGCCAATGCCACAGGTACCACGAGTACGACACCCGACCGAGAAAACGCATCGGCGGAAACGACAGCAGGAATCCGGGGGCGAACCATGCTCCGGGACTGACCTGTCCGGACAGGATCAGCAGGGCCGCCGCCAGCGTCGGCAGCAGTGCCGCCGTTCCCGGGTACGGCGTGGAGGCGTCGATGAGGACCGCCGATGCGACGATGCCCGCGAGCCCGGCCCACCCCAGCAGGATCGCGAACGCTCGCGCCGACAGCGCTTTTCGCGACCACCACGCCAGCAATGGTTCGATCACGGCGAGCAGTCCACCGACCCCGAACTGCCAGACGCGGGTGTAGGTGGCCATGTACGCGGTGGCCGGATCGACCGGGGTGAGCCGGATCGCCCAGATCAACGACCCGATGGTCAACAGTCCGACGACCAGCGCGATGGACCAGCGGATCGAAAGGTGTCTGCGCAGTGGGGTTCTCGCGACGAGGATGGCGGCGAAGAAGATCGTCAGCGGCCACACGAAGTAGAGCTGTTCCTCGATGGCCAGTGACCAGAAGTGGGTGGCGAGGCTGCCGTCGATGGCGCCGGCGAGGTAGTCGGCGTTCTGCGCGATGAAGTGCCAGTTCGCGAGATTGGCTGCGGCGGCGAGCAAGTCGATGGCCTGTTTGAACACCCGCAGCAGCGGCATCGTCAGCATCGCGCCGATCAGCGACACCACGATCACCAGGGCGGCGGCCGGGATGATCCGCCGGAAGCGCCGGGCGTAGAACCCCTTGAACGACAACGATCCGCTGCGTTCGAACTCCCGGATCAGCAGGCCGGTGATGAGGAACCCGGAGATGACGAAGAAGATGTCGACGCCGACGAACCCGCCGTCGAGTCCGGGGATGCGGGCGTGGAACAGGACGACGAGCAGCACCGCGACGCCGCGGAGCCCGGCGATGTCGGTGAAGAACTTCGAGGTGTGCGGTGCGGTCACGACGTCGTCCACGGCAACATGATGTCGAAGACACCCAATGCCACCGCCCCGATGAACACGATGACGGCGGTGTAGCCCACCACTTCCCACACGGTGATGCGGTTCCAGTTCGGGGCCGTCGGGCGGCGGTCGGTGATGCTGGGGCGGGGCAGGGTGTCGCGCGGGGGAACGTCGGCCTGCGGGGTCGGCTCCGCCGCACCGAACCGGTCGGTGTCCACGTCGTCGGGACCCATCTCGTATCCGGGCACGTCCGCGATCCGCGGAATGCGCTGGGTGGGATGGTCGTCGGGGTCGGTCCAGCCGTTCATGCCGACACCTTCGATCGTCCGCGGGAGAACAGGATCCGCATGAATTCGACGAACAGGGGGAGGGCGAGATAGGTGTAGACGCAGGCGAATCCGACCATCATCCAGAATGAGGCGAGTCCGTGGTAGCGGATGTCGCGCAGGATGAACACCCAGAACACGATCAGCGACGCCCCCAGCGACACCGCGCCGAGGATGCTGATGGAGCGGGCCAGCGAGTTGGACTTGCCGACGACTCCGGTGGGCACCCAACCGATTTCGCGGCCGATGATCTTGTGCAGGATGGCGATGGCGTGGGCGAAGCTGTAGGCCATCTGGATGCGCAGCACCTCGAATCGCCAGCGGGTGCGCGACACCAACGGGAACATCACCACATACACCCACAGCCCGAACAGGAACGGCACCAGCTGCCAGGGCCGGACGTCGTCGGGGAAGGCGGTCACCATGATGACGCCGGGCAGGAAGACCAGGAAGACGTTGAATGCGGTCGTCAGGTAGTAGAAGACCCCGGCCCAATGGGCCATCGCCTGCCGGAAGGTCATCCGTTTCGGCTCGGCCACAACGGTATTGCGCACCCGCGACAGCGATCCCATGCACCAGCGGTACTGCTGGTTGAGGAAGCCGGCGAGATCCGACGGGCACAGTCCCCGTGAGAGCACCACCGGCACATAGCGAATCAGGTAGCCGGCCTGCTGCAGGTGACGGCCGGTGTGCAGGTCCTCGCTGTGTTCGATGGGGGCGAACCCGCCGACCGCCTCGAGGGCGCTGCGCCGGTAGAGGGCCGATGTGCCAACGCAATTGGCGGCGTCCATGCGGTCGCGGGACGGCTGCACCCACCGGTAGAAGAACTCCTGGGTGGCGCCGGCGGTGCGTTGGATCCAGCCCATCGTCTCGGTGGTGGCGAAGCATTGCGGACTCTGCACGATGGCGACCCGCGGGTCGTCGAGGTAGGGCATCAGGTGCGCGAGGAAGTCGTGGCGTGGGCAGAAGTCGGCGTCGAAGATGATCACCACGTCACCGGAGCTCTGGGTGAATCCGTAACGGAGGTTCCCGGCCTTGCGGAGGTGCCCGCGGTCGGGGCGGAGGTGATAGCGGAATCCGAATTCGGCGGCGAGGTCGCGGACCTCGTCGGAGGCGGCGTCGTCGAGCACGTGCACGGTGAGCTCACCCGGCCAGCACAACGCCGCGACGTGAGTGTAGGTGGCGCGCAGGATGGCCAGGCTTTCGCCGCAGGTCGGCAGGAACACGTCGACGGAGGCGAACACCCCGCCGTCGGGAACCCAAGTGGCAGCACACTGTTGATGTGTGCGCCAGGTCACATGACGTCGGCTGAGGCCGGTCGCCAGGGACAGCAGGGTGCCGATGGCGTTGAGGCCCAGCACCACCAGCGCCGGCCACAGCCAGGGGTGCGCGGTGGCGAAGGCGGTCAGCGACCACGCCGACAACCCGAACGCGATCAGCAACGCGAGCTGCACCCATCGCATCTGTGGGCCCAGGTATTCGTAGATCTCGTCGTCGGCGGGCGCGACGATCGCCTCGGGGTCGGCACTGATTTCCGGCGGCATCGACTTGCGCCGCCGCCTGTCGTCGACAGCGTCGTCGTCGGTCCCGATTTCTCCCCCGAGAAGCACACCCACGCGAAACAGAATCATGCACCCGCAACGCCAATGCAATCCGGCGTCGGCGGGCCCGCTACCGTTCTCCGTGTGTTGTTGCGGAATCGGATGGCCGGTGCGGTGGTGGCGGTGTGCACCGCGATCGTCGTCGTCGGCTGCGATTCCGCGGCACCGGAGGCCGTGCACTCCCCCGCCGCGGCACCCTCGCCGGCGGCGGCGACCCTGGCGGCGCGCGGGCAGGTGGTGTCGTCCACCGATCCGCTGACCGCGTGGTCGTCGTACCTGCCGTCGGAGACGCGCGCCACCCGCATCGTGTATCGGTCGGTGTCCGGGGTCGACGGCGCGGCCACCACCGTCTCCGGTGCGGTGTTCGTTCCCGGCGGTGACCGGCCCGCGGGCGGCTGGCCGTTGATCGCCTATGCGCACGGCACCACGGGTGTGACCCGCGATTGCGGGCCGTCCGACCGCGCGGACATGTTCGGTGACATCCGGGCCGTCGCCGGCTTTCTGAACTCCGGATATGCGGTGGTCACGACCGATTATCAGGGTCTGGGCGAACGCACGAGCGGGCCGGCTCACCCCTATCTGGAGCCGCGGACCGCGGGCTACAACGTCATCGACGCCACCCGCGCGGCACGGTCGGTGGAGCCGACGATCGGCCCGGAGTGGGTGGCGGTCGGCGCCTCTCAGGGCGGCGCGGCGGCGTGGGCGAGCGCCGAGGAGTTCGCCGGTTACGGTCCGGGCGCCGGGCAGTTGGTGGGAGCGGCGGCGACGGTGCCCCTGCTCGACGCCGGTTACCTCGTCGATCGCGCCCAGTCGGGCGAACTGACGCCGTCACAACGGTGGCTGTATCCGATTCTGGTGAAGGGCGTCGCGCAGGCGAATCCGCAGCTCACCGCCGGGGATTACCTGCACGGGGCGGTCGGGCAGAACGTCGACGCGCTGGTGTCGTGTTCGGGGGAACGCTCGGGATTGACCGACGAGGTGAACGCCGCCGACGGCGACGCCTTCATGGCCGATGCCGCCGACGCCGACCGGCTGCGGGGCGTCCTGGACTCGATGTCGTTGCCGCGCACCCGAACCGACGTGCCCATCCTCGCGATGTACGGCAGCGTCGACGAGATCATCCCGGTCGACGTGATGGAAGTCACCCTCGGTCGGGCGTGCACGCTCGGGGACACCGTGACGAGGGTGCGTCGCGAGGGGCAGGGGCATTCGCTGGACCCCGGTGCACTGCTCGGACAGTGGATCGCCGCGCGTTTCGCCGGACAGCCGGCCACCGGTGATTGTTGAGGCGAATTTCCCGGACGAGAATTCCCTCGATCGGACCACACGACGGCGACGGTGAATCGGGCAGTGATTCCCGGGGCCCGCTAGGGTGAGGACATTTGTTGGGCGTGCGGTTCGGTGATCGGGGTTTGGCGACGTGAAGAATTGGGTGCGGCGGATCTATGATTCCGCTCCGCTGTGGGCGTGGATTGTCATGGCCGTGTGCGTGGTGATCCTGGTGGTCGGGCTGGTGATCTCGTCCAACCGGACCGCTCCGACGTCATCGACCGCGACGACGACGCCGAGCGCGCCGAGTACCACCGCGCCCGCGGCCACCCCGGCCACCGTCGCCTTCTTCGACGCCGCGAAGGCGGACCCGAAGGAGCCGAAAACGATTCTGCTGCTTGGTGATTCGACGGGAGCCTCGACGTCGGGGTGGGCCCCGGAGCTGGGCCGGGCGATCAGCAGTTCACTGGACCGGACGGTCGCCACCGCCTACTGGAACCCCACGACCTCCAAGTACGGGGCACCGGTGGTCCTCGGCACCGGCCCCAACGGGGCGATCGGCTTCTGGAACGGTTCGGCGTCGGGCAAGGACGCGGCGTATGCGCTGGACAATCTGACCGCGCTGACCACCGCCCCGTCGGGCGAATCGATCGGCACACCGGATCTGGTGCTGCTCAACTTCGGCCTCACCGAGGATGCGTCGCAGCCGCTGGCCGAGCAGATCCAGCCACTCATCTCGGCCATTCAGAAGAAATATCCGGATGCCGGGATTGCGGTGATCAAGCAGAATCCGCCGCGTGACGGCGACAATTCCGACCAGGTGTCGGGGTACGCGTCGGCGATGGATGCCGCGGGCATTCAGGTGATCGACGTGTACTCGGCGTTTCCCGCCGACGCCTCCGCACGCGCCGCGTTGATGGCCGACGGCCTCAATCCGAACGAGGCGGGCCAGAAGCTGTGGTCGAAGACGGTGCTCGCGGCGTTCGGGTTGCCGGCGTCGTCCTGAGACCCCCTCGGTCCGTCGGGATGACCCGACGCGGTCACGGATTGCGCCCTTTTTGAAATTCGCTTGGTCGTAGGACAGGCATTTACTTCCCTTATGGCCCCCAAGTACGGGACAATCCTGAGTACGTCCTTATCGCACCTGAGAAAGTCCCGTCATGATGCCGAGTTTCACCCCGCTGACGCGCCGCGTCGCTGCGGGTGTGCTAATGGCCGGGATAGCGGGCGTGATGGTCGGCACCACGGTGTGGGCGGTACCCGGCGTCGACACCAGCGCGTCGGCACCCAGCACCGACCTGCAGGTCGCGCTGGCCTCGATGGGGGCCGAACCCACCCAACTCGGTGTCGTCGACGACAAGATCTACCGGATCTCCGACGCCGACCTCGACGCGACCCTGGACAACCTGAGTGCGCTGGGTGTGACCGACATCCGGGTCGGCGCGCCGTGGCAGTATCTGGAGGCCGATGGCGAGAATTCGGCGGCGTGGTCACGCCTGGACGACATCGTCGAGGGGGCCCAGGCGCGCGGCATGAACGTGGTGATCGTCGCGGGGGTCACCTCACCGTGGTCGGCGGGCGAGACCGACACCGACGCCCCGCGCATCGACGAGTTCGCGGCCTTCGCAGCCGAATTGGCCAAACGGTATCGGGGCAAGGTCCGCGGATACGAGGTGTGGAGTTCCCTCGGTGTTGCGGGCACCGAACCCGGCGCGGTGATGGATCTGCTCGTCGCGGCGACGGCCGCCATCCAGGCCACCGACCCGACCGCGCTCGTCGCGACCCAGCAGACCCTTGCCGCCCAGGTCGCCTCCGTCGACCCCGAGTCCGCGGCCGCCCCGGCGGCGACCGATCCGGCGAGCCCGGTGCCGTCGACACCCATTCCGTCCGCCCCGACCGAGGCGACCACCGCACCCGCCCCGCCCGCCGAGACCACCTCCGAAGCCCCCGACGCGGGCAGCGGTGGCGGCGGTGCTGCCGAATCGAGTTCGACGACGTCGACGACCACGACGGAGCCGAGCACCTCCGAAACCCATGCGCCGGTGACGCCGAACGAGCAACCCGCGGTCCCCGAGGTCCCCGAATTCGATGCGCAGGTGATTCCGAGCACCTCTTCGGAGCCGTCGGAGCCCTCGGAGTCCTCGGAGTCCGGCCCGAGCGACATCCCGGAGGCCGAACCCGCCGAGTGATCACCGATGTCGGACCGGGCAGGTACCGTGGGCCGACCGATTCGGATGACAGTTCACCCGACGTGAGGACATGGGATGCCACGATCGCGCGAGGAGCGCTTCGATCTCCTTGCCGGGTGGGAGAAACGTGCGGAATGGCCGCTGGCGATCATCGCCGCCCTGTTCCTGATCGCGTACTCGGTGGATGTCCTCGGCGATCCCGGTCGGCTGTTCTCCTTCGGTATCGGGATCGTCGTCGGGTTGTCGTGGCTGGTGTTCGTCGTCGACTACTTCGTGCGGTTGTCGATCACCCCGGATCGGGGACGCTGGTTTGTGCGGCACCTGTTCGATCTGGCGGTCGTGGTCCTGCCGATCCTGCGACCGTTGCGGCTGGTCAGCTTGGTTATCCTGGTCGGTGCGCTGCAGAAGGCGCTCGGTGGTGCGATCCGCGGTCGGGTCGCGATCTACACCTCCGCGACGGCGATCCTGCTGATCTATGTGGCATCCCTGGCGGTGTACGACGCCGAACGGGGACGTCCGGGCGCGACGATCACGTCGTTCGGGGATGCGGTGTGGTGGTCGTTCGTCACCGTCACCACCGTCGGCTACGGGGATTTCGCGCCGGTGACGATCACCGGACGGGTGGTCGCGGTGCTGCTGATGATCGGCGGGATCAGTCTCATCGGTGTGGTCACCGCGACGATCGCGTCGTGGATCGTCGAGCGGGTTGCCGAGGAGGATGACGCCGGCCGGGCCGCGACCGCCGCCGAGATCCGCGAGTTGAAGGACGAGATCCGCATGCTGCGGGAATCGTTGGGCGCGGAAGGCGGGGTCGCGGCCGCCGATGCCGATATAACCGGGATGAATACGACCACTCACGACAATTATTGACGCGAGACCGCTGAGCCATCCCGGTTATATCGGCTCATCCGCTACAGGCCCGTCAAGCCAGGCCCACACCGACCGCGGCGAGCACCGACCACGCGCTACAGGACGAGACCCGCATGCTGCAGCAATCGATGCGGCACGGGAAGCGGGGTCGCGGGCGCCGATGCCGATACAACCGGGATGAATACGACCACTCACGACAATTATTGACGCGAGACCGCTGAGCCATCCCAGTTATATCGAGTGATCCGCTACAGGCCCGTCAGGCCAGGGCCACACCGACCGCGGTGAGGATCGACCAGACCAGCATCGCGATGCCGGTGGCACCCAGCGACGGGATGAGACCGGGACCGGTGGCGTGTCGGAGGACCGGGCGGGCGGCGACGACGATCAACGGTGCGGTGGCCAACCCGATCAACACCCATGGGGTGGCGGGGATGAGCACCAGACTCGCGATCAGCGGCACCGACAGGAGGACGACGAACAGGACGCGGGTGGCGCGGTCGCCGAGCCGGACGGCGAGGGTGATCTTGCCGGATTCGGTGTCGCTGGGGATGTCGCGGAGGTTGTTGACCACCAGGACCGAGGTGGAGATGGCGCCGACGGCGATCGCGCAGACCAGGCCCACCCAGTCGACGCGGCCCGACGTGACGTACTGGGTGCCGAGCACCGCGACCAGGCCGAAGAAGGTGAACACGGCGATCTCGCCGAGTCCGTAATAGCCGTACGGTTTGGATCCGCCGGTGTAGAACCAGGCGCCGGCGATGCAGACGGCACCGATCACCACCAGCCACCACGCGGTGGTGACCGCGAGGATCAGACCGCAGACAGCACCGAACCCGAAGCAGGCGAACGCGGCGGCCTTGACCGCCCCGGGTGCGGCGGCCCCGGACCCGACCAGCCGCATCGGCCCGACCCGCTCATCGTCGGTGCCGCGGATGCCGTCGGAGTAGTCGTTGGCGAAGTTCACCCCGATGATCAGGGCGACGGACACCAGCAGCGCGAGCACCGCCTTCCACCAGGTGACGTCGCCGACGTAGAGGGCTGCGCCGACACCGGCGACCACCGGGGCGATCGCGTTGGGCAGGGTTCGGGGTCGCGCGCCTGCGATCCACTGGGTTGGGGTTGCCACGCCCTTGATCGTGCCACGGCCGGTGCGGGCGGCCGACGCGACGTCGACGCCGAGTTCCCAGGGGATCGGTCACACCTGCGGCGCGGTCGCCCAGCCGGGGCTCGGTGGCATCGTCGGCCAGGGCTGGGACTGGTCGATCGGTTCGCGGCGGGGCAGGTCGGCCGGCGTCGCGGCGTCGCAGGCGTGCTGGTCGGCGGTGGGTGTCGGGTAGATCGCCATGAAGTCGAAGCGGGTGACATACCAGCCGCCGAAGACGTTGCGGCCAGTGGTACGACCGGGGCCGGTGGGTCGGGCGGGTGGGGTGGCGCCGGTGCGGACGAGGTCGATCTCGACCGGGCGGGCGGGCATCGTCCGGGATCGCCACTTGGGGCTGTCGGCGCCGCGCACCGATTGATAGCTGTATCGGCACAACACGATTCGCGTCCAGTCGGCCCTGTCCTCGCGGCGCAGCGCGGTGTAGAAGGTGGTACCCACGCCGGGCTCCGTCGGGGACACCTCGGGTGGATAGACGGTGATCATCTGGGAAATATTCGATGGCGCGGCATCGGCGAAACCGGGATATCCCCACTGCAGGGATTCCCCGGCGTTGGCCAATTCGAAGGATTCGACAAAGGCACGCACGAATGTGCCCTCCGGGCCATTGACCTCGACGACGGGACCGGGAATCCAGCGGTAGGTCATGTCGAATTGGGCGGGGATCGTTTCGTCGTCGAGCGTGACCATTTGCGCAGGATTCTCGGGTGGTCGGGTGGGTGATCCGCATGCCGTCAGCGTCGCCATCAGGGCAAGTCCGATCGCGGCGAGTGCGCGTTGCCGTCGTCGGGACATCGACGATCATCCCCTTCGGTCGAACGTAGGGGCAGGGACTTTCGCCCAGCATAGATGTGAATGATGAGACTGGTGGGATTTCGGCGCCCCTTGCCATCGGGTGATGGACGTGGTGATCTGTGAGAGGTTTCGAACTCACGTCGGGAGCAGTTCATGCACTGGTTTGTCGACAGCCCACTTCTCACCCTGTTCTTCTGCGTCGGGGTCGGATGCATCGTGGGGAAAATCCCGTTCGGCCCCGTTTCCTTCGGCCCGGCGGGCGCATTGTTCGTCGCGCTCGCGTTGTCGGCGATCGACTCCGATGTGTCATTGCCGCCGATCGTGACGAGCCTGTCGCTGTGCGTGTTCTGTTATGTCGTCGGAATCGCCGCGGGGCCGTCATTCGTCAACGCCATTCGCACCGGCTGGAAACCCGTGCTGGTGTCGATCACCGCCATCATCGCGATGGCCGCCGCCGCGCTCGGCGTGGGCAAGGCCTTCGGGCTGGACATCGGGACGATCGCCGGGTCGTTCGCCGGTGCGGGTACCGCGACCGCCGCGCTCGGCGCCGTGCAGGAGCAACTCGCCGGCGATGGCCCCATCCCACCGCAACCCGCGATCGGCTACGCCGTGGCGTATCCGATCACGGTGTTCCTGACGATCCTGGCGTGTACGTATCTGATCTCGGCCGGCAGACGCAAGCCGACCGCCGAGGACCGGGAGAAGCTCCCGCCGATCGTGGTGCGCACCCTGGAGATCGTGCATGATCCGGGCCTGACCGTTCACGATTTCTCCCAACGGTTTTCGGCGGTCATCTCGCGATTGACCCGGGACGCGGAGACCGTCGTCGCGCATGAGTCCGAACGTCTGTATCCCGGCGACCTGGTGACCATCACGGCGCGGGAGAATGTGGCGGAATCGATCGTCGACGAGTTGGGGCGGCCCGCGGCGTCGGAACCGTGGATGGATCGCAGTGCCATCGACTTTCGTCGGATCACCCTGTCGAATCCGCGGCTGGTGGGCCGTGAGTTGCAGGAGCTACGGATGGAGGAGCGGTTCGACGCGGTGGTCAGCCGGGTGCGTCGCGGCGACGTCGACATCATCGCCACGCCGGATCTGGTGCTGCAGAGCGGGGATCGTCTCCGGGTGACCGCACACCGCGATCGGCTCGCCGAGATCGCCACCGAACTCGGTGATTCCGAACGCGCCGCCGGTGACATCAATCCGATCGGCCTCGGCCTGGGATTGACGATCGGTCTGATGCTGGCGTTCGTCGAGATCCCGCTGCCCGGAGGCGGCACGCTCGTATTGGGCACGGCCACAGCGCCTCTCATCGTCGGTGTGATCCTGGGCGCGCTCGGCCGCACCGGTCCGGTGGTGTGGACATTGCCGGGCAACGTCGCCAACACCTTGAATCAGTACTCGCTGTTGGTGTTTCTGGTGGCGGTCGGCACCGGCGCCGGAGCCGGGTTGGTGACGGCTTTGGGCAACAACGGTATTCAGTTGGTGGTGCTGGGGTTGACGATCTCCCTGGCACACGCCCTGGTGTGCGTCGTCGGCCTGCGTACCGTGCTGCATTACGGGACGGCGCGGGCGCTCGGCGGTCTGACCGGGTCGCAACTGAATCCGGCGCCGTATGCGTTCGCGATGGGTAAGGTTCCCGATCAGCGGGTGGCGCTGGGGTATGCGGTGCTCTTCCCGGTGTCGATGATCGTGAAAGTGCTACTGGCGCAGATCATGGTGGTCTACTTCTGAGCGTCGTGCTGGTGGTTCGTGCGGGGTAGCACGAACCATGCGATCACCGTGCCGAACGCGAGAAACGCTGCGCCCAAAGCGAATCCGGTCCGGAAGCCGTCGGCGGGGAGTGTGGAGTGCGCGGCGACGGTCACCAGGATCGCGAGGCCGATGGTGCCGCCGAGTTGCCGGGAACTGTTGAGGACGCCGGAGGCGAGGCCGACGTCGGAGTCGCGCACGCCGGCGGTGCCGACGGCGCCGACGAGCACCATCGATCCGCCGATACCGATGGCCGCGACCATGGACGGCAACAGGATTCCGCGCCAGAAGTCGAACTCGTCGGGCATCAGCGCGAACAGCAGCAGCCCGACGGCGCCAAGCAGACCGAGAACCCCGATGCTGTTGCGGGGACCGATGATCGGTGCGATCCGGCTCGACACCACGATGCCGATGACGACGCCGCCGCAGAACGGCAGGAACAGTAGTCCGGCGATGTCGGATTCGACATTCCAGACCGTCTGCACGAACAGTGAGGCGAAGTAGAATGCCGCGAGTTGGCCGGCGGCGAGCATGAATCCGAAGATGTTGGCGCCCAGGATACTACGGGCGGCCATCAGATGCGGTGGCATGAGCGGGTGGGTGACGAATCTCTCGATGAGAGCGAATCCGATCAGTAGTACTGCCGCACAGATGAATCCGATGACGGTGGGCGCCGACGACCAGCCGTGGTCGCCGCCGGAGCTGACCGCGTAGACCAGCGCACCGACGCCTGCGGTGACGAGGACGGCACCCGGGACGTCGAGGCGTCCGGCATCGCGCCGTTGCTCGTGCGCGACACCGCGCAGCGCTGCGGCGAAGGCGATCGCGACGATCGGCACATTCACGAACAGCACTGCACGCCAGGAGAACCAGTCGGTGAGGACGCCGCTGAGCACGACGCCGACCGCACCTCCGGCGGCTCCCGCGCCACCCCAGAACGCCATCGCCGTCTTGCGGACGGCCGGGTCGGCGATGCTCGACGCGAGAGCGAGGGATGCGGGCGCCAGGAGTGCCCCGGCGACGCCCTGCAGTGCGCGGGCGCCGACGAGCAGCGCCGGGCCCGTCGCCATCCCCCCGGCGATGCTGGCCACCGCGAAGAGGGCGAGGCCGGCCAGGATGACCGTCCGTCGTCCCCAGAGGTCGCCGAGGCGTCCGCCGAGCAGCATCAGACCGGCGAAGGTCAGCAGGTAGGCGGTGACCACCCATTGCAGTCCGGCGGCGCTGAATCCGAGGTCACTACGCATCTGCGGGAGCGCGATGTTGACCAGGGACATGTCGAGCGCGACGAGGAACTGCAGCGAGAAGATCGTCGCGATGAGTGCCCGATGGTGTGCGGGCGCGGCGACGGACGTCGACGGCGTGGTCACGGGAACCTCCGTTCGGGGGTACGCGACGCGTTTCGGTACGCGTACGTTTACGTATGCGTACGTGAGGGTAGACTAAGTTCTGCCGGAGGTAAAGCGGGAGGGGCCACCGCGCCGTTGACAGCGCTCAGGCGCCTCGCGACGCCCGCGCGAGCACCCCGTCGACCTGTGCCGACACGGCGTCCCGAACCCGGAACTGTGCCGCGTACTCAGGCAGGTGCGGCAGAAGGCGCGCGATCGTCGGGACGTCGACGAGATCGGCGGGATCGATGGTCTGATGCCACGACTTCTCGCCCGGTGTGCGGCGCGCGAGGGTGTCCTGCCATTGGAGTTCGGAGGCGACGATGTACCACACCGCGCGCCAGGCCGACATCGCCTCGACCTCGTCGACCCCCAGCTCCAGGGCGGCCTCGACGAAGGTGTCGGCAAGGACCAGCGCAGGTGCGCCGACGGTGGTCCCGTCACGCAGAATCGGGACGATCCAGGAGATGCGCGCCAGTTCGTCGTACATGCCGACCGCGACGTCGATCATCCGGTCACGCGGCGGACCGTCGGGCCGGACCCATGGGATTCGTGCCGCCACTTCGGTCAGAACCAGTTGCAGCAGTTCGGTTTTGTTGGCCACGTAATTGTAGAGCGTCATCGGCTTGGAGCCGAGCTCTGCCGCCAGGCGGCGCATGCTGAGGCCGTCGACACCGTCGCGCTCGATGATGAGGATGGCGGCGTCGACGATGGCGTCACGGGTCAGGGACGGGGCCGGGGGCATGGTGCCCTATTTCTACCAGTGGTGGCCACGATTCACCGATTCACGGCATTCGAAAGCGCTGTCGACGTTCACGCGAGCGCTGTCAACGCGTGAGAGAGCGCCGTCAACGATGCCGGGGTCAGCGACCGGTCGGCGAGCGGTCAGCTCTCGGTCGGTGTCAGTTCGATGCAGTCCACGCCCCACCCGAGTGGCGTGGAGGTGACGATCGACCAGCCGGCGGCGGTGGTGAGCCGCTCGATGTCGACCTGGGTGCGCGGGGGGACGCCGACGGCGCCGAGGTGCACCAGGGCCATTTCGGTGGCGCGGGTGTTGAGCGCGTCGGGTTCGGTCGATTCGACGAGGATCAGCGAGTCGGCGATCTCGACGAGTTCCCGTAGGTGTCCGATCACCTCGTCGTCGGTGCGGTGTTCGCATGCGCTCGCCAGCACCATCACGTCGGTGCGGGTCCACTCCTCACCGAAGTCCTTGTCGCCCTGCGAATCTGCCCGCCGGAGCGCAGACAGCGGTTCCGCCTCCTCGACGATCCGCATGGATGCTTTGACGCCGCCGTCGCGCAGCCCGTCGGCGACGACGAGTGCGGCCGGGCCGCCGATGGAAATGTCGGAGTATCCGCGCCACAAAGGAAGTCGAGCAAGAGCGGGCATCAGGAAGGTCAGGCCGTCGGCCTCGTCGACCAGTTCGTCGTAGCGATCCGCCGCGGATGCGACATGCCGGCGCAAGGTGGTATCCGTGCTGTGTTCCCACGCCGACCGTCGCGCGGTGACGGCGTCGGCGAGTCCGGCGAGCGCGAGCACCTGATCGGCATAGAGGCTGTCGAATTCCTCACGGGCGTGGTCATCGTCGACGAGTCGCTCGCCGTACTCCCCGACCGCGACCTTGTCGCCGTCCAGACGTAGAACCGCGACATCCAGCAGCACGTTGATCACCGGGTCGATCTGTGCGGCAGCCACATTCAGGGAATCGGCGAGTTCACCGCGGTCGCGGGGGCCCGCGGCGACAGCATCGAGCAGTCCCAGCTTCAGTGCCGCGCGGGTCGCCAACCACGGCACGGGAGAACCGATCTCGGCAGGCGAGGTCGACGTGTCCGCCTCTGCCACAGCATCGACACCGTGATCGTCACGGATGTGCCAGTAGCCGGTGATATCGCTGTGCGACTTGGGAATTCCCCAGTCCCGGTTGACGTGTCGTCGAAGCGCTAGCAGTGCACGGCTTTCCGCGGCGGCCCAGACGTAACCGACTCCGCGGGGCGCGGGCACGGATGCCACCGCCGCGGTGAAGGCGTCCCGATCGCCGGGTTCAGCGAGGACCCAGGTGACCGAATCCCCTGTGCGAGTAAGGATGTCCTGACGGGCACGATAATCGGAGATGGTGATGATCGCGCGGGCGGGGCCGTCGACGGGCCGTTCGGTGAAGAATCGGTCGATCGCCGGGACGGCGGTCTCATCGCCGATGAGGATCATCTCGTCGACGTCATCGGGAATGATCGTCGAGGCCTTGGGCCCGACGAACCAGAGGTCGTCACCGGGTTGCGCGGACCGCGCCCACGCCTCGGCCGGGCCACCCGCGTGTCGATCCGAGGTGTGGACGACGAAGTCGAAGGACACCTCGAGGGCCGCCGGATCGTGGTGATGCGGGGTGTAGTCGCGCGTCTCACGATGCTCCGACGGCCGCCAGTCGATGCCGTTTTCGCTCTGGTGGGGCACTGCGTCGGCGATGTCTCCGCCGGGCGCGAAGATGAGTTTGACGTGGTCGTCGAACATCGGGGCGTCGAACGCGGGGAATGTCATGCCGTCGCGGGTGAACTCACCGAGTTGGGGGCCGCCGACGGTGACGCGGCGCATCCGCGGCGTGATGTCCTCGACGCGGCGCACCTGCACACAACGCAGCACCAACGGGTGGGCTCGGTAGCGGGAACGGTTCATGGACTCGCATCACCTCGTCACGGACTCGTGGGCAACTATTTAGGTGACACTAAGCTACCGCGCGTGGCCGAGGTGGCCGCGCGCAGATCGCCGGCGACGGGGTCCGGACGCGACAATCGGCCGCACACCGGTGGTGTGCGGCCGATTGCGATTGGGTGCTTGACCTGGCCTGACGGGAGTCAGACGCCGGCGGGCGCCTCGGGAAGGCTCGCGAGGACCGCGGCCTTGAGATCGTCGACCGTGGTGGCCGAGGTGATCACGGCCACCGACGCGGCGTCTGCGGTCTCGAGGATGCCGAGCAGCAGGTACTCGCCGCGCAGGGTGGTGTCCCCGCGTTCACGGGCGATACGGATCGCGGCCTCGAGCGCCTGTCGCGTCTCGGGTGCGAAGCGGGGGCGCATGCCCCGGCCGCGCGGTCCGCGCCGGCCGCGGCCCGGTTCGAACGGTCCGTCACCGAAGTCAACGTCCTCGCCCGGACCGCCGGGACCGAAACCGCCCCGTCCACCGGGACCGCCCTGACCGAAGCCACCGCGTCCGCCGGGACCGCCCTGACCGAAACCGCCCCGTCCGCCGGGACCGCCCTGACCGAAACCGCCGCGTCCGCCCGGGCCCCCGGGACCGAAACCGCCGGGACCGAATGCGTCGGGACCGCAGATTCCCTGACCACGGCCGCGTCCTTCGCCGTGACCGTGGTGGCCGCGATGACCACGCGATCCACGGCCGCGGCCTCGACCGCGTCCACGTTCGGGGCGCTCGGCCCAGCCGTCGGCGAGGTCGTCGCCGAAGTTGTCACGCACCGCGTCCCGCACCTTGTCGAGGTCGATACCGATGGAGCGCAATGCTTCCCGGTCTTCCTCGTAGCGGTCGGCGGCACTCTGCTCGGCGGCGGTGTCGTCGTCGACGTCGTTCTCGTCGTGGTAGGCGCGGGCCGCGTCACGCGCCCCCGCCAGGGTCAACCCCTGCTCGGTGAGGATGCCGAACAGCGGCGAACGCGCGTTGCACAGCATTCCGAGAATCAGGTGATCGTTGCCGAGCCGGGTGTGCCCCAGATCGGCGGCTTCCTGCGTGGCAAAGGCCAGCAGCATCTTGTCGTCTTGAGTGAATCGACCAAACATGATGGCTCTCCTTAGAGATTGTGCGGGCCCCATCACTGGGTCTCGCGTGATGAATGTTTCTGGTGCACGGCCTGGCGGCTGATCTGCAAGACCTCTGCGATCGCCTGCCAGCTCCAGCCCTTGTCGCGGGCATTGGCCACCTGCACTCCCTCGAGGTGGTCGGCGAGTGTGCGCAGGGCGCGTACTGCTGCCAACCCCCGTGCCGGGTCGTCGCTCGCGGCGGCTCCGGCCAGGTTCTGAGCCTTGGTGGATTCGGTGTTCTCGTCGTGCATAGTGTCAGGTTATCTTGACTGACTACCTATGTCAAGAATCATTGACGAAGGATTATTCCGCGACGACGCGCGCGGCTCGGTGGCGGGTCTGAACTGGGGTTATGCGTGTCCGAGAGCGCTGTCAACGTCGGAGAGAGCGCTGTCAGTGCAGGACAGAGCGCTGTCAACGTCGGAGAGAACGCTGTCAGTGCAACCGGGGGGGGGCGCCCCGCCCTACTCGTTGGCGATGGCCTCGGTGATGTTCATGCGGGCTGCGCGTCGGGCAGGGACCACCGCCCCGACGAGGCACAGCACCACCGATGCCGCCACGAACACGATGGTGATCGGCCGCGGCGAGTAGGCGACGTCGATCGACGTCGTGGCGGCGAGGATCTCGTCGCTCAGCACATGCAGGATGGCGCCGATGACGAGGCCGGTGAGCGCTCCGACGACGGCCACCGCGCCGGCCTCGGCGAGCACCATGCGGGACACGAACCGTCGGGATGCGCCCATCGCACGCAGCACGCCGAGTTCGCGTCGCCGTTCGATCACCGACAGCAACAGCGTGTTGAGCAGCGCGATCGCCGCGGCCACCGAGACGATCCACTGGATGGCGACGGTGAAGGCACCGGACTGCTCGGCCTGCCCACGGGTCGCGGCGAGCGCCTCGGCGCCGGAGTACACATACACCGGGGAGCCGCCCTGCGACGGATTCTCGACGGCGATGCGTTCCAGCGCCGCGCGGACCGCGGTCGTGTCGGCGTCGGGTGCGGTGATCACCTGAAGGTAGGTGGCCCCGCTGCGGTCGAACCACCTCGACAGCAGCGCGTTGGACACCGCACCCGTTCCGGAGTCGATGGACACGTAATCGACTATGTCGCGGACGATCACGTCGTGATATCCGGTCGGCGACGCCAGCCGCAGAGTGTCGCCGGTCTCGACGCCGAGGGTGCGCGCCAGCACGTTGGACAGCAGAATCCCGTTGCCGTCCAACACCTGTCGCACCGCCTCGGGAGAGGCCTTGCGCATGAACGGTGCCCGGGATCCCGGCACCAGGCCCTGCAGCAGGATGCGGTCGGCACCGGCGTTGACGTTGGCCCACTGGCCGACCACCACATCGGTGACGCCGGGGACCTCCCGGGCCTCGTGATAGATCTCCGGTGGCAGCTCCGGACCCAGGGGCACTTGATCTTTCGACTGTGACGAGATGTAGAAGTCCGGGTCACCGAGACCGTCGAGCGACGACGAGATCGACGACACCAGATTGTCCAGGGCACCGGAGGTACCCATGCCGACGGCGATCGCGACGGCCACCGTCATCAGTGTCGCCCAGGCACGACGCGGCGCACGTTGGGTGTTGACCGACGCGAGACGCCCTGGGCCACCGAATAATTGGGCCAATCGGACCACCGCGGCCACCAGCGGCCGGGTCAGAGCGAAGCAGATCAGCAGCGCGCCGACGGCGTACACGGCACCGGCGACGATGGCCGGGCGGCCCGGGACGGTGACGACGATCCACGCGGCGATGACGGTGAGAACCCCGACGATGCCGGCGCTCCAGACCACCACACGACGACGGGGCACGCTGTCGGCGACCTCGCCGGGCGACATCGCCTCCACCGGCGACACCGAGAACACCGATCGCGCAGCCAGACTCGTCGCACCGACGCACGCGATCACACAGGCCACGACGGCGACGACGGGCGCGTAGGCGGGTAGGTGGTAGGCGATCTTCATGGTCACCGCGTCGCGGGTCACCGGTGGCACCGTCGACACCGCCCACCGGCCGGCGAGAATGCCGATCGGTACGCCGATCCCACCGCCGATCAGGCCGAACAGCGCTGCCTCGCCGAGCATGTCGCCGACGAGGTTGCGACGATGCGCCCCGAGGGCCCGCACCATCGCCAGGGACTGCCGGCGGGAGGCGACGGCCATGTTCATCGTGTTGAACACCAGGAATGCCGCGATCACCAGGGAGATCAGTGACACCAGCAGCGTCGCATCGCGGGTGACCGAGGTGGCGACTTCGGCTTGGCGGGTGCGGAAGTCGGGGTCCACGACCACCGCCCGCCCGCCGACGACGTCGGAGATCTGCGTGCGCAATGAGGCGATGTCGACACCGGGTTTGGCGACGATGAAGATCGAGTCGACCTTCCCGGGAAACACCACATCACCGTTGCCCAGTCCACCCTCCTTGCCGGTGAGCCGTTGTGCCAGATCGAGATAGGCGAACATGTAGGTGCCGCCGTTGAGCCGGTCGGCGCCCTCGCCGGTCGCGACCTGCAGCACCCGCAAGTCGATGCCGTCGATCGAGAGCCGTTGGCCCTCACGGAATCCGGTGTTCGGGCCGACGATCACCCCGTCGGCGAGATCGTCGAGCGACAGGCCGGTGCCGCCCTGCATCGACCGGAGGTCACCGGACAGGGCGGTGACCCGGAAATCGGAGCCCAACAACGGGATCGGTCTGCCGTCGACGGTGACGGCACCGCGGATCATCGGCACCACCGCCTTCGCGTCGGGCACCTCGGCGCGTATCCGGCCGGCCAGCGAGTCGTCGATCCCGGAGTCGGTGATGGCGGCGACCTCGACGTCGGCGGTCCCGGAGATCGCGGCGTTGAAATCACGGACCGATTCGGTGAACGACCCGTATGTCCCCAGCACGGCGACGAGCAACGCCGAGGACACCAGCACCACGCTGAGCGAGGTGAACACGCGTAGTCGGTGGGTGCGGATCTCGCGCAGGTTGAGGATGCGGACGCGGGTGAGCCCGGCGAGCACCCCGCCGGCGACGGCGCGGACGCGGTTCACGCGATCTGTCCGTCGCGCACCGTGATCGTGGTGTCGGCGACGCCGGCGGCGGCCGCGTCGTGGGTCACCATCACCACCAGGCGACGCTGACCCTCGTGCGCCACCTCCGAGAGGAGGTCGAGGACCGACGCCCCGGTGGCCGAGTCGAGGTTGCCGGTGGGTTCGTCGGCCAGCAGGATCGCTGGTTCCATGATGAGCGAACGGGCGATGGCCACGCGTTGCATCTGGCCGCCGGACAACTCCGACGGCCGGTGATTGACGCGGTCACCGAGACCGACGCGGTCGAGGAGATCGATGGCGCGGGGTTTGGCCTTGCGCAGCGACTGACTGTCGAGAAGCCTTGGCAGAGCGACGTTTTCCCACGCCGACATCGTCGGCACCAGGTTGAAGAACTGGAAGATGAAGCCGACGCGGGTGCGGCGGAACGCCGATGCGGCGTTGTCGTCGAGGGAGCCGAGGTCGACGCCGTCGACGCGGATCGAGCCGGACGTGGGGGTGTCGAGCGCACCCATCAGGTGCAGCAGCGTCGATTTGCCCGCACCCGACGGTCCGACGACGGAGACGAATTGGCCGCCCGGCAACGAGAGGTTGACCCCGTCGAGGGCTCGCACCCGTTCATCACCGAGCGAGTACTCCCGCACCAGATCGACGGCCTCCACCAGGTTCTGCTCCCCCACCGCTGCCATGGGATCAGATCGTAGTGGGAAGGCTCACCCGGTGAACCGTCCAGTGGCGTAGAACTCATCGAGCACGGCCGTCGGCGCGGTCAGCTCCAGCCCCTGCGATGCCAGCCAATCATCGTCGAAATACGTTGTGCTGTAACGGTCTCCGGAGTCGCAGAGCAGGGTGACGACGCTGCCGGGCCGACGGCCGGCGACCATCTCGGACACCAATTTCAGTGCACCCCACACGTTGGTGCCGGTGGATCCGCCGACGCGCCGGCCGAGCCGGTTGCTGATGCAGCGGGCGGTGGCGACGGACGCGGCGTCGGGCACGCCGATCATGCGGTCGATGACCTGGGAGACGAACGACGGCTCGACGCGCGGTCGGCCGATGCCCTCGATGCGGGAACCGATTTCCGAGGTGATCGATCCGTCGCCGGAGGAGTAGGCGGGCAGGAAGACCGAGTTCTCCGGGTCGACGACGGCGAGCCAGGTCGGATGGCGGCGATAGCGCAGGTACCGGCCGAGGGTGGCCGACGTGCCGCCGGTGCCGGCGCCGACGACGATCCAGGTGGGCACCGGGTGTTCCTCGTCGGCCATCTGCGCGAAGATCGACTCGGCGATGTTGTTGTTGCCGCGCCAGTCGGTGGCCCGTTCGGCCATGGTGAACTGGTCGATGAAATGGCCGCCGAGTTCGGCTTCCAGGGTGAGCGCCGCGTCGTACACGTCGGACGGCCGGTCGACGAGATGGCAACGGCCACCTTGACGTTCGATGAGAGCGGTCTTCGACGGCGAGGTGTTGGAGGTCATCACGGCGATGAACGGCACGCCGATCAGGCGGGCGAAGTAGGCCTCACTGACCGCCGTCGAGCCCGACGACGCCTCGATGACGGTGGTGCCCTCGGTGATCCAGCCGTTGCAGATCGCGTACAGGAACAGCGACCGCGCGAGGCGGTGTTTGAGCGATCCGGTCGGGTGGGTGCTCTCGTCCTTGAGGTAGAGGTCGACGCCGACCTCGGCACCCGACTCGTCGATCCAGCGGGACCATTCGGGCAGTTCGATGCGCAGCAGATGGGTGTCGGCGCTGCGGCGGGCGTCGGCCTCGATGATGCGGACGGCGTTGTCGGCCCAGCCGCGATCGAGGCGGCGGTCGATGTCGACGGTGCGGATCTGTGGCGTCGGGGGTGCCGTCGGGGGCACGGTGTCGCGGGTCATCGGCCGCGGTTCAGCTGCCGCTGCCGCGCAGACGCGTCTGCAGGTCGTCGTGACGGCGTCGGCGCTGCTCGTCGACGGCGGCGATCTGCTCGTTCACGCGCAACCGCAGCGACTTGAACACCACCATGCCCAACGGCAACGCGATCAGCACACCGAACACGGCGGCCACCAGGATGGGGACGTCGACCCCGGCCAGCTTGCCGATGCCCCAGATGATCGCCGCGAGGACGACCACGAGAGCCAGACGGGCCAGGGTGTACAGGGCGACGGCCAGGGCCAGGCTGCCGGCGCTGCCCTGCGCTTGTTGCTCTTCACTCACGATTTCCAGGGTAACCCGGTGGTCGATTCGGGTCGGCGGAGCGCTGTCAACGCGAGCGAGAGCGCTGTCAACGTGTGCGAGAGCGCTGTCAACGCGAGCGAGAGCGCCGTCAACGTGTGGGTGAGCGCCGTCAACGCGAGCGGGAGCGCCGTCAACGTCGACGCGGGCGTCCGGGCGAACCCTGTACGAACGCTGTGTGCACCGCCGTCGGCGCGGTTTCCCACCAACGGTGTGGCAGGGCTTGGCAAAGCACGCGTAAAAGGCGCTGGTGGGGCGTGTGCGCAGGTCACAGGCTTCTTTGCACTCTCTTTACTTACCGCTGACGGTTCGAGTACCTGGGCGATTTGCGTGTATTCATGGTGCACGGCCGCGGCATCGGATTCGCGGCGCAAGAAGAGGGAGTTCTCATGACCGCCATCAATCACCCCATGAGCGTCATCACCCCGGGCATGGCCAGCCAGCACACCCTGACCCCCGGTCAGGTGGCCTCGATGTTCAATGTGAACCCCAAGACCGTGGCGCGTTGGGCCAGCTCGGGCATCCTCGGCTCGATCCGCACCCCCGGTGGGCATCGTCGTTTCCGTGAAGAGGACGTCGTCGCGCTGCTGAACCGTCGCCCCTGACCGAGCCAAACCGTCGCCCCGCGACGACCGATCGCCGACGACCCGTTGACGTCGGACAGATGACCCACTGGGCAACAAACCTCACGTAAACTCGCTTACAGGGAGGTTGCCATGGCATTTCTGTTCACGCTGATCGGCATCGTGGCCGTCGGGTTCCTGTTGTGGCGTGCCTTCGGGCCGCAGATGCCCGACGAGTCACGGCACGTGAGGTCGGCACCGCGGGGGCCGGTCGGCCCCGACGATGATCCCGACTTCCTGAAGGATCTCGACCGGCGTAGTCGCGGTAGCAACGGTTCCGACGCCGACGACCACTGAGTGCGTCCAACCACTGGGTGCGTCCGACCACTGGGTGCGTCCGACCACTGAATGCATCCGTCGACTGGGTGCGTCCGACCACTCCCCTCGTCGGCGTCGTACCGTCGCGACCGACGCCCACCAGCCATCCACGCACGACCCGGCACGTACACCCCGGGGCGACGCGACACCGTCGCAACCACGCTCCGGGAAGGGCCCGCACGCCGTCGTTCCGGACGGTCGAGGCCATTGCCCGCGCCTTCGACGTGAGCGTCACCTATCCTCGGCCATCCCGCTCTCGACGCGTGAAGATGCGGTCGATCACCGGCACACCTGCCGGGATCGACCGGACATCGCTGTGTCCGCGGGACCAACCGCGTCGTCAGCCGGTGATCACAGCCCGGCGTAGGAATGCAGGCCGGAGACCACCAGGTTGATGATGAACAGGTTGAACAGCAACGCGACGAACCCGGCCACGTTGATCCAGGCGGCCGCGGTGTTGCGCCAGCCGGCGGTCGCGCGGGCGTGCAGGTAGGCCGCGTAGATCACCCACGCGATGAACGAGACGGTCTCCTTGGGGTCCCAGCCCCAGAACCGGCCCCACGCCGACTCAGCCCAGATCGCGCCGCAGATGACGCCGAGACCGAACAGCGGGAACCCGAAGACGACGCATTTGTAGGCGAGGCGGTCGAGGGTGTCGGCGCCCGGGATGTGCGCGACGAGTCGCATCACGCCGCCGGTGAATCCGGAGTCGCTGCGCTTGGGATCGTCGGCCTTGGCGCCCCACTGCATCTTCACCAGGTACAACACGCTCGCGACGCCGGAGACGAGCAGCACGCCCGAGCTGATCGAGATGATCGAGACGTGGATGGCCAGCCAGTACGACTTCAGCGCGGGCACCACCGGCGCCGCCTGGGTGTAGAGCCAGCGGCCGGCGATGAACATCAGCAGGATGACCGGCAGCAGCACGAACGACAGCAGCGGCCGGTTGGACGGCTTGCGCAGCACCACGACGCCGGCGACCACGCACGCCGCGCACGTCATCGAGATGAACTCGTACATGTTGCCCCACGGCGCGCGGCCGGTGGCGATGCCACGGGTGACGATCGAGGCGATGTGCGCGGCCAGCCCCACGAAGACGACCGGGTAGGCCATCGCGCCGAGCTTCTCGGAGAAGCTGCGTCGGGTCCCCTGTGCCAGTTTGCCGGGGGTCCGGTCGACCGGCGTCGACGAGCCGGACGCCGACGATCCGGCCGATCCGGCGGTGGCGCCGACCAGTTCCCTGGCCGCGAGCCGACGACTGCGGGCGCCGGCGAGCGCCGCGAGGAACAGGAACATCGCGATCACGTAGACGGTGATGGCGGTGCCGAACAGCAGGTCGGAGTACCGCGCCAGGGTCTCGTCGATCTGTACTGCGCCAGTGTTCATCGGTTCACCTCGGTTGTCACTCTTCAGCCTTCAGAGCCTGCGGAGCTAGAGTCTGCGGAACTTGGCCGTCCACCCGGTGGGCCGGGCGTCGGGATCGATCAGGGCGGTGGCCTGCTCCTCGAAGCCCTCACCCCAACCGGCCTGGTCGGTCCGGGCGAGCCCGGCGATTTCTACTACAGTACGTCGTTGCGTCGAGGTGGTGCTCGCTCCGCCCCCATCGGTGGCGGCGGTCACCGGCACCAGCCTCGCCCAGATCCGTCGACGCCGCACCAGCAGCGACACCAACAACCCGACGAGCATCGCGATCGCCGAGACCAGCACCCACGTCTGGGCCGGGTCGTGGGACACCTGCACCGACACCCATCGCTGGTACCCGTCGAAGGTGACCTCGGTGCCGTCGGCGAGGCGGGTGCTCGCCCCCTGCGCGAGATTCACCTGGGATTGCCGCTGCAGCCGACCCTGATCGACCAGACTCTGATCGAGGGTGTAGGCGTTCTGCGGGAGGCCGGTGTCCAGGCCGGTGTCACCCTTGTAGATGCGGATGGCCACCTGCGGGTCGTGCGGGACGGGCGACGACGAACTCAGCAGGGTGCCCTGGTAGGTGGCGGTCGGTGCGAACAAGCCCTCGATGGCGATCTGATTCTTGCGGCGGACGTCCTCGTCGGGGTACATCCCGGCCGGGGTGTCGAATCGCACCGCCCCCGACGACAGCATCGTCTGCAGTTCATCGGGTATGAAAATGGCTGTCTGCGTCCGCTTTTCACCATTCGGGAAGGTGACGGTGAAGGTCGGGGCGAAGCCGTTGCCGAGGACGTAGACGCGGTCGCCGGCCACCCGCAGCGGGTCGTTGACGCGCACCGAGGTCTGCTTCCAATCGCTCGGCGGGGTCGCGGCGTTGTCGGTGTAGGACATCGTCGCGTCGTACATGTCGGGCTGACCGTTGGGCAGGAAGGTGGCCGAGAAGTCGTCGACGCGGAAGCAGAACGGCTCGAGGTCGGTGCCGTCGACGAGGGCGCCGGCGCGGAAGGAGTCGTAGACCGCGGTCGAGGTGTTGCACAGGCCCTGGCCGTCGGCGACGAGGCTGCGGGTGCCCTCGTAGCCGTAGAGCTTGCCGACGGCGATCGACACGAGCAGCGCCAGTAACGCGAAGTGGAAGACCAGGTTGCCGAATTCGCGCAGGTACCCCTTCTCCGCGGACACCTCGACACAGCCGTCGGGATACTTCTCCGACGGTTCCCGGACCACCACGTGGCGACGCCAGCCACGCAGGTTGCCGGAGATGCGTTCGGCGAGGTCATCGGGCTCGCCGTCGGCGGTGGCCTCGATGTGCCGCGGCAGCCGCGCCAGGTTGCGGGGCGCGGCGACGGGGCTGGCGCGCAGGCTCTTGGCGTGTTCGATCATGCGTGGGGTCAGACACCCCACCAATGACACGAACAGCAGCACGTAGATCGCGGTGAACCACACGCTGGAGAAGACGTCGAACAGTTGCAGCCGGTCCATCCACTGGCCGACCCAGCCCTTGTCGGCGATGTAGGTCAGCGTCTTCTGCTCGTTGAGTTCACGTTGCGGTAGCAGGGCGCCGGGGATCGCGGCCAGCGCCAGCAGGAACAGCAGCACCAGCGCGGTGCGCATCGACGTCAGCGACCGCCACAGGTTGCGGGCCGGCCACCAGAGACGGCGGATCGCCCAATGCGGCTTGTGCGGTGGCGGCGGGGTGGCGGGGACCTCGAGCGGGGTGTCGGCGCGCGTCATACGGGGAGTTCCTGGTTGGTGATGAAGGCGTCGCGGACCCACACGATGAATTGATCCCACAGCCCGGTGACCAGCGCGATACCCACGAGGATCAGCATGACACCACCGAAGACCTGGATGGCGCGGGCGTGGTCACGCAGCCAGCCCAGGCTGCGCAGCGCCCACGCCGACGAGAACGCCAGGATCACGAACGGGATGCCCAGTCCGAGGCAGTAGGCGACGATGAGGAACACGCCTCTGGCAGCGGTGGCGCCCTCGGTGCCGCTGGCGGTGGCGATGACCGCCGCGAGGGTCGGCCCCAGGCACGGCGTCCAGCCGAGGGCGAACACCGCGCCGAGCAGTGGGGCGCCGACGATGTTGGACACCATCCGCGGCGCGAACCGGAACTCGTGTTGCATCATCGGCACCAAGCCGATGAAGACCAGACCCATCAGGATCGTCACCACACCGCCGATGCGTTGCAGCAGTTCATGATTGAGGATGAAGGTGCTGGTGATGCCGAGCACGGTGGCGGTGGCGGCGACGAAGACGACGGTGAATCCGGCGACGAACAGTCCGGCGGCCAGCGCCACCCGCGACCGGCCGCGTTTGGCGGGTTCGTCGACGGTCACCGCGGGTGCCTCGGCACCGACGAGCCCGGCGAGATAGGACAGGTAGCCGGGTACCAGCGGCACCACGCACGGCGAGGCGAACGAGACGAGACCGGCGACGGCGGCGGCCGCCGCGCCGAGCAGCAATGGCCCCGACGACACGGTGTCGGCGAAGGTCTCCCCGATGGTGCTCACGGCGCCGCCTGCGGTGATTCGGCGACCACTTTCGCCACCGCGTCGCCGAGCATCTGCGCGTCGACGGCCTGCAGGAACACCGCGGCCGGACGATGCTGCCGGTCGAGCACGATCGTGGTGGGGACCACCGACGTCGGGGTGGTCAGCGCGGCCAGCGACGCCCCGGGGAAGTCGTAGAGGGACGGGAAACCGACGTTGCGGTCGGTGACGAAGTCCTGCGCCGACTGCCGGTCGTCGCGCAGGTTGATGCCGAGGAATTCCACCCCCTGCGACTTGTACTTCTCGTACACCTCTTCCAGGGCGGCGGACTCACCGCGGCACGGTGCGCACCACGATCCCCACACGTTGATCACCACGGCCTTGTCGGCGAACCGGGGATCATCGAGCGACAACGGTTTACCGGTGACGAGGTCCTCGCCGGAGATCGTGGCGATCTGCTTGCGGTCGGCGGGGTCGTAGGTGATGACGGTTTTGCCGCCGGGCGAGACGAATTGGAAGGTGTCGCCCTGGGAGACGGCGTCGTCGCCGGTGCTACAGCCGGCGGCAATGAATGCGGCAATCGAGATGAACAGTGCGAAAACGACTTTCAGGTACCGGGCGGTCCGGGGAGCGGACATCGGCGTGCCGGGCACACCACGAACTGGCACCTTCACAACCTTCACGTTCTTCCCGTCACGCCCCGGTGACGAGGGGATCCGAGGAGCCGGCGGGCTCGGAGTAGATGATGTCGACGAGCGCGTCGTCGTCGTAGATGAGGCTGGTCAGCGACGCCAGCGAGCACTGCCGACGACGCGGATCGTGCCACAGGCGCTGACCTTCGAGGAAGCGGCGCAGCGTGTACACCGGCAGTTGATGGCTGACGCAGATGGCCTCGTGGCCGCGGGCGGTGTCGCGGGCCTTGTTGGCGGCGGCGAGCATGCGATGCGCGAGCTGGATGTAGGGCTCCCCCCACGACGGGGTGAACGGATCGCGCAACTTGGGCCAGTGCCGCGGCTTGCGCAACGCGCCGTCGCCGACGGAGACCTTGAGGCCCTCAAAGATGTTGTCGGCCTCGATGAGTTCGTCGTTGGTGAAGATCGGCAGATCGTGTGCGGCGGCGATCGGCGTCGCGGTCTCCTGCGCGCGTTGCAGCGGCGAGGCGAAGACGGCGGTGATGTCGTGGTCGGCGAGGGATTCGGCGACCTTGCGGGCCTGGGCCCGACCGGCGTCGGAGAGGTGGAATCCGGGCAGCCGGCCGTAGAGGATGCCGTCCGGATTGTGCACCTCACCGTGGCGCATCATGTGGACGATCGTGTGCATCAGTCGTTCTCCCCGGAGTCGGATTCGGTCGTGCGCGCGGCGCCGGCCTGGGCGGGCACCGCCGCGGCGGCAGCGCGGGCGGCCGCGGGCAGCGCGTCGGCGATTCGAGTGAAAGCATCCCCGTCCAGGGCCGCGGAGACAAACCAGGCCTCGAAGGCGCTCGGCGGCGGATACACGCCGGCGTCCAGCAGGGCGTGGAAGAACGGGGCGAAACGCCAGGTCTCGGTGGCTTTCACCGCGGCATAGTCGGTGATCGGGCGGTCGGCGGGAGTTCCGAAGAACACACTGAGGAGATTGCCCGCCTTCTGCACGCGATGCTCCACGCCGGCCTCGGTGAGGGCGGTGGTGAGGAGGTCGGCGAGGCGGTCGGCGTTGGCGTCGAGCGTGGCGTAGGTGCCGGCGTCGGCGGTACGCAGGGTGGCGAGTCCGGCGGCGACAGCGACCGGATTCCCGGACAGGGTGCCCGCCTGATAGACGGGGCCGGTGGGGGCGAGGCGTTCCATGATGTCGGCGCGACCACCGAAGGCCGCGGCGGGTAGGCCACCGCTCATCACCTTGCCGAAGGTGTAGAGGTCGGCGCCGACGCCTTCGAGTCCGAACCAGCCGGCCGGGCTGACCCGGAATCCGGTCATCACTTCATCGATGATGAGCAGGGCGCCGTGACGTCGGGTGACCTCACGCAGTCCGGCGTTGAAGCCGTCGACCGGGGGTACCGCTCCCATGTTGCCGGCGGCGGCCTCGGTGATGACGGCGGCGATGTCGTCACCGAACTCTTCGAAGGCCTTCGCGACGGCCTTGAGGTCGTTGTAGGGCAGAACGATGGTGTCGTGCGCCGACGCGCCGGTGACGCCGGGGCTGGTCGGCAGCCCGAGGGTGGCGATTCCCGATCCGGCGTCGGCGAGCAGTGCGTCGACGTGTCCGTGATAGCAGCCGGAGAACTTGATGATCTTGGGACGGCCGGTGAAACCGCGGGCCAGCCGGATCGCCGACATGGTGGCCTCGGTACCGGAGTTGACCAGCCGGACCCGTTCCACCGGGTCGACGCGGTCGATGATCTCCTCGGCCAGGGCGATCTCCGACTCGGTGGGGGCGCCGAACGACAGTCCGCCCTCGGCGGCCTTCTGCACGGCCTCGACGACGGCCGGGTGGGCGTGACCCAGGATCATCGGTCCCCAGGAGGAGACGAGATCGACGTAGGTGTTGCCGTCCACATCGGTGAGCTCGCAGCCCTTGGCCGAGGCGATGAACCGCGGATCGCCGCCGACCGCGGAGAACGCCCGGACCGGCGAGTTCACCCCACCGGGGATGGCGTGTTGAGCCCGACGGAACAGTTCACTGGACTTCGGCGCGGCCTCGGCGGATCTGCTCACGGGCTCCAGTGTTCCAAATGGCACCGAGTGACCCAAATTCACGCTGGTCAGGGGGTTCGGTGCGGTCGGGCTGCGACTCACTGGGCGCTTCGCACGCCGAGCGTGCCGTCGTCATGGGCGGTTGCTGTTCGCTGTATTCCGGGCGGACGCCGGTCGGTGCGGATATAACCGGGATGAATACGCCCACTCACGACAATTATTGACGCGAAAGCCCTGAGCCATCCCGGTTATATCGGCACCGACGGCCAATCCCCCACCCGACTCACCCCAACCGGCCGGCCGAGCCGTGATCCCAACCCCCGAACGACCAGCCCGACCCACCTCACAGCACCACCGGCCACACACGCCACACGTTGCCCAACCGTCGGGGTATCCACCCCGACAGCCCACATATAACCGGGACGAATACGCCCACTCACGACAATTATTGACGCGAGACCCCTGAGCCATCCCGGTTGTATCGGCACCGACGGCCAATCCCCCACCCGACTCACCCCAACCGGCCGGCCGAGCCGTGATCCCAACCCCCGAACGACCAGCCCGACCCACCTCACAGCACCACCGGCCACACACGCCACACGTTGCCCAACCGTCGGGGTATCCACCCCGACAGCCCACATATAACCGGGACGAATACGCCCACCCACGACAATTATTGACGCGAGACCCCTGAGCCATCCCGGTTGTATCGGCGTGCGGCCGACCGCGACGTCAACATCCCTCGAAATCGGGATCGTCCCAGTACTCATCGCCGCCGATGTCACCCTCGTCATCCCCGTTGGGCGTGTCATCGACATCCGGATCACCGTCGACTGCGGCGTCGATCTCTGCGACGAGTTCGCGTGGACCGGCAAGGGCCTTGAGGTGCTCGCGGCGGCGAACCAGATCAGTGATCGTCTCGGCGGCGTCCTTCCACTCGAACATCACGCGGTTGTAGGACATGCGCAGCGGAATGTAACCGAGCCGATGGGCGATCTCGTCACGCAGACGATCCGCCTCGCGTTGCTCGGGCGACTTGTCGTGAAACTCGATGCTGTCGATCTCGACGATCAGACGGTCGCCGATGAGGAAGTCAACGTGCCCCAGACCGACGATCTTCACTTGTATATCGAACCTGAGGCCCATCGCCCGGAAACGAAGCCGAACGATGCTCTCCGTACCCGATTGTGCTCGGCCGTCGCAGAGTTCGAGCAGGTCACGAATGTCGAGGGGCGCCGTGGCGAAGGTCGCCACCAAGTCGGCCATGTCGAGAAGATCCTGGTTCAAGATGGAGTCGCACGCTGCCACGATCCCTTCGGCGTCGAGGCACCGCAGTGCGTGCCGAAGTGCCGTCGGGATGTCGTCGAGCGGGTAGATCTCGGGTTCGGGGCCACTGAACTGTTTGCAGAATCGTCGTCCACCGGCGTTGTGCGCCGCCTTCCGGGCGCGCACGTGCGCGCGGTTTCCTCGTGCGACGACCCAGATGCCGTGCAGATCCAAGGCGGTCACACACGAGCACACCCCGCCCGCCGACACCGCCTGGACCACCAGCGGATGCGCGTATCCGGTGGCGTACCACCCGCGCCGGAGCAGGTGCAGATCACCACCTCGGACCATGCGCGCGACCTGCGCCTGACTGAATCCCCGACGCGACAGTTCCGTCCACGAAAACACTCCGCGCCAGTGATCTTGTGCGAGTTCGAGATTGGCAAGACTCATGGCGGTGAGTGTGCCGCTCCGGACGACATCACCGCGGCGTCACAGCTCCCGCACGGGCGAATCTGTGGATCGATTGCCCTCTGTGGACAACGCCTCCGGTCACCGGCCGATAACCGACATGACCCGATCGGCAAGCGCCTGCTGTCCGGTGGCGTTGGGGTGCAGGGTGATCCGTGCGGAGCTTCCCTGCTGGGGTTCGATCCACCGATCGGCCCCGGCGCAGGCGTCGTGTCCCTCGGAGGCCGGCGCCATGTCGACGAAGGTGGCACCGGCGTCGTCTGCGGCGCGGCGGACGGCGTCGTTGAGGGTCGCCTGCAGGTCGCGCAGGTATCCGACGTCACCGGCGGCGACCTGCATCGTCGGATAGCAGCCGTCGGCGGCGGGAAGTATCCACGGGTAGCCGACGATGACGACCCGCGCGTTCGGTGCCTGCTCCCGGATCCGGCGCAGCACGTCGGTGAGGGCCGGGCGGATGTCGTCGTCGATGGGTGCGGTCAACTCGTCGCCGTAGCGGTCGCGGCATGGTGATCCGACGCCGCCGGTCGCGCGGCCGAGGTCGCTGCACTTGCTGATGGCGCCGCCGTAGGTGTTCTCGTCGTTGCCGCCGAGCATCATCGTCACCAGTCGGGTGTCGGGGCCGAGTGCGTCGAGTTGCGGGCCGACGCCGTAGTACTGGTCGGTGGTGAGGTCGGCGGTCGTCGCGCCCGCGCAACTCACGTCGTCTATCGCGAGGTCGCGTCGCTGCGCGATCAGGTGGCCGAAGTTGAGCGCGGACCGCTGACACAGGAAAGGCGATCCGCCGACCACCGGGAGCACACCGGTACCCGCGGCGTAGCTGTCGCCGAGGTGGACGTAGGTGGCACCGGCCGACTCGGTCGGCACAGCACTCGACGACGCAACACCCGATGACGTCGATGGTGTTGCGCTGCTGCCGGTTTCGCTGGCGCAGCCGACGATCCCGAGCAGCGCGACCGCGAGGGTGAGCAGGCGCAGCCACCTCACGCGTCGGCACCCAGCATCATCAGCAGCAGTTCGGCGCGGGTCCGGGCGTCGGTGAGGTCGATGCCGAGCATGTCCTCGATCCGCTCGACCCGGCTGCGCAGGGTGTGCCGATGCACACCGATCGTCGTCGCGGCCGCACCCCAGTTGCCGTTGGCCTCGAGGAATGCCAGCAGGCTCGCCTCCAGCCCGGCGCCCTGTTCGCGATCATGCTCGATGATCGGGCGTAGACGATGACTTCGACTGTCGGCCAGCATATTTCGGATCTCGGGGATGCCGAGCAGTGATCGGGTGGCCGCGAGATCGACGAGCTGACCGGTGGCGGCGGAGCGCGCGGCGAGCCGCGCGTGGGCCACCGACTCGGCGATCGCGTCCGGCCGCGGCGCTCCGTCGGCGTCGGCGAGGGCGACGGCGGGTCCGATCCCACCCCGCAATGGTCCCTGCGCGACAAGCAGATTCAGCATTCCGACGGCGACGTCCACATGGTCGTCGCCGTCGAGTAGCACCACCACCTCGGTGCCGTCGCAGAAGACGAACACCGGTCGCCATCGGCTCTCGAGCTCGTCGGCGAGGCGGTCGGCACCACGGCGGGCGGACGCGTCGTCGGCGAAGGTGTACACGACGGCGCGGACGCGGCCGTCGGGGGTGGCGACCCGCTCGAGGATCGAGCGCGCGGTGGCGCCGACGACGCCGTCGAGGGCATTGCCGAGGACGTCGGATTGCACGCGGGCGATGTCGCGGCGGACGTCGCGAGGCTTGGCGTATTCGATCGCCAGCAGTGACACGGCATGTCCGACGAGCATCCGTGCGACCTCGTCGAGCGTCGGTCCGACGACCCCGAGAAACCCGAATGTGGTTGTCGACGAGCCTATCCGGGCGAGGGTGACGGTGGCGTCGTCGGTCACCACGACCGCGCCCGCCGACGCGGGGTCGCGCGCTGCGAGAGTGCGAACGTGGTCGAGGTCGGCGGGGGCCGCGGCGCCGCCGGGTGCGGCCGCCACCTCGGCGTGGGCGGCATCGAGCAGGATCACGCGGCTCGCGACGGCGTCGGCGAGTTCGGAGATGACCGCGGCCGGGCCGCGCGCGACCGCGGCGCGGGTCATCCGCGGCTGGGCGCGGGTGGCCGCGACCAGGCGCGCGGAGCGTCCCGCGGCGATGTGGTCGAGGACGGCCCGGGTGATGGCGGAGAACGGGATGTGCCAGGGCACCTCGAACAGCGGGAGACCCACGCGGTCGGCGGCGGCGCAGATCTCGGGCGGGATCTCCTCGTAGCCGAGGCCGACGCCGAATCCGATGGCGGCGACGCCGACATCCGCGAGCGATTCCACGTATTGCTCGCGGATGGGTGGGTCGTCAGGAAGGCGGAGGCCGGTGGTCAGCAGCACTTCCCCACCGACCATCCAGTCGGCGGCGGTGACCAGTTCGGAGCTCACCGCGCAGTCCATCGGCCGGTCGAGGCCGTCGGCGCCACCCCGTAACTCGAGTTCCAGGCGGCGTTGAGCGAGAAGCCAGCGGACCGACGTCGACATCCCCCCACCGTACGCGAGCTGGACAAGATGGCGTGCGCTTCGCGGATCGTTCGACAAACTGTCAGGCGCACGCGGCGCGGGATTGGGCGAAGACTGGGCGTATCGCGTTCGCGCTCCGCATATCCACCATAATCTCCACGAGGTGAGCCCCATGACCAGCACCACGACCGAGATCGCCTACCGCCTCCCGCAGGAGCGGCGGCTGGTGACCGAACTGCCCGGCCCGCGGTCGCGGGAGCTGGGCGCGCGCCGCGCGGCGAGCGTCGCCGCCGGCGTGAGTTCGATCCTGCCGACCTATGCCGTCGACGGCGATGGCGGCGTCCTCGTCGACGTCGACGGCAATTCGTTGATCGACCTGGGGTCGGGCATCGCGGTGACCTCGGTCGGTTCGGCCAACCCGGCGGTGGCGGCCGCGGTCGCCGATCAGGCGGGGCATCTCATCCACACCTGCTTCATGGTCGCGCCGTACGAGGGGTACGTGGAGATCGCGGAGAAGCTCAACGCGCTGACGCCCGGTGATCACGACAAGCGCACCGCGCTGTTCAACTCGGGCGCCGAGGCGGTGGAGAACGCGGTGAAGATCGCGCGTCTGGCCACCGACCGGAACGCGGTGGTCGCCTTCGATCACGCCTACCACGGTCGGACGAATCTGACGATGGCGTTGACCGCCAAGAACATGCCGTACAAGCAGGGTTTCGGGCCGTTCACCCCCGAGGTGTACCGGATGCCGATGAGTTATCCGCTGCGCGATCAGTTCGGCGACGACGGTGTGGCCGCGGCCGAGCACGTGATCTCGCTGATGTCGACGCAGATCGGCGCCGGCCAACTGGCCGCGGTGATCATCGAACCCATTCAGGGTGAGGGCGGATTCATCGTTCCCGCACCGGGTTTCCTGCCGACGCTGGTGGCGTGGTGCCGGGAGAACGGTGTGGTGTTCATCGCCGACGAGGTGCAGGCCGGGTTCGCCCGCACCGGATCGTGGTTCGCCTGCGACGACGAGGACATCGTCCCCGATCTGATGACGATGGCCAAGGGTATCGCCGGCGGCATGCCGCTCGCCGCGGTCACCGGCCGCGCCGAACTGATGGATGCGGTGCATCCCAGCGGCCTCGGCGGTACCTACGGGGGGAACCCGGTGGCGTGCGCGGCGGGCATCGCCGCGATCGATCAGATGCAGACCCTCGATCTCGCCGGGCGGGCCCGCCGGATCGAGGAGATCGTCCGCGAGGCACTGTCATCGCTGGCCGATGAGCTTGCCGCGCAGGGCAAGCCGGTGATCGGTGAGGTCCGTGGACGTGGTGCGATGATCGCGATCGAGCTGGTGACGCCGGATGCGCCGCGCGCGTCGAACCACAATCCTGCGCTGACCAAGGCGGTGGCCGCCGCATGTCACGCCGCCGGCGTCGTGATCCTCACCTGCGGAACGTTCGGCAACGTGATCCGGCTGCTGCCGCCGCTGGTGATCGGTGAGGACCTGCTGCGTGAGGGACTGTCCGTACTGTGTGAGGCCATCAAGAACAACGCCTAAGGAGGCCGAGTCGATGTACCCGCTTGATCCGCTGTCATCCGACGAATTCCGCAGTGTCACCGCTCTGTTGGCGGCCGAACAGGGGGTCGGCGACGGATGGCGTTATGCCTCCATCGAATTGGCCGAACCGTCCAAGGCCGAGCTCGCCGCCTTCGACGCCGACGGCACGGTGCCACCGCGGCGCGCGGTGGTGGTGTGCTTCAACACCGGGGAGAATCTCACCTACAAGTCGTTTGTCTCACTGTCGGATTCGAGCGTGGAGTCCTTCGACGCCATCCCGGGGGTGCAGGCCAACTTCACCGTCGACGAGTTCGAGGAATGCGACCGCGTGCTGCGTGCACACCCGGATGTCCAGGCGGCACTGGCCGCTCGCGGCATCACCGATCTGGACCTGGTGTTCATGGACACCTGGACCTACGGCGGGGTGCTCATTCCCGAGGAGTACCGGGGTCGGCGGCTCGGCTGGTCGGACACCTGGGTCAAGGACGCGGAGGGCACCAACCCGTACGCGAATCCTGTTCCGGGACTTCACTGCGTCATCGACGTCAACACGATGGAGTTGCTGCGGATTGAAGATACCGGCGGATTCGAGACGCCGGAGGTGATGGGTGAGTATGTGCCGCGTCGCATTCCGCAGCGAATCCGCGACACCTTCGCCCGGCCCGACCTGAAGCCGCTGGAGATCACCCAGCCCGACGGTCCGTCGTTTCAGTTGGACGGCAACAAGCTCACCTGGCAGAACTGGTCACTGCGCGTCGGTTTCAACTACCGCGAGGGCATGACCCTGCACCAGGTGAGTTACCGCGACGGCGGCCGGGATCGGTCGGTGGCGCATCGCCTCTCGTTTGCCGAGATGGTGGTCCCCTACCGGGATCACTGCGAAGACCATTACCGCCGTACCGCTTTCGACATCGGCGAATGGGGCCTGGGCTTCATGACGACGTCGCTGGAGTTGGGCTGCGACTGCCTCGGCGAGATCCGTTACCTCGACGCGGTGCTGCACAACAGCGCCGGTGAGCCGTACACCATCACCAACGCCATCTGCATTCACGAAGAGGACAACGCGGTCCTGTGGAAGCATGTCGACCACGACGCCGGTGCCGAGGTCCGTCGCATGCGGCGCCTGACGGTGAGTTTCCATGTCACCGTGGCCAATTACGAGTATCTGGTGTACTGGCGGTTCTATCAGGACGGCAACATCGAGTGTGAGGTGCGGGCCACCGGGATCATGGTGACCACTCCGATGCCGCCGGGAGTGCTCTCCAATCCGCACGGCACGACCGTCGACAACCGCACGTATGCGCCGTTCCACCAACACTTCCTGGTGGCACGCATGGATCTCGATATCGACGGCACCGACAACACGGTGTTCGCCTCGGAGACCGTCGCCGAACCGATGGGACCGGGCAATCCGCTGGGATTGTCGCTGGTGCAACAGAATACGGCACTGCGCACCGAACAGGACGGGATGCAGGATCCGGATTTCGCCACCCAGAAGAGCTGGAAAGTGGTCAACACCAACGTCACCACCGGCATCGGCGCGCACCCGGCGTACAAGCTGAGCCCGACCGCCGCGTTCCCCGCGATGTTCGATCCGGCGTCGCCGATCTTCCAGCGCGCCACCGTGATCGGACACACCCTGTGGGTGACGCCGAACAGCGCCGACGAGCGGTGGCCGGCCGGGGAATTCGTCAACCAGTCCGACGGCGACACCGGAATGGCGGAGTGGACCAAGAACAATCGCCCGATCGAGAACACCGATGTGGTGCTGTGGTATGTCTTCGGCATCCACCACATCACCCGGCCGGAGGACTGGCCGGTGATGCCCGTCGACGTGGTGTCGTTCTGGCTCAAGCCGTTCGGGTTCTTCGACCGTAATCCCGCACTCGACGTCGCACCGAGTCCGTCGTCGCACTGCCATTCTGAAGGGACGCACCATGACCACCACTGATGTGATCGACACCCAGGCCATTCTCGACGGCGTGCCCACCGGTTTGTGGATCGGTGGCGAGGAGGTGGCCGCCTCCGACGGCGGTACCTTCACCGTCTACGACCCCGCCACCGAGGAACCGTTGACCCAGGTCGCCGACGCGACGGTGGACGACGCGGCCCGCGCCCTCGACAAGGCCGCCGCGGTGGCGGCCGACTGGGCGGCGACCCCGCCGCGCGAACGGGGCGAGATCCTGCGTCGCGCTTTCGAATTGGTGGCCTCGCGGGCCGATGACCTCGCGATGCTGATGACCCTCGAACTCGGACGCGCCCTCCCGGACAGTATCTCCGAGGCCAAGTACGGCAACGAGTTTCTCCGCTGGTTCGCCGAGGAGGCGGTCCGCATCGACGGGCGGTTCACCCACTCGCCGGCCGGCACCGGCCGAATCCTGGTGACGCACGGGCCGGTTGGACCGTGCCTGGCGATCACGCCGTGGAACTTCCCGCTCGCCATGGGTACCCGCAAGATCGGTCCGGCACTCGCGGCCGGGAATGTGATGGTGGTGAAGCCTGCGCATGAGACGCCGTTGACGATGTTGGTACTCGCCGAGATCTTCGCCGAGGCCGGTCTGCCGGCGGGGGTGTTGTCGGTGCTGCCGACGATGAATGCACGGGAGGTGTCCTCGGCGATCATCACCGACGACCGGATCCGCAAGATCAGCTTCACCGGCTCGACACCGGTGGGCCGAAACCTGTTGGGGCAGGCGGCCGAACGCGTGCAGCGCACCTCCATGGAACTCGGCGGCAACGCACCGTTCCTGGTCTTCGACGACGCCGACATCGACAAGGCGGTCGAGGGTGCGTTCATGGCGAAGATGCGCAATGGCGGTGAGGCGTGCACGGCCGCGAACCGGTTCCTGGTGCAGTCCGGGGTGGTCGAGGAGTTCACCGAGAAGCTGACGGAGAAGATGTCGGCGGTGCGGATGGGGCCCGGTTACCACGACGGGGTGACCCTGGGCCCGCTGGTCAGCGCCGCGCAACGGGACAAGGTCGCCGAGGCGGTCGAGACCGCGGTGGCCCACGGCGGCCGGGTTCGGTTGGGTGGCAAGGCCCCCGAGGGCAAGGGTTACTTCTACCCGGCGACCGTCATCGATCAGGTGGACGCCTACGCCCCGGTCACCCGCGGCGAGATCTTCGGCCCGGTGGCCGTCATCAGCTCCTTCGACTCCGAGGACGAGGCCATCCGCGCGGCCAACTCGACCGAGTACGGTTTGGCGGCATACTTCTTCAGCCGCGACCTGGACCGCTGCATGCGGGTGGCGTCGGCGTTGGACTCCGGGATGGTGGGCGTCAACCGCGGCGTGATGTCGGATGTGGCAGCACCGTTCGGCGGTGTCAAGCAGTCGGGTATCGGACGTGAGGGTGCCGCCGAGGGCATCGACGAGTACCTGACGGTCAAGTACGTGGCCCTCACCCCGTAGGCGGGCGTCGAGTGGGCGCCCATTCCCGTCGAGTGGGCGCCCTTTCTCGTCGAGTGGGTATCAGCTGTAGTAGCCGCCGCGCTGATGTATCGCCTCGGCGATCTCGGCGATGAGACCCATGGGGTCGCTGGTCATCCGCTTGTTGTTGGCGCGGATCACCTTCCACTGCAGCCGGTTTGATTCGGCATCTCGCGCCGCATCACTCGCCTGCTGCTCCGGCGACGAATGATAGTCCTCGCCGTCGTACTCGATCGCGATCTTCAGGTCGGGGTACGCCCAGTCATGGCGCGCGACCAGGATTCCGTACTCGTTGAACACCTCGAACTGAGCCACCGGCGTCGGCAATCCACAGTCGTGCATGAACAGCCCCGTCGAACTCTCGCGGGGCGATTCGTGGAGGCGATTGACGAGTGGGGCCAACCCCCTCACCTGTCGCACATGACGAGTTCGCTTCTGGGATTTGGCGTATTCCGCGAGCTCATCGAGGTCGAAACCGGTGGCGGCGGCGAGCGTATCCAGGTGTCCGATCGCCCGCATTCGCGGCTGGATCCGTCCCACGTCGAAGGCGGTACGGATCGGTGAGGTGACCGCGATTCCGTCGATCGTGACGACGTGTTCTGCCGGTAGGTCCAGTCGCCACGTGGTCGTCCCGAGAGCAGGGCGACCGGACGCGGTGATGCCGCGGATGAGAACGACGTCGAAGCCGGCGTCGAACCACTTCGCGCCGTGCATCACCATTGCCGCCTGCCCGGCAACGACCGGATTGCCCTGCGCCTGGGATGCGATCGCGACCACGCGTTCGCGAGCGGTCATCAGCTCCGCTCGACTGATGTGCGCGCCGCCACGCACGCGACGGAACTCGGCGGCGAAACGTTCCGCGGACATTCCGACGACGGACATGGCGTCCTGACGAGTGATCAGCGATGGCGGGGAGGTGGAATCTTCGATTGTCATGCCGGGTTGGACGCAGCGCGCGGCGATTCGGTTCCACCGTTGGGTCAGATTCCGCCGAGCCAGGTACGTCAGCGGTCGTACGGCGAGCCCGCTCGACGTCGAACGACGCACACTCGACGCGAGACGGCGCACACTCGACGCGAAACAGCGCCCACTCGACGCGAAACGGCGCACACTCGACGCGAAACGGCGCCCACTCGACGGAGGCGGGTGGGCGCCGTTGGGCGTCAGGGAGCGTCAGGGTACGCGCGCAGCGTCAGCGCAGCAGCGCGCGGCTCATGACGACGCGCTGAATCTGGTTGGTGCCCTCGTAGATCTGCGTGATCTTCGCGTCGCGCATCATGCGCTCGACCGGGAAGTCGCGGGTGTAGCCGGCGCCGCCGAAGAGCTGCACGGCATCGGTGGTGACCTCCATGGCGACGTCGGAGGCGAAGCACTTCGACGCCGACGAGATGAAGCCGAGGTTCTTCTCACCGCGCTCGGCGCGGGCGGCGGAGGTGTAGACCATCAGGCGGGCGGCCTCGACCTTCATCGCCATGTCGGCGATCATGAACTCGACACCCTGGAAGCTCGAGATCGGCTTGCCGAACTGCTTGCGCTCCTTGACATATGCGATGGCCTTGTCGAGCGCGCCCTGCGCGATGCCGACGGCCTGCGCGCCGATGGTCGGCCGGGTGTGGTCGAGGGTCTGCAGGGCGGTCTTGAAGCCGGTGCCCTCATCGCCGATGATGCGGTCCTCGGGGATCGTGCAGTCCTCGAAGTAGAGTTCGGCGGTGGGGCTGCCCTTGATGCCGAGCTTCTTCTCCAGCGGGCCGACGGTGAAGCCGGGATCGTCCTTGTGCACCATGAATGCGGAGATGCCGTTGGCCTTCTTCTCCGGATCGGTCACGGCCATGACGGTGTACCAGGATGACTTGCCGCCGTTGGTGATCCAGCACTTGGAGCCGTTGAGCACCCAGTTGCTGCCGTCCTTGCGGGCGCGGGTCTTCATGCCCGCGGCGTCGGAGCCGGCCTCACGTTCGGACAGTGCGTAGGAGGCCATCGCCTCGCCGGAGGCGATGGACGGCAGCACCTGCTTCTTGAGCTCGTCGGAGCCGTTGAGGATCAGGCCCATGGTGCCGAGCTTGTTGACGGCGGGGATCAGCGACGACGACGCGCACACGCGGGCGACCTCTTCGATCACGATGCACGCGGCCACCGAGTCGGCGCCCTGACCGTCGTACTCCTCGGGAACGTGGATGGCGTTGAATCCGGAGGCGACGAGCGCGTCGAGGGCCTCCTGCGGGAACCGCGCTTCTTCGTCGACGACGGCGGCGTAGGGCTCGATCTCCTTTTCCGACAGCGCGCGAATCGCCTCACGCAGGGCGATGTGCTCCTCGGGGAGCTCGAAAACGTTGAACTCGGGATTACCAAAACCCATGTCGATCCTCCGGCCATGTCGGGCACTGCGTGCCAGTGATGTCGCTTCGGTACAGTTCATCATGGCACGCAGTGCCATGTCAATGAACGGTCTCTTCTATTGTCCCTGCTTGCGGCCAACGGCACGCAGTTGTCGACGAACCTGCTCGGCGACGACGTCCGGGTCGGCGTCGGCGGGATAGGTCACCACCGCGATCGCATCGTCGGCGGATCCGGCCGCATCGCGCGCCCGGTGGTCGGCACCGAGTGCCGTGCGCACCTCGGCCAGCTCGGCACGCAACCGCTGCAGGGTCGCATCCGTGTCCCCGCGGATCATCGACCTCAGCAGGTAGTTGTGCACCGCGGTCACCGCGGAGGCGAACGCCACGATGTGAACCGCCGACCCACCGGGAACCACGCGCCGCAGGTACTCCTCGAAAACCCGCTGGTAGCGGTAGGTGGTGACGAGTTCGCGGTCCCGCAGTGCCGGAACCCGTGAGACCACGTGCAGCCGGCGGACCGCGAGGTCGCGCGTCGCGAGGAAGTGGGTGAAGACGATCTCGGCGGCCGCGCACACCACGGTCCACGGGTCGCCGGCATCGAGTGCCTCATCCGGTGCGAACTCTTCGGCCGACAGTCGTTCGGTCACCTGCGCGAGCAACGCCTCGTGGTCGGCGAAGATCATGTCCTCTTTGGAGCGGAACTGCCGGAACAGGGTGCGGCGCGACACCCCGGCGGCCGCGGCGATCTGGTCGACGGTGGTCGACTCGTACCCGTTCTCGCTGAACAGCCGGATCGACTCGGCGACCACCAGGGTGCGCAGATCGTCCGGCTCGCCGGTCGTGTCACTCGGTGCCATGGCATCACAGTGTGGCTCACCGAACGCCGCTGCGGTAGGGCGGCCGAATGAATCACGGCGGCGCGCGGTGCCTCCGCACCCCGGAGATGATCAGATCGAGGGCGCACATCACCCACCGTCAGCAGGAGTCGGCACCGTGAGCGGTCCTGAAGTCACCGGCGCTACCCACGCACAGGGTCACCGACCGCACACCTCATTGAGCGATCGCCCTTCGCCGACCACCGCGCCTCCGACGATGATCCGCACCACCTCGACCGCCGACGCGAATCTGGCCTCTCGGGCGGCCCGCGCGGTGGCCTTCGGCAATCCCGTGCTCGCGGCGATACAGTTCGGCGTTCCGTTGGTGGTCGGTGTCGCCACAGTGGTGAGTGGCGTACTGGTTGGCGAGACGACGAACTCCCTGCCGGCCGCCTTCCCGATCATCGTCATCGGAATCACGCTCATCTGTCTCGGCGTCACCAACGTGGCGCTTCCCTACCTGCAGACGCTGACCACCTGGAAGCGCTTCGCGCCCAGGGACACCGCGCTGATGGCCGAATTCGGACCCGCCCACATCATGTTCATGGCCGGCGGAATCACCACCACCGTCGACATGACCAGCGTCGCGACCGTGGCCGCTCGCCGTGACATGCTGGCGGTCCGGACCACCCAATCGATCTCGTTGCTCATCCCGATGGAGATGGTGCCGCCGACGATCGCGGCAACACTGTTGTCGCGCTGAGCCTCTCAGCTTCCCGAAGCATCCTTGCGCAGCTCGAACTTGAGCACCTTCCCGGTGGAGGTGCGTGGCAGGTCGTCGGCGATGACGATGTCGCGGGGCACCTTGTACCCGGCGAGCAGGGTCTTGGCATAGGCGATGAGATCGTCGGTGGCCAGCGTCGCACCCGGTTTCAGCAGCACGTAGGCGCGGGGCCGTTCCCCCCACTTCTCGTCGGGCACACCGACAACCGCGACGTCGAGCACCGCGTCGTGACTGACGAGGACCTGCTCCACCTCGATGGTGGAGATGTTCTCACCGCCGGAGATGATGATGTCCTTGGCCCGGTCGCGCAGCTGGATGTAGCCGTCGGGGTGCATCACGCCGAGATCGCCGGTGTGAAACCAGCCGCCCGCGAAGGCTTCTCGGGTGGCGTCGGGATCCTTGAAGTATCCGGCCATCACGTTGTTGCCGCGGAGCACGATCTCGCCCATCGTCTCGCCGTCGGCGGGCACGTCGGTCAGCGGCAGGGTGCCCTGCGCCACCACGCGCGCGTCCTCGGCCTGCACCATGCCGACTCCCTGCCGCGACAACTTGGTGGCACGCTCGGCCGGTGCGAGATCGTCCCAGGCGTCCTGGTACTCGCAAATCGTATACGGCCCATACACTTCGGTGAGTCCGTAGACATGGACGACGGTGATGCCGAGCGCCTCGAGTTGACCGATGACCGTCGGACTCGGCGGCGCTCCGGCGGTGGTGATGTGCAGCGGCCGGTCCAGCCGATGGGCGCGCGGCGATCCGGCGATCGTGGTGCATACCGTTGGCGCACCGCACATGTGGGTGACGCCGAGATCGTCGATCGCATCCCACACCGCGTCGGCCCGCACCGCACGCAGGCAGACGTGGGTGGCCGATGCCTGGGTGACCGCCCACGGGGTGCACCAGCCGTTGCAGTGGAACATCGGCAACGTCCAGAGGTAGCGGCTGTGGCCGGTGAACTCGTTGTGGAAGGTCTCACCGAAGGAGTTCAGATACGCCCCGCGGTGGGTGTACATGACGCCCTTGGGTTTTCCGGTGGTACCGGAGGTGTAGTTGATGGTGATGACGGTGTTCTCGTCGTCGACGGTCCACGGGATCGGCGTCGGATCGAGATCGTCTGCGCGCGTCAGGAAGTCGGGGTAGGACTCGAGTCCCGGGATTCCGGATGCCGCGACATCACCGGGGACGGTGCCGAATTCGGTGTCGACGATCTCGACGGTGGTGGTCAGCTCCGGCACCTGATCGACGATCAGCGACACCGTGTGCCGGAACTCCGCGTCGAAGAACAGCGTCGTGACGCCGGCGTGGTTGAGGATGTAGACCAGCTCGGGTCCGGCCAGCCGGGAGTTCAGGGCGACGAGCACCCCGCCGGCCAGCGGCACCGCGTAGTGCGCGACCAGCATCTCGGGGACGTTCGGGGTGAGGTAGGCGATCCGCTCCCCCGGCTCGATCCGGTCGGCCAGGATGCGGGCCAGTCGCGCCACCTCGTCGGCGAACTCGCCGTAGGTGGCGCTGCGCTGTCCGTAGATGACGGCGGTGCGGTCGGGGAACACCTGGGCCGAACGTTCCAGGAACCGCAGGGGTGTCATCTCGGAACGGTTGGCGGTGCCACTGTCGATGCGGCCGAACTCGGCGTCGAGGTCGGTGGTGGGTGGGGCGGTCACATCCGGCACGGACATCGGTTTCTCCTGGTCGGGTCGCGGTGCGGCGGGTCGGTGATGCCCGCGACGTTTTGTCGCCTTCCACGGTATGGATCACACTGGAGGTTGCACCACCCCCGGAAGTGGGTGGTTTTGCCCGCAGGAGGTGACCACATGGCCGCAGCGATCAGATCCGGGACGATCGACACCCGCCGACCCGACGACGCCGACGCCGTGCGCGCGTCACTGCGTGCCGCGGGCCGCGCCACCGTCCTGCCGGTGCTCTTCGGCGGCGTCGTCGACGACCGCGGGGCGGTGCTGTCGGGGTTCGTCGGTACGCGCAGCGTCATCCTGCGGGACCTGCTGATCTCGGCCGACTGCGGCCTGGGTGGGCGGACCATCGCCGAACGACGCGCCGGCGCGGTATCGGACTACTTCACCTCCACCGAGATCACCCACGATTACGACCGTGAGGTGTCCGGGGAGGGCATCGAGTCGTTGATCGCCGCACCGGCGGTGGTCGACGGCAGGACGCGGGCGGTGCTGTACGGCGCCCTGCGCAGTCCCGAACGCATCGGCGATCGGGTGATCGCCCGGATGGTCGGCACCGCGCGGCAACTCGCTCACGAGATCGAGGTACGTGACGAGGTGGATCGTCGTGTGGCGCAGCTGAATCGGGTCGAACCGGCCGAACCGCAGGTCCCCGCCACGGTCGCCGACGCCATCGTGGAGAGCTATGTCGCGTTGCGGGAGATCGCCGCGACGACGACCGATGAGGCGCTGGCCGGCCGGTTGCGCGACGTCGAGGAGCGGTTGCGGGGCCTGGGTTCGCGGCCGACGTGCGCGGTGACGCTCTCGCCACGCGAACGCGATGTGCTCGCCCACCTCGCGTTGGGATGCGCCAACGCCGAGATCGCCGAGCGGCTGTCGTTGCGGCCGGAGACCATCAAGAGTTACGTCCGCAACCTGATGGGCAAGCTCGAGGTGCACAATCGGCGCGAAGCGGTCGTGACGGCGCGTCGGATGGGGTTGCTGCCGTAGCGTCGCCCCCGGTGTTGCCCCGTGTCCGCGCCGCAGCGCGACGCCACGATCCATCGAAACCGGCAAGCCACGGAGTCCGGATACGTACCGTGGAGGAATGTCCACACCCACGCAATCGCCGACCGCCAATCCCGACGACACCACCAGCACCACCACGACGGTCGCCGCGGGGGACGTGCCGTCACCGCACGACGACGACGCCATCAACGACGCCACCCGCGATCTGCTGGTCGAGGGTTTGCGCCGCACACTCGACGGCCGCTGGGCCGCGACCCGGGACATGGTGCGCGAGCTGTCCGACCGCTCCGATCTGCTGCCCGATCCGTCGCTGACGCTCGACGAGGCACGTGAGCGGATTCTCGGTGAGATGCGGGAACTGGCGTCGCACGGCTTCGCCGGCGCGGGTTTCGCCACCGACCACGGCGGCACCGGCGACATCGGAGCGTCGATCACCGCGATCGAGATGCTCGGCTACGCCGACCTGTCGTTGATGGTGAAATCCGGTGTGCAGTGGGGACTTTTCGGCGGTGCCGTCGAAAACCTCGGTACCGCACGACATCACGACCGCTACGTCGCCGACATCATCTCACTGGATCTGCTGGGCTGCTTCGCGATGACCGAGACCGGCCACGGCTCCAATGTGCAGGCCCTGGAGACCACCGCGACCTACGACCCGCAGACGCAGGAATTCGTGGTGACCTCGCCCACGCCGTCGTCGCGCAAGGACTACATCGGCGGCGCCGCCCAGCATGCGACGGTGGCGGCGGTGTTCGCCCAGCTGATCACCGCCGGACCCGGGGAAGAGCCGGAAAGCCATGGGGTGCACTGCTTTGTGGTGCCCATCCGCGACGCCGACGGCAACGACCTGCCCGGCGTCACCACCAGTGATTGCGGATACAAGGGTGGCCTCGCGGGCGTCGACAACGGGCGCATCACCTTCGACGACGTGCGCATCCCGGCGGAGAACCTGCTCAACCGCTATGCCGACGTGGACACCGACGGCACCTACCGCTCCCCCATCGAGAACTCCAACCGGCGCTTCTTCACCATGCTCGGCACCCTGATCCGCGGCCGGGTGTCGGTGGCCGCGACGGCGGGTGCGGCGGGCCGTAAGGCGCTGGCGCTGGCCACCCGTTATGGCCTGGTACGCAAGCAGTTCGAGGCCCCGGACAGCGACTCGGAGATCACCGTCCTGGACTATCTCGGGCATCAGCGGAAGTTGTTGCCGCTCATCGCGAAGTCGTATGCGATCGCGTGCACGCAGAACGAGCTGACCGCCGAACTGCATGAGGTGCAGTCGGCCGCACCGGATGATTCCGACGCCGGGCGGCAACGTGAACTCGAAAGCGCCGCAGCCGGTTTGAAGGCGTACGCCACCTGGCACGCCTCCCATGCCATCAACGTCAGTCGCGAAGCATGCGGCGGTGCAGGCTATCTCGACGAGAACCAGATCTCGATCATCCGTGGCGACATCGACGTGTTCACCACCTTCGAGGGCGACAACACCGTCCTGACCCAGTTGGTCGCCAAGGAATTGCTGTCGGCGTATGCCGATGACGTGCAAGGCCTTTCGGCGGGCGGCTGGGTGCGGTTCATCGCCGGCATGGCGCGCGACGTCGTCGTCGAGAAGACCGCGGCCCGGCAGGTGGTGCAGACCCTGCTGGAGAGTTCCGACGAGGATCCGGAGAAGTCGAATCTGACCAACCGCGGCACCCAGATCCGCCTGTTCCGCAACCGTGAGGATCATCTGGTGCGGACCTGCGCGCAGCGTCTGCGGCGCGCGATAGGTGACGACAACGACGCCTTCGAGGTGTTCAACAATGCGCAGGATCATCTGCTGAAAGTCGGTCGGGCACATACCGAACGGGTGGTGCTGGAGTCGTTCATCGAGGCCATCAACGACTGCGACTCCAAGGCGACCGCGGAACTGCTGGGCAAGGTCTGCGACCTGTTCGTCTACTCGGCGCTCGAGGAGGATCTGTCGTGGTTCCTGATGCACCGGCACGTGTCGGTGGAGCGGGCCAAGGCGATCCGGCGCGGCGTCAACGAACTGTGCCTCGAACTGCGGCCGTACGCCGGGGTCCTGGTGGACGCCTTCGGGATTCCGGAGCAGTTGATGGTGGCGCCGATGATCGAGAACGGGTGACGGGTCACCTCGATCGCTCGGAGCCGCGTTCGGAACCCCGGCGCAGCACGAACGGAAGAACCAGCCAGAACGCCGCGAACACCGCGAGGGTGCACCCACCCGCCACCAGCGCCGGAACCCGACCGACGGTCGCGTCGAACACCACGACCATGCTGCCGCTGAGTGCGACACCCAGGAAGAGCAGGCCGACGTAGGCGATCCGATGAGCCCACGGGACAAGTGTGGGCAGTCGATGCCTGCGGAACAGTGCCCGGTGCAACGCCACCGGCGTGACGAGCAGGACGGTGGAGCCGACCGCGCACGCCACGACCGCGAGGTAGAAGATCCGCATGCCGTGGTCGAGGACGTCGAATCGGGACTGGAACGGCAGGGTCAGCAGGAACGCGGTGAGCACCTGAACACCGGTCTGTGCCACCCGCAGTTCCTGCAGCAGCGATGACCAGTTGCGGTCGAGTCGTTGGGTGCCGGTCTCCGAGCGTTGCGTGCGATTCCAGTCGGAATCGGCCAATCCGTCGTCGGACCGGTCGTTCGCCGGAGGCTCCGGATGCACCCCCTACGAGTCCGTCCCGCGCGGCGGCAAGCCGAGCTTGACCGCGAGGTGCGCCTCGGTGAGTTCGTTGCGGAAGCGTTCCACGTCGCGCGCCCACGCCTGAGCGAGGCTGCCGTCGGCGAGGGTGACGCCCACACCGGTCCGTCGTCGGGGGACGCCGTGCAACTCGCCGAGCGCGGGGGCGCTTTCCCACTTCTGGTGTTCGGAACCGTTGTTGGCGGGGTGGATCTCATCGATATCGGCCAGGGCGAGAATCTTGGTGCCCTGCTGCAGTGTCGTCTCGGTGAGCTCGACGGTCACGTGCTTGCGGGCCGCGACGACCTGGATGACGGAGAATCCGACGACGATCAGGCCGAAGATGCCGATGACCAGCCAGTGCACCTGCCCCGGTCCGGCGATCTCCATACCGAGGACCGCCGCGATGAGGACGGGACCGACGGCCACCACCCACCAGCTGCCGCCGGGCTCGTAGAACAGGACCTCGCCGGGGTTGTCGGGGATCGGGGTGGGTATGAAGGCGTCTTCCGGGGAATCCGTGTCTTCCGCGGTGTCGGCGTCGTCTGGGGAGTCGGCGTCGTCCGGGTCACCCGGCTCGTCGGGCTCCTGCGACCGGTCTGCGGTCACCGGGTCTTCTTCCCCCGCTTCTTGAGCTGTGCGCCCTTCTTCGCGGGCGCGGTGGTGGCCGGTTCTTTGCCGGTGAACCAGGTGTCGGCCTCCGGCCGGTAGGCGAGCAGGGATCCGAACAGGGCGATGATCGCGACGAGCAGCGCCACCGCGAGGAGCGGCGCCAGGAAGCTCAGGACCAGCAGCATGATGACCACGACCAACGTGAGCGCCGCCAGCGAGGAGCGCCACCGTTCATCGCCGGTGTAGGTCTTGGAACCCAGCAGGATGTAGGCGACGCCGACGGCCGCCACCAGAACGCCGATGCCAACCGGGATCAGCGTTTCGACTGTCACGAAGATGCCGAGAAGGATGTAGGCCACACCGAGCGCAGCCAACAGCCCGCCCGCAACCAGCCAGCAGCGGTAGGCCCAGACCACGATGTTCGGGCGCTGGGCGGGATCAGGTTTGGTCACGGGACTGATCTCCTTCGGTCTGGTCGACGGATGGGTTGGCGTCGGACGACGTGGCGCCGGGTGACTCCTTACTGAGTGAAGCACCCGCGCGCTCGTTCCGTGGGTCGTCTGCGGCGGAAGGCTGCTGCTCCGGGGAACTCGGGGTCGGCGGCTGCTGACCGGGGTACGGCGGGTACCCGGCGCTTGGGTAGCCGTTCGGCGGCGGATAGCCGGGTGGGGCGTAGCCGTAGGGCGGCGGGTACGGACCGGATTGCGGGTATGCGCCGGGCTGGGGATACGCCCCGGGCTGGGGATACGCCCCGGGCGGCGGGTAAGCGCCCGCCTGCGGGTGGCCCTGGCCGGGAATGGGCGGATAGGGCGGCGCCGCCGGGACGCGCGGTGCGCGACGCCACTGCGCCATCTTCTTGCAGTAGGTGTCGGATTCGCGGCGCAAGAGCAACACCACCGCGCCGAGTGCGGCGACACCGCCGATCACGTTGGGCACCATCGCCCACGTCGGGTGGACGTCGCCGAAGAGCGAGAAGAACGTGGTGATCACCAGGAACAGGCTCAACGCACCGAGCAGGAATCGCGCCCAGTTGTAGCCCTTGCGGGTCAGGATGAGGAGAGTGACCGCCACCGCGATCTCGACGATCAGCGTGATCACGATGGTGGTGATCACCAGACCCGACGACGTCACGAGGTTGTACTCCTCGGTGCCCTCGCCGTAGCTGGACCTGGCGAAATCGACGTAGGCGTCCCGCGTCTGGCCGTAGGTGGCGATCGTGGTGATGATGTGTCCGAGCAGCACCACGATCCACAGTTCGGACGCGATGACGATCGACTCGACGATCTTGGGTTTTCCACCCTGCCGATCGTCGCTGCCCGGGCCGGAGCTGCCGCCCGGGTCGGTGGATGAAGACATGCCTTCCAGGGTAATGAACGCGCGGGAGTCACCACTGACAGCGCCCTCGTCATCGTTGACAGCGCTCGCCCCCACGTTGACAGCGCTCTCGTCACCACTGACAGCGCCCTCGTCACCGCTGACAGCGCTCTCGTCATCGTTGACAGCGCTCTCGTCGACGTTGACAGCGCTCTCACCAACGTTGACAGCGCTCATCCGATACTGAAATCAGGGACAGATCCGACCGCAGAGCGCTGCAGTGCGTACCAAAGCGCCGTCAGCGAAAGCGAAAGCGCTGTCAACGTCGAAGCGAGCGCCGTCAGTGACCGCGAAAGCGCTGTCAGTGCGTACCAAAGCGCTGTCAGCGAACGCCAGAGCGCTGTCAGTGCGTACCAGAGCGCCGTCAGCGAAAACGAAAGCGCTGTCAGTGCGTAGCAAAGCGCTGTCCGTTGTATGCCAATCTGGGTGTGAGTCACTTCCGAGGAGGAGGTTCACAACATGAGTATTAGTGCTGGTTACACGATCGCTGAGATCACAGCCTATGTCCGGGAGTATCTGGAG